>JBJHCE010000029.1:0-24676 GCA_050485865.1 Gemmatimonadales bacterium | reverse complement strand
CGCCCGGGTCATGGAGGCAGGCCGGGCCGGGGCTCCGTTCACGGGACGCAGAAGGCACCCCCCCGGTGTCCGCTACCCTGCCGCCTGCCGGAGGGCTACCTTCCCGCGCCATGGACCCCGAACGCACCGCCCTCGTGGCCAGCGACCAGCACCTGGGCGCCGCTCCCCCCGAGCGTGCCGCCGCCTTCCGCTCCTGGCTCGAGCAGGTGCCCGACCGTGGCCGGCACCTGGTCCTGAACGGGGACCTCTTCGACTTCTGGTTCGAGTATGGAAGCGCCGTTCCGAGGGGGCACACCCGGGTACTCGGGGCCCTCGCCGCCCTCGTGGACGCCGGGGTGCGGATCGACTTTCTCGGAGGGAACCACGACTGGTGGGGGGGCTCCTTTCTCCGGGACGAGATCGGGCTCCACGTGCACCCCGATCCGGTGGTCCTCGAGCTGGGAGGGCGCCGGGCCCTCGTCGCCCATGGCGACGGCCTCGGCCGGGGAGACCTGGGCTACCGCGTCCTCCGCGGGATCCTGAGGAGCCGGTTCGCCCGGTGGGGATTCCGCTGGCTCCACCCCGACGTGGGGGCCGGGATCGCCCGGGCGGTGTCCCGCACGGAGGAGCGGTCCGACGCGTCGCATCCCCGGATCCTGGAACGTGCTTCCGAGCTCGAACGGTGGGCGCGGGAGCGCCTCCTCGCCGACGAGACCCTCGACGCCGTGCTCCTCGGTCACACGCACCGGCCCGCCCGGGTCACCATCGCCCCCGGCCGCCACTACCTGAACTCCGGCGACTGGCTCCTTCACTGCACCTGGGTGGAGTTTTCCCCCGGGGAGGACCCGCGACTCCTCGCGTGGAACGACGGCACCCCGGAACGCTTCAGGGCCCGCCCCCCCCTCGGCCCCCCCACGGAAGGCTGAGGGTCAGACTCCACCCCCCACCGCGCCCCTCGGGAAGGATGCGGATCGAGAGGGGCTCGGGGGTGTCGGCCATGTGGGCGGCAACGAGGGCGTCGGTGGCTCCCAGGAGGGCGAGGAACACGGAGAGGGCGATCCAGTCCTCCACCTGGTCGGACCGGACCTCCACGAGCTCCTCCCACCGCTCCACCCGGGGGTCGGCCATGGCGAGGAGGCGGACTGAATCCGGGCGGGACACTCCGGCCGCCCGGATCTCGTCCTCGACGAGGCGCATCTCCGACGCGCGAAACCGGTTCGCGCTCCGGCGCCGCTCGAGGGACTTGGCGAGCATCCACCCGCTTCCCCCCTGCGCCGCCACGTAGAACGCCGCCCGGCCATGGGCCCCCGCCGCCACGTGCCCCCACCCGGGAAGGACGAGCGAACGGAGGAAGGCGCCCCTGGGGGTCACGGCGGCGTCCTGGAAGACAGCGCTCCCGGAAGCCTCCGCCCCCCCTCCGGAAGGGAGACCCACGGCACCCCACGGAAGCACGGGGACCACGGGAGCGCCCGGCACGGCAGGGCCGGGGGACAGGGTGGGGGTCGGCGCCCCCTGGGCTCGGAGCCCGCCTGGGCCGCCGAGGAAAACGAAGGCAGCGGTGACGGCGGCGAGGAAGCCCGCGGCCCCACGCCCTGCGCGGCCCCTCATGCCCGACCCTGACGGTCGAGGATGGGAAGGGCGCGGGGGAGGACCTCGATCTCGATCCACGGGTGTTCTTCGGGCATCAGTTCTCCGTCGAGTTCGAAGGCCAGGCGCGCCCCGTCGGGGGCCTCGAGGCGTACCCGCTCGAAGGTGGCCCGGTGGATCCGGTCCGTCGTCCCGAGCGTTCCGCGAACGACCCCCGGAAGGTGGCGCATGACCTCCACTGCGTTCAAGGGCTCGGCGAGGAAGAGGTCGAGGCGGCCGTCGTCGGGACGGGCGTGGGGGTTCAGGAGGAAGCCGCCCCCGATGGAGGGCCCCACGGTGGCCGCCGCCAGGAGCGCCCGGGTGTCGTGGCCGGGGTGCGTCGCGTCGTCGGGGAAGGAGACCCGCACCGGGGGGGGGCGGAACCCGCGGAGCGCCGAGAAGAGGGCGGCCCCGTACTGGAGGAGGCCGGGAAGGCGGGCGAAGCGGTCGCGGCGCCGGAGCACCGCCACGTCGATCCCCACGCCGAAGAGGTTCACGAACACCTCCTCCCCTCCGGCCCACCGGGCGAGCCCCAGGTCGAAGCCGCGCACCTCCCCGTCGGCGAGAAGGGAAAGGGTGTCGTCGAACCCGCCCCCCGAGCGGAGCATGCGGTGGAAGTCGTTGCCGGTCCCCACGGGGAGGAGGGCCAGGGGAAAGCCTTCGGGGAAGCCCCCATCGCGGAGTCCGTTCGCGACCTCGTGGAGGGTCCCGTCTCCACCCACCACGAGGAGGGGCCCGGGCTCGCCCGAGCGGGTGACCTCGAGGGCCAGGGTCCGGGCATGGCCGGGGCCTTCCGTCCGGTGGATGCGGAAGGGGCGGCCCGTCGCGCCCAGGGCGCGCTCCAGCGGGGCGAGGACCTGGCGCCCCCTCCCGCTTCGCGCGTTCGGATTCACGATGGCGTGGACGGGGTTCAACCGGACTCCGGGGGGTTCCGGGAAGCGGATGGGGAGGGGTCGTCGAGGAGCGCCCGGATCCTCGCGGCGAGATCGGCCACCGTCCAGGGCTTCTCGATGAACGGGGCGTGCTCCACGAGGCGGAGCGTGTCGCCGATGTCTCCGAGTTCGTACCCGCTCATGTAGAGGACCGGGGCCTGCCCCCCCGCCTCCCGGTAGCGCCGCACGAGCTCGGGGCCGCCCATGCGGGGCATCACGACGTCGGTGAGAATCAGGTCGACGGTCACCCCGCCTTCGAGGGCGGGGCCACCGCCGGTGAGGAGACTGAGTGCCGCGGAGCCGTCGGTGGCCTCGAGTACCGTGTACCCGAGCCCCCGGAGGATCCGGCTCGAGGTGGCCCGGATCGCCGTTTCGTCATCCACCACGAGGAGCCGCTCCGTCCCGCCGTCGGGGGACGCCGGGATCCGGCCCTCGTCCGCTTCGGCCACGCCCGGGGGCGCGGACGCCGGTCGGGGGTCCGGGGAAACCCCCGGGAGGAGAAGGCGCACCGTGGTTCCCTCCCCTTCTCCGCTTTCCACCGAGACCGTGCCACCCATCTCGTGGACCAGGGCGCGCACGCGAGGGAGTCCGAGGCCGACCCCTCCGGCCCGGGCCCTCGTGGTGAAGAAGGGCTCGAAGATCCGGTGCCGCACGCGGGCGTTCATTCCCGCACCGTCGTCGGCCACCGAAAGAAGGAGCCCGCGCCCACCCTCGCCCGTCCCCACGGGGGCCCACGACTCCGCCGAGACGGTGACCCTCCCCTCCTCGCCCACCGCTTCGGCGGCGTTGCGCACGAGGTGGCCGAGGATCTCCTCGACGGAACCCGGGTCGGCATGGAGCCCCGGAAGACCGGGTTCGACATGCACTTCGAGTCGGGTCGAAGGCCGGACCAGGGGGCGCAGTCCGGGGCGAAGCTCCTCGAGGAGGTTCCCGACATCCAGGACCCGGCCGGCACCCCCTCCTCCCTCGCCGAGCGAGAGGAGGCGACGCACGACCGCCGACCCCCTTCGCGCCGAGGCCTCGAGGCCGCCGAGGAGGCGCTCCGCCTCGTCCGGGTCCCCGGCGCCGAGGGCCGCCCGGGCCGCCTCCCCCTGCACCACCACCCCTCCGAGGAGATCGCGAAGCTCCTGCGCCACGCCCCCGGCGAAGGGCCCGAGGACGTCGAAGCGCTGCGCCTCCCGGATCCTCGCTTCGAGGGATGCCCGGCGGGACCCGTCGCGGACGAGCACGAGGAACTCCGTGGAAGGGGGGAGGGCCCCGGGGTCGTCCAGGAGGGGCACGAGCTCCACCGCCCGAGGGCTCCCGGTGAGGGAGTCCACGTGCAGGACCGCCGGATCCGAGGCAAGGAGGGCATCGAGGAGAAGCCCGCCTTCGGGGAGGCGGACGGGGGTGCCCGGCTCCAGGTCGCCCCCGGGCCAGTCCACGAGTTCCGGGGCACGTGGACCCGCCACCCTCAGCGTTCCATCCGGGGCGAGGAGGAGGAAGGCGGCATCGGCCCGCCGCACGAACCCCTCGAGGCCGGTGGGTCCCGGGGGTCGGGGCGCGGCGGGATCGACGGTGGCGACCGCCCGGATCACCCCCCGGACCCGGAAACCGGGGTCCCCCGGATCGCGGATGGGAGCCGCGACGACGGAGCCCACGTGAACGGCGCCCTGGCGCGAAATCCAGCGGAGGGGGGTGGGAGGAGTCGGGGCGGCACCCCGGGCCGCGTCCCGGATCAGCCGGTCCCAGCGGTCCCGGTCCTCCGGATGGAGGAGTTTCCGCCAGCGCTCCGGGTCGGCCTCGAGGTCCTCAGGGTCGTACCCGGAAAGGGAGTGCACCCCTCCTTCGACTCGCGTGAGGCGGGGCGGGTCCCCGGCCACCGCGTCGAAGAGGATGTCGGGATGGTTCGGAGGAAGGGCCGGGGAGCCCGGGTCGGGGCGCCGGACCCGCAGGAGCAGGACCCCGGAGACGGCCACGATCCCGAGCATCCCCAGGAGGCGAAGGGGGCCCCGGAGCGAAGGGTCGGAGACCAGGAGGTCGGTGCCGGCGTCCACGAGGAGGACCGCCGCTGCAGCCACCGCCAGGTAACCGACGAGGAGCATCCGGGCGGATCCGGAGGCCTTCCCCCCCACCCTGCCGCCGGACGTCATCCCTCGAGCCACCCCTGCCTTCCGGTCACCTCCTGCGGGGTGACCCCGAAGAGGATCGACCGGTGCGCGCCCGGGTCCGAGCTGCCGCCCAGGTCGGGCCAGCTCCGGGAAAGGGCCACCACGGCCTGCCGGCGAACCTGGTCGGCCACCCTCCCCCCCTCCGGCTCGAGGAAGTGGATCGCCCCGTGAACCAGGACGCTCGTCCACTCCCAGGGCCCGCGGACCTCGTCCACCTGGAGCGCCACCCAGGGGTTGTGCAGGAGCGCCTCCACCTTCCCCCCCGCCTCCATTCGCCCGAAGATCCAGTCGCCGTCGAAGGCGATCCCCACCGGGCGGATCGTGACCCGCGTCCCCTCCACGAAGGCGAGGCGGCCGAAGCGGGCGGTGGAGAGGAAGTCGTTCGATTCCTCGAGGGTCAGTGCTCTCGTCCTGAACTTGCGGTCGGCCTCCTCCACACCCCCTCCTGGCGCCCGTGGGTCAGTCGGTGCCCCGGCCGTCTTCGGGGAGCACCCCTTCCTCTCGGTACTGCTTGAGCTTCCGGTAGAGCGTCCTCCGGTTCACTCCGAGGATCGCCGAAGCCTTCCCCTGGTGCCACCCCTGGGCATCGAGGACCTCCAGAATATACTCCCGTTCGAGCCGGTCGAGCGACCATCCCTCGGCAGCGGCCCGGTTCACGAGCCCCCGCTCCTCCCGGACCGCGCCGGTGGCGGAAGGTTCGAAGGGGAGGGCTCGGGCACCGGAGTGGAGAATGAGCGCGCGTTCGATGGAGTTCTCCAGCTCGCGGACGTTCCCGGGCCAGTCGTAGGCCATCATGCGGGCAAGGGTGTCCGGGAGGATCTCCGGGGCGTTCACCCCGTTCTCCTCGGCGAAGCGAAGCCGGAAGGCGTTGGCAAGGATCGGGATGTCCTCGCGTCGCTCGCGGAGCGGAGGCACGCGGATCGGGAAGACGTTCAGCCGGTAGTAGAGGTCCTCGCGGAATTTCCCCGATTCCACCAGGGATTCGAGCTCCTCGTTCGTGGCCGCGATCAGGCGGAAGTCCACCGGGATGGACTCCGCGCCACCCACCGGGGTGATCCTCCGCTCCTGGAGCACGCGGAGGAGCTTGACCTGGATCGCCGGGGAGATCGTGGAGATCTCGTCGAGGAAGAGGGACCCGCCCTGGGCGGCCTCGAAGAGCCCACGCCGCGACTGGACCGCCCCGGTGAAGGCCCCCTTCACGTGGCCGAAGAGCTCGCTCTCGAGGAGGGTCTCGGGGAGCGCCGAGCAGTTCACCGGGATGAAGCTCCGCCGCGCCCGGTCGGACACGTCGTGGACGGCACGGGCCACGAGCTCCTTCCCCGTGCCGGTCTCGCCGACGACCAGGACGTTGGCCCGGGTCGGGGCAACCCGCTCGATCATGTCGAAGACCCGCTGGATCGCGGGCGTCTTTCCGAGAATGCGCTCGCGCACACCGGATCCCACGAGACTGCGGAGGCGAGCCACCTCCCGCCGGAGGTCCGTCTCCTCGACGGCCCGCCTGAGGGTCATGAGGAGCTCCTCGATCCGGAACGGCTTGTTGATGTAGTCGAAGGCGCCGAGCTTCATCGCCTCCACCGCGGTGTCCACGCTTCCGAAGGCGGTCATCACGATGAACTGCGCGTCGGTCTGCGTGGCCGGGGCCGCCGAGAGGACGTTCAGGCCGTGCATCCCGGGAAGGTTCAGGTCGAGGAGAACCACGTCGTAGAGCGCCTTCTCCAGGCGCTTGAGGGCCGCCTCTCCGGTGGGGACCACGTCGACGCGGAACCCCTCCTCCGCCAGGGTCTGCTCCAGGAGTTCCCGGATCACTTCCTCGTCCTCCACGACGAGGACGCGCGGAAGGGCGGTCACCGACTTCGGCTCCTCGCGGGCGGTATCTGCCAGGGTTGAAGCGCGGTTCATGGGGATTCCTGGATGAAGGGTTCGAGGGTCAGGACGAACTCGCAGTTCCCGCCGGCCAGCCGGTTGAGCCTGAGACCGCCGCCGGCGTCGGCCAGGGTCCGGCGGGACCGGGAGAGCCCCATCCCGTGTCCGCCCCACCCGGAAACGAAGGGAAGGAAGATGCGCTCCTCCGCCCCT
Source organism: Gemmatimonadales bacterium (assembly GCA_050485865.1). Lineage (GTDB taxonomy): Bacteria > Gemmatimonadota > Gemmatimonadetes > Longimicrobiales > Gaopeijiaceae > SKNW01. Next base: position 17,913 of record JBJHCE010000029.1, on the reverse strand, counting down.
TCGGGGACCCCGGGGCCCGAATCCGAAACGCGGATCTCCGCGCCGCCGTCGGGCCGGGGGTCGAGGACGATCCGGATCCACCGCGGGGGCGGAGCGGCCTGGGCCGCCGTCCGGGCGTTCGCCACGAGGGCAAGGAGGACCTCCCGCACCCGCTCGGCATCGGCCCGGACGACAGGCCCACCGTAGCCACCGGAGCCGGGTGAGGCCGGCGCGGCGAGGCGAAGCTCGATCGCCGAGGCGGCGAGCTCCCGTTCGAGGGGCGCGGTGATGCGCCGGAGAAACCACCCCACATCCAGGGGACGCGGGGCTCCTGCATCCCGGGCCGGGCGCGAGAGCTCGAGGAGATACCGGGCCAGTCGGGCCAGTCGCTCGCTCTGCTCGCGGATCAGTCCGAACTCCGGGGGCGCGCGTTCCGGGTCCGGGAGGGACCGCTCCAGCCGGTCCACCGCCACCTGGATGGCGGTGAGCGCGGAGCCGATCTCCTGGGCCGCGGTCCCGGCCACGACACCCACGGGGTCCGAGCCGGCACCCGGCCCGGGGGGGAGCACGTTCACGTCGAGGCGTCTCCCGCCATGACGCGCATCACGTCGAAGGCGGTCACGATCCCCACGAGGCGGTCCTCGTCAACCACGAGGGCACGATGGATCCGCCCCCGCACGAGAAAGTCGGCGAGCTCCCAGACCAGCATGTCGGGATCCACCGAAAAGGCCACCGGGGTCATGATCTCGTCGACGGTGATCTCGCCGAAGCCGAGGCTCGGAAAGGAGGTTGATGCCATGACGTAGACGGCGGACTCGGGTGCCAGGAACCAGGAGGCATCTTCCTCGTTCTCTTCGGGCTCGGCACCCAGCGCCTCCCAGAAGCTGTCCGGTGCAGGAACTTCCCGGGCCCGGGCCGCGGCCCGGATCACGTCGGTCCGGGAGACGACCCCCCGGATCCGGTCCGCCGAGTCCAGAACGGGCACACCGGAAATCCCCTCGTCGTCGAGGAGCTGGATGAGGTCGTCCACGGTGGTTCCGGTGCGGACGGAGATCAGGTCGGACTTCATGATGTCGCGTACGGTGCGCATGGTCTCGGAAGCTCGGTTCTGAGGGAAGGGTCCGGAAGCGTCCGACGACGGCCCGGGGTTCCGGGGGACGATGGTTCAAGCTCCGTGCCGCGCGGGCCCGGATCCAGTGGACGCGCAAGGCCTTCTCCATCATGAGGTTCCGGCTGGGGCACGATGGACGGCTCGCGCCCGGCAGGACGCATACTGTCCCGCATCGAGACATTGTGACCCGTTGGGGCGCAGAAGGGTCCGGGTTGGGTCAGGGGAGCCCCTGTCGCCTCCCGTCCCTCCTTCATACCTTGTCGCCCGCTTGCCCCCTGCTCCCGCACTGGTCCGCACGTGTCGAAGACCCCGCTCGATCCCCTCGCGCTCCACCACGACCTCCCCCGCGTGCTCCCGTCGCCCGTGGTGGTGGTGGACCGGGAGGGAGGCATCCTGCACCTGAACCCCGCCATGGAGGCGGTGTGCGGGTGGTCCAGCGACGAGGTCCAGGGACGGCCCGTGGCCGAGGTGCTCATCCCGGAGGAGGACCTGGGTGGGTTCACGGAGCTCTTCCGGAGCGTCCGGGAGCGGGAGACCACGAGGCCTCTCGAGGTCCGGATCCGGACCCGCGACGGAGACACCCGGCTCCTCGCGTGGAGTTACGCGATCCTGGACGGGCCCGGGGGCGCGCCCGGGGCGATCCTGGCCACCGGGACCGACCTCACCGAGCTCCGGGCCATCGAGGAGCGGGAGGCGGCGGCTCGGGCGTCGGACGCTCGCTTTTCAGGGATCGTGGAGATCGCCACCGAGGCCATCGTTTCGGTGGACGGCGATCACCGGATCACCCTCTTCAACCATGGCGCCGAGACGACCTTCGGGTACGAGGCCGCCGAGGTCCTGGGGCGCCCTCTCGAGATCCTCCTCCCGGAGCCGGCCCGCGGTGTCCACCGGCAGCACGTGGCCCGCTTCGCCGAGTCCAGGACCCCTGCCCGACGGATGGCGGAGCGGCAGGAGATCAGCGGGCTCCGCAAGGACGGCTCCCAGTTCCCCGCAGAGGCCTCGATCCTGAAGCTCGACGTGGAAGGCACCCTCCACTTCACCGTGATGCTCCGGGACGTCTCGGATCGGGTGAGGCGAGAGCGGGGGCAGGCGTTCCTGGCGCGAGTGGGCCAGACCTTCCAGGGCTCTCTCGACGTGGAGGAGACGCTCCGGTCCGTGGCCTCCCTCGCCGTGGAGGATCTCGCCCACTTCTGCATCATCGACATGGTGGACGAGGAGGACGGCTCGGTGCGGCGGGTGGAGGCGCTGCACCGGGATCCCGGAAAGGCAGAGGTGGCGGCCGCCTTCGCCGCCCTGGAGCTCGACCGCACGCGCCCCCACCTCATGAGCGACGCGCTGCACGCCGGAACGTCCACCTTCCTTCCCGAGGTGACGGAGGCCTTCCTCGACGCGGTGGCCCAGGACGAACTCCACCGGCGGCTTCTGGATGCGCTCGAGGCCCGGTCCTCCATCGTGGTGCCCCTCCAGGCGCGGGGCCGGACCATGGGGGCACTCCTCTGCATGCGCTGCGGCCCGGCCATTCCCCGGGCCGGGCACCCGTTCGAGCACCGGCCCTACGACCGGGAGGACCTGGAGCTGGCGCGGGAACTCGGGGTGCGGGCGGCCACGGCCATCGACAACGCGCGTCTGTATCGCGACGCCCGGCGTGCCATCGAAGCGCGCGACGAGGTCCTGGGAATCGTCTCCCACGACCTCGGGAACCCGCTCCAGGCCATCTTCATCGGCCTCGAGGCCATGGAGCGCTCACGGGCAGGCCGCGCCGGCGGGCGCCCGGGGCAGGAGGAGTACTACCTGACCGCGATCCGGCGCTCCGCCGAGGTAATGGAACGGCTGATCCAGGATCTCCTCGAGGTGCGGAGGATGGAGGCCGGACGTCTGGAGCTCCAGCGTGCCCCCCGGGACCTGGGCGTCCTCGTGCTCGAAGCCCTCGAGATGCTGGCTCCCCTGGCCCGGGTCAAGGCGATCCGCATCGAGAACGAGATCCCCCGCGAGGGGCTCCCTCCCCTGGACCTGGACTCGGACCGGATCCAGCAGGTCCTCTCGAACCTCGTGGGAAACGCGGTCAAGCATACGCCCGAGGAGGGGTGCGTGCGGATCTGGTGCCGCCTCGTGGCCACCGAGGTGGAAATACGCGTGGAGGACACGGGCCCCGGGATCCCCGCCGCGGACCTGGAGCGGGTCTTCGACCGGTTCTGGACCGCCGGGAAGGGGCGGAGCAAGGGGGTGGGACTGGGCCTTGCCATCGCCCGCGGGATCGTACGCGGGCACGGCGGGCGGATCTGGGCGGAATCCCGGGAGGGGGCGGGGAGCACCTTTGCCTTCACCCTCCCGGTCGCCGGGAACCCCGACACCGCAGGGCCGGGGGATGAAACCGGGGCCGGGAGCGGCAGCGGCCCGGAGTGAGCCCTGCCGTCCCGGCCCCGCGCCAGGTCACTTCTCGTCGTCGGCGGCGCGACGCGCCACGAGGACGGGTACCGGCGAACTCCGGATCACCTTGTCCGCGACGCTCCCCAGGAGGAACCGGGCCGCCCCTCCGCGACCCCGGGTGGCCACGGCGACGAGATCGGCCCCGGAGCCCTGGAGGTGGCTCAGGATGCCGTGACCGGCGTCTCCGGCAGTGAGGATCCGGACCTCGGCCCGGAATCCCCGGTCCGCCAGGTCCTTGCGCACCCCCTCGAGGTAGGCCCGCGAACGCTCCTTGCGAGCCTCCATGAGCCCCCCTTCGGCGACGGCGTGCGGGAGGTAGGAGGTGGCCATGGGCATGGGCTCCTGGAGAACCAGCACGAGCTCAACCGTCGAGCCCTCCGGATCGAGGAGGGGCTCCACCGCCCTCAAGGCCGTCTCCGCGGCCTCGGACCCGTCGAGGGGAACCACGACCTTCCGGGGCGCGCCCGACGCCGCGAGGGGACCCGTGTCGCGCTCGCGGAGGAGGAGGACCGGACGGCCGCCCTGTCGGACCATGGCGTCGGCGACGCTCCCGAGCCAGGCGCGCTGCCAGGCGCCCCGACCGTGGGTGGTCATCACGACGAGTCCCACACCTCCGGCATCGGCCACCTCCTGGAGGGTCCGGGCCACCGGGCCGCTCCGGACCGTGGTGTTGATCCCGCCGGTCCCCTCGGCGGAAAGCCCCTCGGCCACCTTTCCAAGGTAGTCGCCGGCCCGTCCCTCCTCGGCCTCGAACCACCGGGTGATCAGCTCGCCGTCACCGGCGGCCAGGGGCACCGGCGGGAGGTCCGAGACCACCGAGGCCAGCTGGAGCTCCGCCCCGAAGCGTCGGGCGATCCCGAGGGCCACGGGGAGCGCGGTTTCGGCGAGGGCCGAACCGTCTAGCGGGACGAGGATTCGGTTCATGGTTCTTCTCCGGTGCTCGGGTTCGATCGATGGTGGTGCCGACGTGACGACGCGGTCGGTGTTCCGGGGCGGACGCGGAGCGACGCCGACCGACAAGGGCGCACGTTCCATGCCACCTCCGTCCGGCCCTACGAACGGCGCGTGGCGCCGTGGATCCCCGGCCTCGGGGGTCACGACCCCTTCCCGCGAGCGTGACCCCGGTGGGCCGAAATGTCCCACGGTGGGTCATTTCGGGGCCTCCCGGTCCCGGACCGGCTCCGGAACGGGCGGGGCCGGGCATTCCCATTGGAACCCGGGCGGGGGTTCCGACGCTATCAGGGAGCGCACTCGCCCCCCGTCTCCGGCCGCCGGCACCATGACCCCCTTCCACCGCTCCGCGTTCCCCGCAGCGCTCCTCCTCCTCCTCGCGGCGGTGGGCGTCCTCCGGGCTGCCTCCCCCGGGCAGGAGGAACTCCGGGGAACCGTGACGGACCCGGAGGGGCGGGGGCTCGTGGGGGTGAGGGTGGCACTCGTGGTGGACGGGCGTCCGTCCGCGTCGACCTTTTCCGATCCCGAGGGAGCCTTCCGGATCCGCCGCCCGGCGGGCCCCGGCCCGATTTCGATCGTGGCCGAACGCCTTGGCTATGCGCCCCTCTCGCGCCCCCTTGCGGCGGAGGAGCTCTCGGGGGCACCCATCCGCCTGCAGCTTGTCCCGGCCCCCCTTCCCCTCCCCGCGATCGAGGTCGAGGGGGTCGTGGAGCCCTGCCCCGCACGGAGCGATCCCGACGCCTGGGCACTCTGGGAGGCGATGGCCCGGATCCACCCCGACGACCTCGACCGGGCCGGTGCGGCGACCTACACCCTGGCACGGACCGATACCCTCGCCGGAGCCGCCGCCCGAACCCCCTTCCTCTCGACCAACGCCTCGGGGGAGACCGGGACCGAGGAGCTCGTGGCGGGGCAGCGGGGGTTCTCCGGCCGACTCCGGCTCTCCTGGGAGCGGCGGGTCGACCGCGAGGGGTACGCCTTCCTCGTCCGGCGCACGGACTTCGACGGGTCGTACGACGCCTGGTCCTATGCCCCCCTCGAGGCGGACTTCGCCTCCCACTTCGCGACCCTCCCCTTCGCCACGCACCACCGTTTCCGCGAACCCACGGCCCGGTCGGGCGGGGGGTGGATCCTCGCCTTCTGCGCCCCGGACCCCCGGCGCCCGGCGCTGGACGGAGCGCTCGAGCTCACCGCCGACACGGTGCTCATCCGGGCGGAGTGGCGCTTCCGGACGCCTGAGCCCGACGAGGCCGCGGGCGGATGGGCCCGCTTCGTCGAGCCTCCCGCCGGCGCACCGCCCCCCCGGCTCCTCCCCCTCGAGTCGGTGACCTGGCGGAGCCTCCGCGACGGCCGCACCCAGCGGAGGGCCCAGTGGTACGAGGACTGGATCGTCACGCCCGGCGACTCGGTCCCCTTCCTTCCGGACCGGACCGTGGATCCCGGGGGCCCCCTTCGGTAGGTTGGAGGCTCCGGATGTACCGGGCCCCCGCCCCCGGATTTCCACCCCCACATCCCTGCCCGCCATGTCCAGACCCGGCACCGCCTCGGCCTCCTCCCCGGTCCGGTCCCCGAAGGCCCCCGACGCCCCGCGGGGCGCCCCCCACGACCACGGCGTCCGGAACCCGGGCATCCCCCTCGACCTCGAGTGGGTGCGCGGGATCCAGGTGAACCGGAGCGCGGTGGAGCGCCGCGCCGCCCAGCTGGGAGCCCGCCGGAGCGTCAAGAAGGAGTGGCAGGCCGCCTGGCTCCTCAGGGCCGTGACGCTGATGGACCTGACCACCCTCGCGGGCGACGACACCCCGACGAATGTCCGGCGTCTCTGTGCCAAGGCCCGAAGCCCCGTGCGCCGCGACCTCCTGGAGGCCATGGGCGCGGAAGGGCTCCCGATCCGGACCGCCGCCGTCTGCGTCTACCACCACTGGGTGGAAACCGCCCTCGAGGCCCTCGAGGGAAGCGGAATCCCGGTGGCCGCGGTCTCCACGGGATTTCCCCACGGCCTCTCCCCGATGCCCCAGAAGGTGGCGGAGATCGAAGCCTCGGTGGCGGCGGGGGCCGAGGAGATCGACGTGGTGATCACCCGCGCCCACGCCCTTTCGGGGAACTGGGCCGCCCTCTACGACGAGGTCCGGCGCTACCGTGACGCGTGCGGAGACGCCCACCTGAAGACGATCCTCGCCACCGGCGAGCTCGCCACCCTGACCACCGTGGCCCGGGCGAGCGCCGTCTGCATGATGGCCGGCGCGGACTTCATCAAGACCTCCACCGGAAAGGAGTCCGTGAACGCCACCCTCCCCGTGGGGCTCGTCATGACCCGCGCCATCCGGACCTTCCGGGAGCGGACGGGGCACGAGGTGGGGTTCAAGCCGGCCGGGGGGATCCGCACCGCGAAGGACGCCATGCAGTGGATGATCCTGATGCGCGAGGAGCTCGGGGTCCGCTGGCTCGAGGCCGACCGCTTCCGCTTCGGGGCCTCCTCCCTCCTTTCCGACATCGAGCGCCAGCTCGAGCACCACGTGACCGGGCGCTACTCCGCCTGGCACCGCCACCCGATGGCCTGAGGCTCCCATGTCGACGATCACCGAGCTCTTCCAGACGCTGGAATACGGACCCGCCCCCGAGAGCCGGGGCCCCGCCGAGGCCTGGCTCGAGGCCCGGGGGCGCCGGTTCGGGCACTTCATCGGGGGCGCGTGGACCGAGCCCCCCGCGGGCGATGCCGGGGAAACGGAATTCGAGACCGTGAACCCTGCCACCGGAGAGCTCCTCGCCCGGGTCGCCCAGGGGACCGAGGCCGATGTCAACCGGGCCGTGGAGGCGGCGGAGGCCGCCCTTCCCGCCTGGGAGGCCCTCGGGGGGCATGGCCGGGGCCGCGTCCTCTACGCCCTGGGGCGCGGGATCCAGAAGCACAGCCGCCTCTTCGCCGTCCTCGAGTCCCTGGACAACGGAAAGCCGATCCGCGAGAGCCGGGACCTGGACATCCCCCTGGTGGCACGGCACTTCCACCACCACGCCGGGTGGGCCGCCCTCGTGGACCGGGAGTTCCCGGACCGGGAGCCCCACGGCGTCGTGGGACAGATCATCCCCTGGAACTTCCCCCTCCTGATGCTCGCGTGGAAGATCGCCCCGGCGCTCGCCTGCGGGAACACGGTGGTGCTGAAGCCCGCGGAGTACACCCCCCTCACCGCGCTCCTCTTTGCCGACCTGTGTCGTGAGGCGGGGGTTCCCCCGGGGGTCGTGAACATCGTCACCGGCGACGGGCGAACCGGTGCTGCGCTCGCCGCCCACCCGGGGGTCCGCAAGGTGGCCTTCACCGGATCCACCGAGGTGGGACGCATCCTGCGGCGTGAAACCGCAGGCACCGGAAAGGCCCTCACCCTCGAGCTGGGCGGGAAGTCCCCCTTCCTCGTCTATGACGACGCCGACCTGGACTCGGTGGTGGAGGGAGTCGTGGACGCGATCTGGTTCAACCAGGGGGAGGTATGCTGCGCGGGCTCGCGGATCCTCGTGCAGGAGGGGGTCGCCGAGTCCCTCGTGGCGAAGCTCCGCGCCCGCATGGAAACGCTCCGGCTGGGCGACCCCCTGGACAAGGGGGTCGACATGGGGGCCGTGGTGGACCCGAGGCAGCTCGATCGCATCCGCGAGCTCGTGGAGGCGGGGCGCGCCGAGGGGGCCGAGATCTGGCAGCCCTCCGGGAAGGAGAACCCCCTCCCCGCCGACGGGTGCTTCTACCCCCCCACCCTCTGCACCGGGGTGGATCCGGCAGGGACGCTCGCCCAGGTGGAGATCTTCGGGCCCGTGGTGGTCCTCATGACCTTCCGCACCCCGGAGGAGTCGATCGCGCTCGCGAACAACACCCGCTACGGACTCGCCGCCTCGGTCTGGACCGAGAACCTGAACCTGGCCCTCGACATGGCGCCGCAGCTCGAGGCCGGCACGGTCTGGGTCAACTGCACGAACGTCTTCGACGCCGCCTCGGGGTTCGGGGGGGTGCGGGAGAGCGGGTTCGGGAGAGAGGGAGGCCGGGAGGGGCTCACGGCGTACCTCCGTCCGAAGGGTCCGGGTTCCCCCGGGAATTCCTCTTCAGGGGATGCCACCGGACCGCATGCACCCCGGAGCCGGGCCGACGTCCGGCCGGGGGCGGGACGACCCGGCGGGAGCGGCGTCCTGGACCGGACCCCGAAGCTCTACATCGGGGGGAAGCAGCCGCGGCCGGACGGGGGAACGAGTCTTGTCATTACATGTCATGACAACCAGGGGAGGGACCAGGACCGATCCGACCTCCGGGTGGCGGGCGTGGTAGGGCGCGGGAACCGGAAGGACATCCGGAACGCCGTGGAGGCGGCCCGGAAGGCCCTCCCCGGATGGTCCGGGGCCACCGCCCACCTCCGGTCGCAGGTCCTGTACTTCCTGGCCGAGAACCTGGAGGCCCGCGGACGGGAGTTCGAGGACCGGCTCCGGGAGGACGCGGGGCTCTCCGCCCAGGCGGCGGCCCTGGAAGTGCGGGGGAGCCTCGAGCGCCTCTTCACCTGGGCCGCCCTCGCCGACAAGGTCGACGGCCGGGTGCACCGGACCCCCTTCCGGAACGTGACCCTCGCCATGGTGGAGCCGGTGGGGGTCGTGGGGATCGCCGCCCCGGACGCCTTTCCCCTCCTCGGGCTCGTCTCCGCGCTGGCTCCCGCCGTGGCCATGGGGAACACCGTGGTCGCCGTGCCCTCCGAGCCCTTTCCGCTGGCGGCCACCGACCTCTACCAGGTCCTGGACACCTCGGACCTTCCCGGGGGAGTCGTGAACCTCGTGACGGGGCTCCGGAGCGAGCTCGTTTCGGTGCTTGCGGACCACGACGACGTGGATGCGGTCTGGAGCTTCGGCGACGCCGCCGAGGCCCGCGAGGTGGAGCTCCGCTCCGTGGGGAACCTGAAGCGGACCTGGACCGACGGGGTGGCCCCCGGAGGCGGGGCGGCCCTCCCCCGGCGGTGGGCGGACGCGGCGGAGGGCGAGGGGGAGCTCTTCGTCGAGCACGCCACCCGGATCAAGAACGTGTGGGTGCCGTACGGGGCGTGAGAGGGTTCGGCCTGTTGGCCGGGCCCCGTGGGTCCGGTCACCCCCCGCCCCGGAACGACACCACGAGGATCCCGGCGGCGAGCGCCCAGACGTACCAGCTGAAGTAGCGGAAGCGGGCCCGGTAGAGAAGCACGAGGACGAGGCGGAGGGCGCCCACCCCCACCACCGCCGCGGTGAGGGCGCCCACGAGGTAGGCGGCGGGAGAGATCCCCTCGACTCCCCCCACCCGCGCCACCTCCAGCCCCATCAGCGCCGTGGCCCCGAGGATCGTCGGAAAGGCGATGAAGAAGGAGAACTCGGCGGCCCAGCGCCTCCTCAGGCCGAGAAAGAGGGCGGCGGCGATGGTGGCCCCGCTCCGGCTGAGCCCGGGGAGGAGGGCGAGCCCCTGGGCAAGACCCACGCCGGCGGCCACGAGGGGCGAAAGCTCCCGGAGCCCCCGGCGTCGGGGGGGGAGGATGTCGGTCCACCACAGCACGATCCCGGTCACCACGAGGGTGCCGGCAATGGCGGTGGGCCGGGCGAAGACCTCGGCGAAGAGGCTCCGCAGGGGAAAGCCGATGACCCCGGTCGCCACCACCGCGCCGAGCCCCAGGACCAGGAGGCGGGTGGAGAGCCGGTCCCCCGGATGCTCGCCTGCCAGCTCCCGACGGAGACGGAGGAAGAACCCCCGGATGCTCTTCCGGAAGACCACCGCCATGGACCCGAGGGTCCCGACATGGACCACCAGGTCGAAGAGGATCATCTCCGGCGATTCGGGAGCGGGCATGGCCGACCCCCTGGAGAGGAGCCAGTGCTGCACCAGGACCAGGTGGCTCGTGGAGCTCACCGGGACGAACATGAAGACGCCCTGCACGACGCCGAGGACGAAGGCTTCCCAGAGGGTCAAGAGGTGGAGCGGCGGAAGGTGGGAGACGAAAGGTGGCGTGGGCTTGCCCCCTTGCGAGGCAGCGGAACAAGTTAAGAGTCGTGCCGGTGATCCCGAACCCCGGCGCCGCCGGCGAACACCGTTCGCCGGGGCTCGAACGATCCCTTTGTGCGCCCCCGGACGCCTGAACCCCTGGGCCCTGCGCCCGCCGGGGCCCCGGGAACCGACGGAGTCTCCGATGCACCGTTACGTCCCCTGCATCCCGACCCGAACCCGCGCGCGTTCCGCCCTGGCGGGCGCCGTGGCCCTTGCCGCTCCCCTCCTCCTCACCCCCGGCGCCGGGGCCCAGCAGTTCATCGTGGACGACGCCGCCATCACCCCACGGGGGGCCTGCCAGGTCGAGGCCTGGTGGGGGACTGCCGAAGCGTGGGTCCTCCCGGCGTGCACCTTTCTCCCCGCCACCGAGTTGACGGTGGGATTCGCCCACCTGGATCCGGGAACGGGCTCGAGGGACGCCCACGGGATCCTGGAGGTCAAGTCCGTCTTCCGCGATGCCGATCGGGAGCGCTGGGGACTCGGGTTCGTGGTGGGCGCCGCGATCCCGGTGGACGGGGCGGGACCCGCCACCTCGGCCTGGGCCTTCGTCCCCCTCACCGTGCACGCCGAGGCGCTTCCGGCCACCCTCCACCTGAACGCCGGGTGGGGCTTCGAGCGGGAGGACCATGTTTCCCACGTGCACGACCACCACGGGCTCGCCTGGGGCGCCCGGGCCGACCTGGAGCTTCACCCCCGGGGCTGGCTCATCGGGGAACTCTTCGGGCTCACCGGCGACGGCGCCGAAGTCCAGGTCGGACTTCGCACGGAGCTCCTGCCCGGCCGCCTGGCCCTCGACCTGAGCTGGGGGGATGCCCTCTCCTCGGGCCGGGAGGGGCTGGGCTTCCAGGTCGGACTGGCCTGGACCCCTGCGCCCTTCGAGAGGGGAGCACGGTCGGCCCGCGTCGCATCCCCCGGAAGCCCACCGGCTTCCCTCCGTCCCACGCGCCCCTGACCCGAACCGGAGAACGGTCCTGATCCGGCCGATGCCGATGGACGATCCGAAGGAGCTGTTCGCGGAGCGGAACCGGAACGAGGTGCGGGCGCGGCTTCAGGGGTGACCCCCGGCGGAACTCGTCGAGGCGATCGAACGCTCCCGGATGCCATCGGGCTCATGAGGAGGTCGCTCCGGGATGCCGGGGTGGCGGCGCCCTGACGGGCCCGGGTGGGGTGGCTCATGGCCCGCGTCTTCATGAACAGCTTTTTCCGGGGCGGGGTTCGAGTTCCTCGAGGAGTCGCTGGCCGGGGCTTCTCGGGAAGGAGCGCTTCGTGGCGCTCCTCCCCGGGCTCACGATGGCTGTCGGGGTGGCGCTGGTCGCATCGTTCCGGGAGCCCGAGGTGCTTGTGGTGGTGATGGCGGGAAGCCTGATCGGGAGGTCCCTCCCCTTCTCCTGACCCGGTCCGGCTTCGACCCGGCCACGGCGTCGGCTCCGCTCATCACCTCGCTCGCGGACCTTGCCGGGGGGCTGACCCGCTCCTCCATGGCGTCCTGGTGCCTGGAGATGCAGTCAGGAGCCGGAATCAGCGCCGGAGGTAGGACCGATTGATGGGCTCGGTGATGTGGAGGTTCACGAGTTCGCCGGGGCCCACGGGGAGGGGCTGCGTCGTGTGGGAACGACCCGCGATCGGTTCGATCTGGAACCGGACATCCTGCCGCCGGGACCAGGGGATGGAGAACTGGCGCACGGACAAGCCCTGCACCCGGCCGAGTTCCACCCGCCGCCCTGCCGCGAGGGCACGCACGGCCATGTCCTCGCCGTTCAGGTTCTCGACCCGCACGGAGAGGCGCCGCTCGGCCTGGGACTGGAAGGGGTCGGAGTGGGTGATCCCGCCGAAAAGGAAGCCGCATCCTCCCAGGAGGAGTGCCGTGGCGGCGAGGAGGACGATGCGCTTCATGGGTGCTCCAATGGGGCCTGGGTCCTTCGGCCGGCAAGCTCGGCCGGGTGCTTCGTTCCCGTGCCCGGGAGGGTGGGGTGGGGCCGGAGCCCCACCCCGCGCCCCCCCGGCGTCAGCGGAGTCGGGCGACGGCCTCGATCTCCACGTCGACGTTCTTCGGGAGCCCGGCAGCCTCGACGGCGGCCCGGGCAGGGCGATGCGACCCGAAGTACTCTGCATAGACCTCGTTCATGGCCGCGAAGTTCCCCATGTCCGAAAGGAAGACCGTGGTCTTGACCACCGTGTCGAGCCCTCCACCCGCCGCCTCCAGAACCGCTGCCAGGTTCCGGAGAACCTGGTGCGTCTGCGCGGTGATCCCTCCCTCGACGATCTCCATCGAGTCGGGATCAAGGGGGATCTGCCCCGAGGCGAAGATCCATCCGTCGGAGACGATGGCCTGGGCGTAGGGTCCGATGGCGGCGGGAGCCTGGTCGGTGGAAACGGCGCGGAGTTCGGGCATGCGTTGGGGTCCGGGGTTCCGGGGGCAAGGAGCGCCGGCGCCCCTTTCGGGGAGTCGCCGGACGGATATGCGGGTATGCCGGAAGATAGGGGGGGCGTGCGTGTCCCGCACCCTCCGCCGGCTTCACCCGGGATGGCGGCCTCGCCCCTCGAGCTCGATGGGGTGCGGGGGGGCGCCGGGGTCCCGGGCATCGACCGCCAGGAGCCGGTCCTGGAGGTTCACCGACACGCAGACGTGGTTCGGCACGATGGCGACGACCTCCCCCACCGCCGGGTGCCAGTCCGACCCGGAAAGGTCCAGGACCCCGTGCTCTTCGGAGACGCTCCGGACGACGATGTCGGGGCGGCCGAGGAGGATCCCGTATCCGGCGCCGCCGGCGCGGAACTCCTCCTTCGCCAGCGCCTTGGAGCCGGCGTCGACCACCGCCTGCCCCGGGATGCCCGTGCTCACGACGGTGGCAAGGACGACGTACGCCACCTCGTCGAGGTCCGCCACCCCCAGACCGACGCTGTCCCGGTCGTGGAAGATCGAGGTCCCGGGGCGAATCTCGGTGAGCCCGGGGATGCGGTGACTCTGGAAGAGCGTCGGGGTCGAGCCGCCGCTCACGACTTCCGGATCGAGCCCGGCATCCCTGAGCGCGCCCAGGGCGGCATCGACCCGCGCGGCCACCCCGTTCAGGAGGTCATCCTGCTCCGGGGCCGGTACACGGATGTGCCCCGGGTAGAAGAGGATCCCCCGCCACCGCACGCCGGGGCCCAGCTCCGTGGCCAGCCGCGCCAGCGAAGCGACCCGGGACGCCTCGGGAAGGCCAACCCGCCCCATTCCCACGTCCATCTCCACGAGCACGTCCAGGGTCCGACCGACTTCGGTCGCCTTCCGCGCCAGGACGCGGAGGAGTGGCTCATCGTCGAGGGCCACCGAGATGCGGACGTGCTCGGGAAGGGCCAGGATGCGGTCGGCCTTCGGTCCCACCGGCGGGTGGGCGAGGAGGATGTCGTCGCATACCCGGGCCATGACCTCCGCTTCCCGGGGGGTCGCCACGGTGAGCCCCACCGCCCCGGCCTCAAGCTGGAGCCGGGCCAGTTCCAGGGACTTGTGGGTCTTCACGTGGGGACGCCACGCCAGGGCGTGGCGACGCGCGTACCCGGAGGTGACGCGGAGATTCTCCCGGACCCGGGCCACGTCGACCACCGCCGTCGGCGTCTCGACCCCGGAGGGAACCGGAAAGGGGGGAAGCGGGGTCTTGGGACGCACGGCTTGTCTCAGGAAGGCGTGGGCATTCGTTTGTCGCAGGGGCGCGAGGTGGCCGGAACCGGATCCGGACCGGGTTCCCGGAAGATGCCCGGGGCGCCCGGGGAGGCAAGGGGGTTCCATGGTGGAGGGACCCTCGGACCCCGCCGGCGCCCTCCGGGTAGGAACGCTTGACTCCCCCTCGACCCCGGCTGCGTGGAGCACCGGTGGAATCAGCAGCAAGGACTCCGACACTTCCCAAGGAACTTCGCATGTTCGACCGGACGCGCGCACGGGCACGCAGGGGACGAGTGATCCAGAGCCGGATCCCGGCTTTCATCGGATCGCTTCTCGCCCTCGCCCTCCTGGCCCCCGTTCCCCTCGAAGCCCAGTACTTCGGCCGGAACAAGGTCCAGTACGACAATTTCGACTTCACGGTCCTGACGACCCCGCACTTCGAGATCTACTTCTACGACAAGAACCGGGCCGCCGCCGAGGACCTGGCCCGGATGTCGGAGCGGTGGTACGAGCGGCTGGCCCGCCTCTTCCAGCACGAGTTCGAGGAGAGGAAGCCGCTGATCTTCTACGCGGATCACCCGGACTTCCAGCAGACGAACACGATCGGCGGAGCGATCGGAGAGGGGACCGGGGGGGTGACCGAGTCCATCAAGAACCGGGTGGTGATGCCCATCGGGAGCAACTACGCCGCGACGGACCACGTTCTCGGCCACGAACTGGTGCATGCCTTCCAGTTCAACATCGCCCAGTCGAGGCGCGGCGGAGGGATCCAGGGGCTCTTCATGCTCCCGCTCTGGCTCGTGGAGGGGATGGCCGAGTACCTCTCGGTCGGGAGAGAGGACGCGTTCACCTCCATGTGGATGCGGGACGCGATTCTCCGCGACGACTTCCCCACCCTCCAGCAGCTCACCCGGGAGTCCCGCTTCTTCCCGTACCGGTTCGGGCAGGCGTTCTGGACCTACGTGGGAGGCACCTACGGTGACGAGGCCGTGGTCCGCCTCTTCCGGACCGCCCTCCGGACCGGGTGGTCCCCGGCGATCCGCACGGTTCTCGGGATCTCCGCCGATTCCCTGTCGGCGGAGTGGCGTGCGGCGAGCGAGGCCCACTACCGGCCCCTCATGGCGGATCGTCTTGCCCCGGGAGAGGCAGGCTCCCTCCTCCTCTCGCCGGCCACCGGCGCGGGGATGCAGAACGTCGCACCCTCGATCTCTCCCGACGGAAGCCGCCTCCTCTACATTTCGGAGCGGGATCTCTTCTCCTTCGACCTCTACCTTGCCGACGCCCGCACGGGGCAGACGATCCGGCGCCTTTCGAGCGCTGCCGCGGATGCCCACACCGACGCGCTCCGGTTCATCGACTCCTCCGGGGCGTGGGCCCCGGGGTCCGACCAGGTCGCCTTCGTGGTGTTCGCCGGGGGCCGGAACGAGGTCGTGATCGCTGACGCCGAGCGGGGGCGTGAGTCCCGCCGGATCCGGATGCCCCGGGAACTCGGCGAGGTCACCGGCCCGGCCTGGTCCCCCGACGGAAGGTCCCTCGTCGTCTCGGGGCAGGCCGACGGGACCACGGACCTCTACATGATCGACCTCGAGACGGAGGCGATCACGAAGCTCACCGAGGGGAGGTACGCGGCGCTCCAGCCCACCTTCTCTCCGGACGGTCGGACCGTGGCCTTCATCTCGGACCGGGGGCCGGAAACGGACTTCGATCGACTCGTCTTCTCCGAGATGCGGATCACCCTCCTGGACCTGGAAACCCGTGAGCTCGAGGTCCTCGACATCTTCGGGAACGTTCGGCATACGAACCCCCAGTTCACCCCGGACGGACAGGGACTCTACTTCCTCTCCGACCCGGACGGGTTCAGCGACATCTTCCGGCTCGAGCTCGCCACCGGCGAGATCCAGCGCGTGACCCGGGTCGCCACCGGGGTGAGCGGGATCACGGACATGTCGCCGGCCATGTCCGTGGCCTCGGAGACCGGGACCGTGGTCTTCTCGGTCTTCGACTCCTTCGAGTTCCACATCTATTCCGTGGAATCCCGGGACCTGCCCGCGTCGCCGGTGGTGGTCGCGGCGGACCTCGATCCCACCTCCCGGTTCCTCCCCCCGCTGACCCCGGCGTTCCCTTCGCGGGTGATGGCGTACCTGGAGGACCCGGACACGGCCCTCGAACCCCGGGGCATCTTCACCCCGGACGAAGGCCGGGTTTACCGGCCCGGGCTCTCCCTCGACTACATCACGCAGCCCACGGTGGGCGCCGGCGTGGACCAGTTCGGGACCTTCGCCACCGGATCGATCGCCGCCTTCTTCAGCGACATGCTGGGGAACCGGAACCTGGGCGTGGCCGTCCAGGCCCAGGGGGGGCTCCGGGACATCGGAGGGCAGTTCGTCTACCAGAACCTGGAGAACCGGTGGAACTGGGGCGTGGGGGCGGGTCGGATCCCCTACCAGCTCTTCGACTTCCCCCGGATCCAGATCGGTGAATCCGGGTTCCGCGAGTACGTGATCCCGCGGATCTGGCTCTACCAGACCCAGTCCTTCGGCCTTGCCTCCTACCCGCTCAACCAGTCCCGTCGGTTCGACTTTTCCGCGGGACTCAACCGGTACTCGTTCCGGGTCGAGGAAGACATCTTCACGCTGAACAACCTGGGCCAGATCGTGGACCAGCGGCGGGTCTCGGTTCGCGACGGCATCATGGAGCCGATCAACCTGTTCGAGAGCTCCGCCGCGTACGTGGGGGACAACTCCTTCTTCGGGTTCACCTCGCCGATCCGGGGAAGCCGCTTCCGGCTCGAGGCCGGGTATACCTTCGGCACCATCAACTTTGCCACGGCGACGGCAGACTACCGCCGGTACCTGAACCCGACGACGAACCTCACCATCGCATTCCGGGGGGTCCACTTCGGGCGGTACGGTTCGCAGCTGAACGATCCGGATCGCAGGCGCATGTTCGTGGCGAACGAGCTTTACCTGGGGAGGGAAACGCTGATCCGAGGGTACGCGTCGCACACCTTCGACCAGTTCCGGGAGTGCCAGGTCACCACCGAAGAACTCGCCTTCTGCCCCGTGTACGAGCGCCTCTGGGGACAGCGGGTGGCGGTGGCGAACGCCGAGATCCGGGTGCCCGTGATCGGAACCGACCGCTACGGACTCGTGGACTTCGGCTTCGTGCCCACGGAGCTTGCGCTCTTCGCGGACGCGGGCTTCGCCTGGTCCGAAGGTGACTCCTACTCGCTGGAGTTCAGCCGCGACTCCAACGAGCGGATCCCGGTCTTCAGCGCCGGCGTGACCTCGCGCTTCAACATCCTCGGCGCGATGATCCTCGAGATCTACTACGCCTACCCCTTCCAGCGTCCGGAGAAGGGGGGCCACTGGGGCTTCCAGATCGCGCCCGGTTGGTAGGAAGGCCCGCGCGGCACGGCTGCAGCGGAAAGGGGGGGAGGAGCGCCGAACGCGGCCGCTTCTCCCCCCCTTTCTTCGTCCGGTCCGGTCCGGCCCGGATCGGGGACCGGGGTCAGAAGATCCGGAGCCGGATGTATCGACCCGGGTTTTCCCGGATGTCCTCGAGGAGTGCCTCCAGGGATGCGGAAGCCCCGGTCAGGTTCCGGTAGAGGGCCTCGTCGGTGGAGAGGAGGCCCAGCGTCCCCTCTCCACGCTGGATCCGCCCGAGGACCACGTTCAGCGAGGCGGAGGCCTCTTCGAGTCGCCCTCCTGCCTCCTGGAGGCGGGCCAGCGTCGTGTCGGCCCGGGCCAGGGTCCGCTCGAGCTCGGGGGCCGTGGCCAGCGCCTC
>JBJHCE010000028.1:0-24803 GCA_050485865.1 Gemmatimonadales bacterium | reverse complement strand
CCGAGCTCAAGCCCGTGCTCGACGAGGTGGACGACAAGTACCTGGTCATCAACCCCGACCTGCAGGCGCTCCGGAACCTGGCCCGGACTCTCCCCCGGGTGGGTGACAAGCTCATGACCCCGGGCCCGGTCCCCACCCACCTGGTGGTGAACCGCTACCCGCCCCACCACATCATCTCCCTCAAGCAGATCCGGGACACGGTGGGGCTCGAGGTGTACCACGTCCTTGCCGCCGACTTCGCCCACCTGGACAAGTCGAGCCGCCTCGGGACCCCGGCGGTCCTCGACGGAAGCTCCGAGTACTCGAAGGACGTGAAGGCCCTCGCGGCCAAGATCACCGGCGACGCCGAACCCGCGGCTGCGGGCTCCCGGGGCATCCTCTCCGGGATCTTCGAGGCCGTGCGCCGGGGGCGCTGACCTCCGCGCCCGCCCGCGCGCTCCGCATCCCCCGAGACCCCCAACCGAAGGAGCCCGCCCATGAGCCTCCTCCTCTCCTGGCTGATCTACTCGGTGGCCGTCTGGATCACCGCCGTGATCCTTCCCGGCTTCCACGTGAAGAGCTTCGGGAGCGCCTTTCTCGTGGCCGCGATCTTCGGGATCCTGAACTTCCTGCTCGGGTGGCTCTTCTTCGTGGTGTTCGCCATTGCCACGCTGGGGATCGCGGTGCTCCTGTCGTTCATCACGCGCTGGATCATCAACGCGATCCTCCTGAAGCTCACCGACTCCCTCACCGACGCCCTCAAGATCGATTCCTTCGGATGGGCGCTCGGCGGCGCGCTCCTCATGTCGTTCCTGGGCGCGCTGGGTGAGATCCTGGTGCGCGGGGTGCTCTGAGGTCCGTCCGGCCTGAAAGCGGTGCCAGGATGATGAGGCGAACCTTCCGGGGACCGGGGGGAGGCCCTTGAAGCTTCCGAGCGGCCTTTCCCTCATCGTCGAGGAAAGGAAGGTGCGGGGGTACCTTCTTTCGCGTACTCATCCCGCTGGACGACTGAAGTCGGTATTCTTCGAAGGGATGGGCTTTCGGGCGGATCGCCCGTCGGAGCTGGCCACGGCGCTGGTGGCGCAGGCCACCATGGGTGAGCTGGCGGACCAGCAGATCACCCCCTATGGTACGAAGTACGTGGTCGAGGGGGCACTCGCAGGACCTCGGGGATCGGCTCGGGTTCGTTCCGTGTGGATCGTCGAGGAGCCGGTCGAATCTCTCCGGCTGATCACGGCGTATCCGGTGAAGGAGGAGGCAATCCATGATCAGGGAACATGATCTCGTGGTCCTTTGCAGGGACCTCGATGGAACCGGTCTCGAAGCCGGCGACGTCGGCGTGGCCGTGGCCGTTCTTGCCGGCGGCACCATGGAAGTCGAGTTCGTGGATGCGTCGGGACACAACCTGGGGGTCATCACCCTTGGCCCGGAGGATGTGCGTTCGCTGGACGGCGCGGAGATCCTGCACGTTCGTCCCCTTTCCCCCGCCTAGGGCCGGGTGACCACCATGGGGCGATTCGCGTTCGTCGCCTGGATCCTTTGGACGAGCCTCTCACCCGCCGCCCATGGTCAGAATCCCGTGACGTCCCCTTCACCTGACGGCTTCCGCATCCTCCTCTCGGTGGACATGGAGGGTGTGGCGGGCGCGGTGACGCCGGAGCAGCTCGGGCCCACGGGGTTCGAGTACCAGCGCTTCCGGGAGTTCATGACCGCCGAGGCGCTTGCCGCCATCGAGGGGGCCCTGGAGGCGGGCGCCACGAGCTTCGTCGTGGCCGACGCCCACGGGAACGGACAGAACCTCCTCATCGAGCACTTCCCTGACGACGTGGAGATCATCCGGTCCTGGCCCCGCCCGCTGGGGATGGTCGAGGGGGTGGACGAAAGCTTCGACGCCGTCTTCTTCATCGGGTACCACGCGGCGGCCACGAACGAGGCGGGGGTGCGAGCGCACACCTTCTCGAGCGCGAACTACGCCGCCGTGGTGCTGAACGGCGTTCCCGTGTCCGAGGGGGCCTTCAACGCCCACGTGGCGGGGCACTTCGGGGTGCCCGTGGCCCTCGTCACCGGCGACGACGTGACGGTGGCCGAGATGGAGGAGCTCCTGGGGGCCGTGGAGGGGGTCGTCGTGAAGGAGGCGCTGGGCTTCCACTCGGCCCGGACCCTGACTCCCGCCGCCGCCCAGGCCCGGATCCGGGAGGGGGCCAGGCGGGCGGTGGAGCGTCTCGCCGCGGGGGAGTTCCGGCCGGTCGCGCCCGCGGAGGCGCCGGTGCTCGAGCTCACCTTCAAGAACTACCGCCCCGCCGAGGTGCTGGCCTACCTCCCGATCGTGGAGCGGGCCGGGGCCCGGACGATCCGCTACACCGCGCCCGACATGCCCACCCTCGCCCGCTTCATGCAGTTCGTGGGGAACTACGAGGCCGGGCTCACGCCCTGAACCATCGACTCACCGCCCCCCCGACCCCCCGATCCCCACCCGCCTGAGCGCCCGCTCGATCCCCGGCGCGAGCCCACCCCACCCGGCCTCGGCGCGGGCGCGCTCGGCCCACTCCGCCGCCTGCGCCGTGTCGGCGAGCCCGGCGTGGACGAGGGCGAGCCCGGTGGCCACCCCGGGCCTCCGCGCGGGGAGTGACGAGAGCTCCACCACCACGCCCCGGGCCTCCTCCTCCGCCCCTGACCGGGCCAGGAGGTACCCCCAGGCGCCCAGGGCGAGGGGATCCCGGTCGGACCCCTCCAGGAGGGACCGCGCCACCCCGAGCGCCCCCGGCATGTCCCCGCTCCGGGCCAGGGCCAGCGCGTGCTCCACCCGGCTCGGCGCGTGGTGGCCGTCGGAAAGGCTCGCCCCCCGCCGGAGCGCGTCCAGCGCCTCGTCGACGCGCCCCATGGCCTCGAGCACCGACCCCTGCGCCAGCACCACCCCGGGCGACCCCGGGTCCACCGCCTGGGCGATCCGGAGCTGCTCGAGGGCCTCCTCGTGCCGCCCGGTGCGGGAGAGCACGATTCCGTACCACCGGCGTGCCTCGGCGTCGTTGGGGTTCCGCACCAGGGCATCGGTGAGCGCCCGCTCGGCAGCCTCGAAGTCGCCCCGGTCGAGGGCCACCCGCCAGGCGTGGCTTCGCGTGACTTCGGGGGGCGCCGCCGGGGACTCGAGGGCTTCCCGCACGAAGGTCCGGATTCGCGGAAGCTGGGCGCCTGCGGCCTCCCCCTCGGCCGGGCGCACCCCGGGGGCCGGTGCCCCGGGCGCAGCCCCCGCCTCCTGCATCCCCGCCGTACGCTCGAGGAAGAAGGCCATGGACCGGAAGGCAGGCTCGATCCGGGGGTCCAGCTCCACCGCGCGCACGAGAAGGGCCCCGCCCCGCTCCACCTCGGCGGGGTCGTCGCTCCGCACGAGGCTCCGCCCCTCGAGGAAGGCCGCGTACGCCTCAGGGTCGACGTCGGCGATCCACGCCCGGCGCCGCTCGAGTTCCCCTGCGGACGCCTCGGCGCCGGCCAGCCCCAGGGTCTCCGCGAGGGCCGCCGCCACCTCCGCCGCCACCTCGGCCTGCACCCCCAGGAGGTCCGAGAGCTCCCGGTCGTACGACCCCGACCAGAGGTGCTCGTCCACCCGGGCGTCCACGAGCTGCACCACGATCCGCGCCCGGTCTCCCGCGCGACGCACGCTCCCCTCGAGCACCAGGTCCACCGCGAGCTCCCGCCCGATGTCGAGGATCCCGAGCCCCGAGTCCCGGTAGCGCATCGTGGAGGTCCGGCTGATGACCCGGAGCCCCGGGATCAGGCTCACCTGGTGCAGGATGTCCTCCATGACCCCGTCGGCGAAGGCCTCGTCGGAGAGGGCCGCCCCCCCGGCCACCCCCTCCTCGCCTCCGCCCAGAGCCACGAAGGGAAGCACCGCGAGGGCGTGCGAGGCCTCCCGCGGATCCGGAATCCGCGCCTCCGCCAGCGCCGCCCGGGTGAGTCCGATCCCGCTTCCGAGGGCCGGATCCCCCTCCGCGTCGCCCGCCGCCACGACCTGCACCGCCCACGACCCCCCGACCAGGGCCAGGAGGGTCAGGATCACCGCCTCCCGCCGCTCGACGCGCTGCCGCCCCGGGTCCCCGTGGTACCACGCGAGCACGAGGGTCGCGAGGAGCCCGAAGGAGAGGAGCACGAGGAGCCCCCGCACCCAGGCCTCGGGCCACCCGAACATTTCGGCCAGGAAGTCGGTGAGCTCGAGGAGGATCCACCCTCCGGCCACGTAGCCCAGGGTCCACTGCACGAGCCGCCGCCCGCGCACGCGGTCGAGAAGGGACGGAGCGGGGGGAGTGTTCATGGTGGAGCAGGCGCCTCATCCGGGGGTTCTCGTGCTTCGGGGTCTCACCGTGAGAGTCCGTCAGGGAGCGAAACGTTGCATGCGCCTGCCGGACGCCTAACTTGCGCCTCCTGACCCCCGGCGGTCCATGTTCTCGTTCCGGCGGCCCGCCCCGATCCCCCTTCCATCGGCCCCGACCCTCACATGCACACGCAGCCCTCTCGCGCCCCTGCCGGCGGAGCCCCCTGGCGGCCGATCACCTTCCTCATGCTCCTTCTCTGGGGATGCGGAGGCGAGGCCCCGGCGGAGCATCCCGACCCCCGGTCGGCGCCGGGCGGGGGGGAGCGCCCGGTGGCCCTCGTGACCGGCTCCACCGACGGCCTCGGGCGGGAGCTGGCACTCCGGCTGGGCGCCGACGGCTACCACGTGATCGTGCACGGGCGGAGCGCCGAGCGGGGCGCCGAGGTGGTGGCGCTGATCGAGGCCGAGGGGGCGGGATCGGCGGTCTTTCTCGGGGCGGACTTCGCCTCGCTCGCCGAGGTCCGCGCCCTGGCCGACGCGGTGCGGGCCGAGACCCCCCGCCTGGACCTCCTCGTGAACAACGCCGGGGTGGGACCCGGGGTGCCGGGGCACGAGCGGGTCGTGACGGAAGACGGCCACGAGCTCCGCTTCCAGGTGAACTACCTGGCCCACTACCTCCTGACCGGCGAGCTCCTCCCCCTCCTCGAGGCGGGGGCGCCCTCGAGGATCGTGGCGATCACCTCCAGGAACCAGCAGCCCCTGGACTTCGATGACCTGGCCTTCTCGCGGGGGTACCAGGGGGGGCAGGCCTACGGAAGGAGCAAGCTCGCCCAGGTGCTTCACGTGATGGACCTGGCGGAGGCCCTCGCCCCCCTCGGGATCACGGCCTACGCGGTGCACCCGGCACCCGCCATGGACACCGGGCTCGTCCGGGAAACCGGGTCGACCCCCCAGACCACGGTGGAAGACGGCCTCCGGTCGGTGCTCCAGGCGGTCCGCACCCGGGACCATCCGAGCGGAACCTACTTCTTCGAGCTCGAGCCCCGCCCCGCCCACGACCAGGCGTACGACGAGGGGGCCAGGCGGCTCCTCCGGGAGCGCTCGGATGCGGCGGTGGCTCCGTTCTCCTCCCGGCCCCTTCGCATCCCATGAAGACCCTTCGGCGCCAGGGCGCCCTCCTCTTCGCGACCTTCGTCCTTGTCGCCCCCTGGAGCGTCGAGGCGCAGGCGCAGCGGTCGGCGCAGGCACCGGCGCAGGCGGGCCCCCTGGCCGGGCTCGACGCCTACGTGGAGCAGGCCATGGCGGCGTGGGAGGTTCCGGGGCTCGCGCTCGCGGTGGTGCAGGGGGACTCGGTGCTCCATCTCCGGGGGTACGGGGTCACCCGGCTGGGCGAGGAGGAGAGGGTGGACGGATCGACGCTCTTCGCCATTGCCTCCACCTCGAAGGCCTTCACGACGGCGGCCCTCGCGCTCCTCGTGGACGAGGGGAAGCTCGGATGGGACGACCCGGTCCGGCGCCACCTTCCGGCCTTCCAGGTGGCGGACCCGCAGGTCTCGGGCGCCCTCACGGTGCGGGACCTCGTGACCCACCGCTCCGGGCTCGCGCGCCTCGACAACCTCTGGATCGGGGGGGCCCTGGACCGGGGCGAGATCATGGAGCGGCTCCGCCATCTCCCTCAGGCCG
This sequence comes from Gemmatimonadales bacterium, assembly GCA_050485865.1. Lineage (GTDB taxonomy): Bacteria > Gemmatimonadota > Gemmatimonadetes > Longimicrobiales > Gaopeijiaceae > SKNW01. The sequence goes on along the minus strand of JBJHCE010000028.1, from coordinate 18,835 downwards.
ACGCCTTCCGGGACCGGTACGGCTACAACAACCTGGCGTACATCGCGGCGGGGGAGCTCGCGGGTTCGGTGGCCGGAACGAGCTGGGACGCCCTCCTCGAGACGCGGATCTTCGGGCCCCTCGGCATGACCCGGACGACGACGCGCGACGCGGTGGTCGAGGCGCAGGAGAACGTGGCCCACTCCCATGCCCGGGTGGACGGGGCGGTCATGGCGGTCCCCCGGCGGGCGTACGACCAGATCGGGGGGGCAGGGGCGGTCTGGTCGAGCGCAGAGGAGCTTGCGCACTGGATGCGGATGCACCTGGCCGGGGGGGTGTTCGAGGGCGCGCGGATCCTCTCCGAGGACCGGATCCGGGAGCTCTGGACCCCGGTGATCCCCATGGCCATCGACTCGACCACCCGGCGCCTCCACCCCACGAACGCGTTCGCCGCGTACGCCCTCGGGTGGCGGGTGCAGGACCTGAACGGTTCGAGGCTCGTGCATCACTCGGGTTCGATCAACTACACCCGGACCCACCTCCTCCTGGTCCCCGACGACGGGATCGGAATCGTGGCCATGGCGAACCTGAGTTCGTCGAACCTCCAGCTCGCGCTGGCCCACTGGATCCTGGACGCGCTCCAGGGGCGGGAGCCCGAGGACTGGAGCGCGCTCTACCTCGAGCTCCAGCACCGGAGCGAGGCCCAGTCCGAGCGCTCCGCCGCCGAACTCGAGGCCGCGCGCCTGGAGGGGGTGGGCCCCTCCCTCCCCCTGGACCGCTACGCCGGGCGGTACGTGGACGACCTCTTCGGGGAACTCCGGATCGAGGCCGTTCCCGGCGCAGCGGGCGAGCCCGCGGCCCTCCTCCGTCTCCACTACTCCGACGTGTACGTGGCCGACCTCACCCCCTGGCACCAGGACATCTTCCGGGTCACCTGGGCCCACCCGGCGGCGGGCCGGACCTTCGTCCGCTTCGCGCTGGACCCCCGGGGCCGGATCACCGCCGCGTCGCTCGACGGGTGGGCGGAGTTCCGGCGGGTTGGGGGGGGGTGAGGGGGAGGATTCACGCCCCTGGCAGGCGATGCACAAGAACCGGGTGTCGCCTCCGGCAGGGATCCCGGTTTACGTGAGCCTGACCACCGGAAGTGGCGCGTCCTCCGTCGTGGCCTCGGGCCCCGGGTCGCATCCGACCGCCAACCCGAGGGCGGCCAGGACAACGAGGCACCGGCAGGGCCATGACGGAGAACGCCGGCCCGCCGGACGGCCACGGAGGCGAGCGGTCGACGGCGCCTCGTTCGGGAACGAACCCAGGGGTGAGCGGGGTTTCCCCATCTGGACCTCCGCGTGAGTGATCGATCTTCTTCGGAAGCCCCCCGGGCAGATCCGGGTGCCCCCCGAAGGCCGAGACCGAAGGGTCACTACCCCACCACCTCCACGTCCGTCCGGGGGAAATCGTCACCCGTGCAGAGGAGCCCGGCGCCGGCGGCCACCGCGACCCCGTAGCTGAGGCAGTCCCCGTAGTTCAGCACCCCGGGGCTCCCCACTCCCTTTCCGAAGCGGGCGTACGCGAGGCGGGCCAGGCGGGCGGCGTCCACGGACAGGGGCACGATCTCGATTCCCATGCGGTGCACGAGGGCGTCGAGGGCAATCTCGCCTCCGGGTCCCTTCCGGGCCAGGAGCACGGCGGCCGTCTCCACGAGGGTCGGGGTCCCGACGAGGCGCCGGTCGGCTGCGGCCGCCGCCCGCGCGATCGCTCCGGCCTCGGGCTCCGCGAAGAGGATGGCGAGGAGCGCGGAAGTGTCCAGCACCACCGTGCTCATGAAGGGAGGCCCGCCTCGTCGTAGCCCAGGATCTCGTCGGGCGGCCGCAGGTCCCGGTCCGGGAGCGAGGCCACGAACCTCTGGATCTCGTGGATCTCCGCCTCCAGGAGGTCGCCCCCCTGCTTCGCCTCGAGCGCGGTGAGCCGCCGGCGAAGGGCCTCGGTCACCACCTCGGTGAGCGTTTCTCCCGTGCGATCGGAGACGACCCGGGCCATCCGGTGCGCCTCCGCACTCTTGATGTTGAGCGCCATGTGTTCCTCCAGGGTAGACGGGTAGAAATGTCTCTACCTTTCTACCCCGACGTCAAGCTTCCTTCCCCCGCGCATCTTCCGTCCCTCATCCCCCCTCCCTGAGCTCCCGGTGCAGCCGAACCGTTTCCGCCTCGGGCTCGGCCTCGAGGGTCTCGGAGAGGAGCACCCGGAGGCGCTCGAAGTGGCGAAGCGCCCGCTCCCGGGCCCCGCTCCCCGCCCACCCGCGCATGAGCCCCCGGTGCGCCTCCTCGTTCAGCTCGTCGGTGGCCACCACCCGGCTCCAGGCCCCGAGCGCCGCCTCGGTGTCACCCCGCTCCTCGTGAATCCGCGCCAGGGCGGCCAGGCCGTCCAGGTAGAGCCGCCGGTAGTCGTCCCGGGCGTCCTCGAGCCACCGGGCACTCCCGACCCCGTCCAGGAGGGGCCCGCGGTACCGGGCAAGCACGCCCTCCAGGAGCCCCGGATCCACCGCCCCCCCCGCGCGCAGCGCCCCCCGCATCCCCGCCTCGAAGAGCTCCGCATCCCATTCGAGCCCCCGGGCCCGGTCCAGGCGGTAGCGCTCCTGCTCGAGCACGATCCACCCCGGGTCCCCGAGCCGCTTCCTCAGGTGGTGGAGCGTCACGTGAAACGAGTTCTTGACCTGGGGCGGAGTGGCGTCGGGCCAGATCGCCTCGCCGATCTCCTGCCGGGTGACCCCCCGCGGGTGCAGGAGGAGGAACACCAGGAGCTCCCGCGGCCGCGCGTAGCTCCAGCTTCCCTCTTCCACCCCGGTGCCCTCCAGCTCGAAGGGACCGAGGGTGAGGATGCGAAGGCCCGGGACCGCACCGTCCGCCTCGGGCTCCGGGCGGGGGGGCTGAAGGGGCTCCACCCGCGCCGGCTCCGGAGCCGCAGCCGGGAACTCGGCAGGGGACGGGGTGCCGGACGCGCCGGCCAGGGCCCGGTCCAGCTCGGCGGGTGTCCACCCCTCGAGGAGCCGGTCCACCTCGTCGGTCCAGTCGAGCCCGACTCCCTCCCGGAAGGCCGCCTCGAACGCCGCGTCCCCGACGGCCGCCCGGAGCCGGGGTTCGACCCGGGCGAGGCGGGCGGCATCGGCACCAAAGGGGCGGGTGCCGATGCTCTCGCGGAGCTGGTGCGAGAGCCCGAGGAGGCGGGCCGCCCCCAGGGGGTCGCCCCGAAGGCCCGCCACCTCGCCCAGGAAACCGAGCCCCCGCGCCAGGAAACTGAAGGCATGCTCCCTCCTCAGGGCATCGAGGGATGCCAGGGTCAGGTCGGCGGCCCGGTCCAGCGCCGTTCGGCCCGGGGAATCCGGGGGCTGCGCCCCTGTGCCCGCCCGGAGCGACAGGATGAGCGCCCAGTTCTGGAGCGCGATGGCCAGGTCCGCCGGGGCGCGCCGCCGGGCGATTTCCACGGCCTCCCGGCTCAGGTGGTCGGCGCGCTCCGCATCTCCGGAGAAGTGGGCCTCGAGCGCCGACATGAGGATCGCCATCCGGAGCCCCGTCTCGTCGGCGGAGCCCCGGAACCAGGCGAGGGCCCGCTCCGCGTGGGGCCGCAGGGCCAGGTCGCCCACCTGGGCGTAGCTCAGCGCCAGGTAGTTTTCGGTGTAGGCCCGGAGGTGGGCGTCGCCCACGGACCGGGCGATCTCCGCCGCCTCGGTGAGGAAGGCCCGTGCCTCGTCGGCCCGGGCCTGGAGGGCGAACAGGGCCCCGGCCCCGAACAGGAGGCGGGCCCGCTCCCGGGTGGGCTTTCCGGCCTCGGGAAGGGCCAGGGCCCCGAAGGTCCATTCTGCAGACTCCTTCCAGTGGCGGGTGAACATCCAGAACCACCAGAGGTTCCCCACGAAGCCCACGTGGCGTGCCGGGTCGTGGGCCCGGGTCCAGGCCAGCGCCTCCCGGAGGTTCTCGAGGTCGGCGGAGAGGGCCCTGACGTGGGCCTGCCGCTCGGCGCCGTTCAGATCCGCTGCCCGCCCCGCCACGAAGGTCGCGTAGTGGTGGGCGTGCCGGGCTCGGGCCTCCTCCTCCCCGCCACCCTCGGCGAGCTTCGCGAGGGCGTACTGGCGGATCGTCTCGAGCAGGGAATAGCGGGCGGAGCCGTCCGACTCGTGCACCTGCACGAGGGAGCGGTCCACGAGGAGGGCCACGGTATCCAGGACCTCGAGGGGATGCGCCCCCTCCGAGGCGCCCACCGCCTGCGCCGCGTCGAGGGTGAAGCCTCCCCGGAACACGCCGAGGCGGTGGAGGAGCTCCCGCGCCTCCTCGGGCAGGAGGTCGTGGCTCCAGTCGATGGCCGCCCGCAAGGTCCGGTGCCGGGGCACGGCCCGGCGCCCCCCCGAGGTCAGGAGGTCGAAGAGGTCCGACAACCGGTCGCGAATCTGCTCCGGGCCCAGGTGCCGCACCCGGGCCGCGGCGAGCTCGATGGCCAGGGGGATCCCGTCCACCCGGCGGCAGATCTCGGCCACCACCGGGGTGTTTTCCGGGGTGAGGCGAAAGGACCGGAAGACGTCGCGGGCCCGGTCCTCGAAGAGCCGGAGTGCCTCGGCCCGGGCCATCGTCTCGGCGGGGGCGCCCTGGGCGGGAAGTTCGAGGGGGGGCACGAGCCAGGCCCGCTCGCCGGCGACCCCGAGCGCCTCCCGGCTGGTGGCCAGGACCCTGAGCCCCGGCCTCGCCTGGAGGAGGAGCTCCACCAGCGCCGCGCATCCGTCCACCAGGTGCTCGCAGTTGTCCAGGACCAGGAAGAGGGGGTCGTCGCCCACGAAGGGGAGGACGGCGGCCGGCTCGCCGCTCCGGATTTCTTCCCGGGTCCCCAGGGCATGGACCACCACCTGGGGAAGTTCCCCGGGGCTCGCCACCGGGGCGAGCTCGACCCAGGCCACGTCGTCGGTACCGCGGCGGGCCAGGAGTTCCAGCGCGAGGCGGGTCTTTCCGCTCCCCCCGGCGCCGGTGAGCGTCACGAGGCGAGCCTCTCCGAGGAGGGCCAGGAGCGCCTCCACCTCCCGCACCCGTCCGACCAGGGGGGTGAGGGGGACCGGAGGCGGGGGACGGAGGAGCCGGGAGGGTGCCATGGTGGTACCGGAGCCGGCGCGTACGAGGGCGCCCAGGGGGGGGTGCCGGGCTTCCTCCCGGAGCGAGAGGCGGGGGCCAGGGTCGGCACCGATCGCGCGAATCTAAGGTCCGCCCGAGGCGCCGTCACCGGTCTCGTGCGCGCCCCCGTCGCCGGCGTGCACCGAAGGGCCTCGGCGAGCCCGGCGTTCAGCGCACCCGGTTCCGCACCCCGGCGAAGCGGTCGTCGTTCGTGGCGAGCCCCGAGAGCGAGCCCATGCCCTGGATGATCCCCTCGGCCCGGTCGATCCGTTCCCGGGTCGCCGGATGGGTGGCGAAGAAGCGCTCGACGCTTCCGGGCTCCCGCTCCTGCATCTCCAGGAGGCGCTCGAAGAAGGTGATCATGCCCCGGGGGGTGTAGCCGGCCCGGGCGGCAAAGCGAAGCCCCATCTCGTCGGCCTCGAACTCGTCTTCGCGGGAGAATCGGGCCATCGTTCCGGCGGCGGCGAGGCTTGCCGCGATCTCGGCCACGAGCCCCGGGTCCTCGCCCAGGACGAGGCCCGCAAGGACCGCCACCCCGTACTGCTGCGAGAGCCGGCGGGTGCCGTGTCGGGCCACGCCGTGCCCCACCTCGTGCGCCAGGACCGCCACGAGCTCGCTCGCGTTCCCAGCGGCGGCAATGAGGCCGGTGTTCACGTAGACCAGGCCGCCTGGGGCATTGAAGGCGTTCACCGCGTCATCTTCCACCACGTGGAACCGCCAGTCGAGCTCGGCCATGGTGGTGCCCGCCACGATCCGGGTCCCCAGGTCCCGGACGTAGCCCACCACCTGGGCGTCGTTCGACAGGGTGAGCTGCTGGGCGATCTCGGCCTCGATCTCGCGACCGAGCTCCCACTCCTGCTCGATGGAAATGATGTTGAACTCCCCGAGCCCCAGCGTGGCGCATCCCCCGAGGAGGAGCCCCGAGAACACCCCCGTGACGAGGGTGACCAGGGCGATCGCTCCCCGGGACGATGGCCGCGCGGGATCACGCGCCGGCGGCACATGCATTTCGTCCTCTCCCGGATCTGGATCGACTTGAGGGCTCGGCGTTCCGCCGGACCCGGCGTTCGGTGGGGGCTCACCGGTTCCCGGCCGCCCCTCGGGCACTCCTGGGCGCAACCCCCGTGCCGCCCCCCCCGCGGGCGGGGAAACGCGGCGGATTCGCTGGAATTCCCGGCACCTCCGCGCGGTGCCTCGCCCCCCGGAAGCCGGCGGAAACTTCCGCATCCCGGGGAAAGGACTTCCGGGAGGAGCCCCACGGTGCGACCTCTGGGTCGGGACCCTGGCGCTCCCGGGCTGCGGCGAACCGGAGACCCGCCCCCGCACGCATCCGCGCCCCCCGTCGCGCGCACCCACGCACCCGCGTATCCGGTTCCCCACGCGCCTGCGGCCCGTTGATCGTGCGCACCGGCGCCCCCGGCCCCGAGCGCCGAGTCCCAGCCCCGAGCGCCGAGTCCCAGCCCCGAGTCCCAGCCCCGAGCGCCGAGTCCCAGCCCCGAGTCCCAGCGCCGAGTCCCGAGCCCCAGCCCCGAGTCCCAGCGCCGAGCCCCAGCGCCGAGCGCCGCCTGACCGAGAAGTTTTCAGCGCTCGCCGGGTCGGGCAGCGTCGAGATCGGGATTCATGCCGAAAATCGAGAACTTTTCAGCTTTCGCCGGCGAACTTCGGACCGAGATCGGGAAACGTGCCGGAAATCGAGAAGGATTCCCCTTTCGGTGGTCCGGGGAGTCTCGAGTGCTGAATCCTTCTCGGTGGTCCCGCGTGGCGCCGGTGGTCCCGCACGGCGCCGGTGGCCCCGCGTGGCGCCGGTGGTCCCGCACGGCGCCGGTGGTCGCGCGTGGCCACCCGTGGTCGCCTGTGGAGCCCGCTGGTCGCGGGCCCTCGTTTCACCGGGCCGCCGGGTCAGCCCGGGTCGGACCCCGCCAGGAACGTGACCCGCCCCACGAAGCCCCCGTTTCGTGCCACGAGGTGAGACAGGGTCGGGGCCAGCGCGGCGTCGGCGAAGACCTCGGGCTCGCGGAGCCCCAGTCCCTCGACCACGCGGCGGAGCCAGTCCTCGGCCTCGCCCCCTCCCGGGGGAGGCGGGCGAAGGAGGAGGTGCACCCGGAAGGTCCGGGCGAGCTCCGCGAGCTCCGGGTCGCCGGGCGTGGGTCGGGCGCGGAGGAGGAGGGCGGGGAGGCCCCTTCCCGCTCTCAGGTAGGGGATCCTCGAGCCGCCTGCCTCCACCTCAGCCTCCACCGGTTCATCGTGCCGCGTCATGGCCGCTCCATCGGTTCGTCGTGCGGTTGTGAGATCGTGCGATCGTGTGATCGTGTGACCCTCGCGAGTAACGGTCGCGGGGAACGGTTAGGCGGCGGCGCGGGGCGGGTGGGCCGCGCTTAATCGACGGCTAACCGGGAGAAACGAAGGTGGAGGCGCGTACGTCATGCTGGATGACGGCGCGCGTGGAAGGAGCCCCGACCGGGGCCCCCCTCCCGGAAACCTGAACCTCGAGACTCCGATGAATGCCTCTCGTCACGGGCTTCTTGCCCTTGCCATCATGCTCACCGCCACGACCGGGTGCGCCTCCGCCGGAAAGCTCGGCGACTACGAGTTCCGCGGCCGGACGGTGGGTGCGGTGGCCCACCTCACCCCGCGCCCCGAGATCCTGACGAACCCCACCTTGGACCTGGACTTCCGGAACCCGCTCCAGGCCGCACTCCGGATCGGAGCCGACGTGGTGAAGGAGGTGGAGGCCTCGCGGGCGCGCCCTCGCCTTGCCGCCGCCGCCGACAGCGCCGACGTAGGGGGGCGGATGATGGAGCGGGTCCTGGGCGGGGTGGCGCTCGAGCTCCGGGCCACGCCGGTGGACGATGCCGCCCGGGCCGAGTTCGAGCTCGAGGTCCTGGTCAAGCGCTACGGGATCGACGCCGAGAACTGGCTCGCGCCTGCGCACTTCTTCGTGGAGTCGGAAGTGGTCCTCCGGGAGGCGGCCACGGGCCGGCGGATCTGGAAGGGGAAGGTCACCGAGCGCGAGGCGATCACCCCGGCCCTCCTCCGGACGCTGGGGCCGGACTGGGAGCGCACCCAGGTGGTGAACGACGTGATCACCGCCGCCGGGCTCGGGGCGCTCTCCACCGCCGAGATGGTCCTCGTGCTCGAGGCGCTCGCGGACTTCTCCTCGGACCGGATCGTCCGGAAATTCCGGAAGGGGCTGGAGAAGAGCCGGAGCTGACCGTGCCGCGCCCTCCTGCCGGGCGGCCGGGTCTTCACGGAAACAGTGCACCGCCCTCGGGGTGTGTCACACCCTTCGTGCAGGGCCGGGTGGGCCTTGTGGGTTCGACAGGGCGGGGCCATCCTTCCAGCGTATTGCAGTACATGGGGTTGAGGCCTCGGGTCCAGGGCGTGGCACCGGGGATGCAAACCTCTGGGGCATCGGCCGCGGACCGGGGCACCACGCTCCGTCTCCGCCCGACGGACCCACGGCCGCAGCGCGAAAAGGCACATGCCCCCCGCCCGGCCCCAGGAAGGAGACGAACCATGAAGCGTTTCATTCGTTGGAGCTGGCTCCCTGCCCTCGCCGTGGTCCTGGCGGGGTGCGACCGGAGCCCCACGAACCCGGTCGAGCCGGTGGACGGAGCCCTCGAGGCCATCGTCCTCGGCGCCTGGGATCAGCTCCCATCCACGGTGACCCTCGTGGAGCGGACCGAGGCGGCCACCTCCGGGTCCGGCGAGACCCGGGTGCTCCTCGGCCTGGCCGCGAGCCTTTCCGGCGAGGCCTCCACCCTCCGCTCCGCGGGGCACCGCACCCTTGCCGACCATGCGGAGGCCGAGGCCCGTTCCCTCGTCGCGGAGGCGGCGATCACGGCCTTCGGCCCCGCCTTCGCCCAGGGCGTCGTGAGCGACGTGGCCCAGGTCCTGGACGAGCTCCAGCGCGTTGCGTCCTCCCGGGGTGCCTCCCACACCGCCATGGACGCGCTGGGCGCCGCGGCGGACCAGGTGGAAGAGGCGAACCAGTCGATGGGCGCCGGCGCTGACGGGCCCGCCCTTGCCGCCGCGATCGCCGCATCCGAAACCCTTCGCACCCTGGCGCCGGAGCAGCTCGCGCGGCGCTGGATCAACCACGCGAAGCGGCTCTTCGAGCGGGCGACCTCGGCGGCGGGGCCGAGCCCCGAGCCCCCGGTTTCCTCCTGGCTCCAGGCCGCGGGACAGATGCTCGTCCAGGCCGAGTCGGCTTACGACGCCGGAAACTGGAACGCCGCCATTGCCCACGCGAAGAACTCGGCGCAGAAGTCGCTGAAGGTCCTCGCCGAGGTGGCCCCCCCGCCCCCGGCACCGGACCTGGAGGCGCTCGCGGTGCGGGCCCTCGACCAGGCCGCGGAGCTTCTCGCCCGGGCCGAGGCGAAGGCCGGGGACAACCCCGCCGATCCGGTGGCCGAGGCGCTGGCCCAGGCGAAGCGCCTGCTTGGCGAAGCCCGGGCGGCCTTCGACGCGGAAGACTACCGGGAGGCGATCCGCCTCGCCCGGGAATCGTCGGGGATTTCGCTCCGCGTGATCCGGATCCTCTCGTTCGGCGCGCGGGGGTAGGCGCCCGGGGTCAGGCGCCCGGGGTCAGGCGCCCCGGGCCAGCCGCCCCGGGCCAGCCGCCCCGGGCCAGGCGCCCGGGGACCGCACACCCCGAACCCGTGCCCCCTCACTCCCCTTCGGGCGGGGTGGGGGGGCGCTTCGCCTTTCCCTTCTTCCGCGGCCGCTTCGGCGCGGGCTCCGGTACCTCCAGGGCGGTCACCCGGAAGAGCTCGCTGAGCGCCGCCGCGTCGTCGAGCGCATCCTCCACCACGAACCAGGGCTTCCCACCGGGATAGGGCGGGGCCTCCTCCGGGGTGCCCAGAACCGCGCGCCCCCCCTCGGTGGGCTTCATGTAGAGCCGGTCGTCGCAGACGAGCGCCACCACCCGGCCGCGGGCGTAGAGGGCGTACTCGCCGAACATCTTCCTGGACGTGACCGACCCGGCGGGCTCCACCTGGTCCACGATGAAGGCCACGAAGTCCGCGCTGGAAGCCATATACCCCCCTGATTAAGAGGTCCGTAACCCGCCCCCCCGAGTCTTCCTCCACGAAACCGGACACGACGCGCAGCCCCCTTGGCGAACGCCGGGCGCGCCTGGACACGATGGAGGAACTCATGCACTTCGAACGAAACGACGGGGGCGAAAGCTACGCGCCCCGCATCCCCCGCCGCACCCCGGACCGCACCCGTCCCCCCCGGGTGGACCTGCTGAACCCCCCGGGGGCCTCGAGCCCGGCGGCCCTCGCCGCAGTACCCTCGGTGCTCGGCACCTTCGCCCTGGTCCTCGTGCTTCTCCTCCTCGGGGGATGCTCGGACGTGGACCTCACGCCCCCCGTGGATCCGGTGAGCGTGGTGGACGTGCTGGCGCCCGTGCCCTCGGTGGAGGTCGGCGACACCGTCCGCCTCGTGGCCCGGGCCCGGAACGCGGCGGGGGTGGAAGTCCCCGGACGCGCCTTCGGCTGGAGCAGCTCGGACACCCTCGTGGCGCGGGTGAGCCACTCGGGCCTCGTCACGGGCGTCGGGGCCGGGTCCGCGCGGATCCGCGCCACCACCGCAGGCCGAACCGGCGAGGTGGAGATCGGAGTCACCGTCACCCCCCCTGAGCCGCCTCCGCCCCCCCCGGCACCGGAGCTCGCGACGATCACCCCCGCCCAGGTCCTCGAGCGCACCGGCGCAGTAGACCTTGCGCTGGAGGGGGCCCACTTCCGGAGCACGTCGCGGGCGCTCTGGAACGGGATTCCCCTGGCCACCACCTTCGTGAACGAGGGGCTCCTGGTGGCCCGGGTGCCCGACACCTTCACCGGGCAGCCCCTGGAGGCCGGAATCACCGTCGAGACGGTCCTCGACTTCGGGGTGCCGCCCCTTCCCCCATCGGCCATCCGGACGTTCCGGGTCACCCCCCGGCCCGTGGCCTCGCTCACCCTTCGGGTCGCCGGGAACCACCTCTTCCGGGGGCAGGCCCTCGAGGACGAGGTCGAGGTCCGGAACGACCTGGGCGAGCGGGTCTTCGGGCCGGGGCTCGGGGTCGAGGTCACGAACACCACCGTGGCGAACTGGGACTGGATGGGACAGCTCCGCGGGCGGGTCATCGGGAGCACGGTTCTCCGCTACCGGTTCGGGAGCCTCGTGGCGGAGGCCCCGATCACGGTGGGCGCACCCCCCGTCGGCACCCTGGTGGTGGAAGCGCGCCCCGAGGGGACCTCCGAGCTCTTCCGCATGGTCTTCGACCGGACGGGACTCCAGCCGCTCGGAATCGAGCGGATCCTCCCCATGGGGACCCGGGCGGGAGAGCCGGCGCTCTCTCCCGACGGCCAGCGGGTGGCCTTCGCCGGTACCGCCTCCGACGGGACGGTGAACATCTGGACCGTGAACCTCGACGGAACCGGCCTCCGGCGGCTCACCGACGATGGCTTCCGGGCGGACCAGCCCGCCTGGTCCCCCGACGGCACGCGGATCGCCTTCCGGACCTTCCGGCGGGGCGGCCCCGAACTCTGGGTCATGCGCGCCGACGGCTCGGACCCCCGCCCCGTGGTGGAGGCGGCGTGGATGGCCGCCGAGATGAACCAGGATCCCACCTGGTCCCCCGACGGCACGCGGCTCCTCTTCAGCCGCCGCGGCCCCCAGCAGCTGGAGCTCTGGAGCGTCCGGGTCGACGGCACCCTTCCCGCAGCCCCAGGCCGATTCCTCACCGTGCCGGGGCACGACCTGAGGCACCCCTCCTGGCAGGCCGACGGAAACCTCGTGGCCTTCGAGGCGCGGAACGCCCAGAGCGGCACGGTGCTCTCCCTTCTTGCCTCCGGCGCGTCGGGTGAGCTCCTCTACCCGCTGAACGCCCTCCCCGAGGGGCTCGGCGGGCCGGCCCTCCTCGGCGGAGACTGGATCGCGCTCGTGGGACCCGGCGGGATGCCCGGGAGCACGGTCCCCACCCTCCACGTCCGCGAGCTCAACGGGTTCCGGGTCTCGATCCCCTTCCCCACCTGGATGGGGCGCGTGATGGCGGTGGCTGCGCCCCGGTACTGAGGCTTGCCCCACCCCCCGGATCCGGCCCTGGATCCGGGGGGTGGGGCGCCTCGCGGGTGACGGTGAACGCTACCCGCGTCAGAAACCCTGTCCGGAAGGGAAGAGCGACGCCTATATTGCGCCTTTCCCAGAGCCCGACCTCCGGATGTCCGTGCCCGCATGAAGATCTGCCTTCTCGGACCCCTCCGGGTCCACACCGGAAACGGGGAGGAACGGTCCCCCGGTGGACCGAAGCAGAGGCTCCTCCTGGCCCTCCTCGTCCTGCACGGATCGCGGGCCGTCGCCGCCGATCGGCTCCTGGACTGGCTCTGGGGCGAGGACCTTCCGGCGGATCCCATGGGCGCGCTCCGGACCCAGGTATCGAGGATGCGTACCTTCCTCGACGAAGCGGGTGCTCCCGGGAGCGCCCTTCGTCACGAACCCGGGGGCTACCGTCTCGAACTGTCCGGGATCGAGGTGGATGCGAACCTCTTCGAGGAGCTCGTGGCCGGGAGTCGCCGGGCCGGCGGTCCCGCCGAGGAGCTTCGCCGGATCGCGGCGGCGCTCGAGCTCTGGCAGGGAGAGCCCTTCGAGGAGTTCCTCCACCTCACCCCCTTCCTCGGCCGCGCACGCCACCTGCAGGAACTGAGGGTCAGTGCCGCCGAACGCCGGGTGGCCTGCCTCATGGCCCTCGGCCGGATCGACGAGGCCCTCGCGGCCGCCCAGTTCCTCGTTTCCGGTGACCCGCTCCGGGAACGCCCGAGGGCCCTCCTCATGGAGGCCCTCTACCGGTCGGGGCGACAGCACGAGGCGCTCGATGCCTTCCAGGATTTCCGGCGGCTCCTCTCCGAGGAGCTCGGACTCGACCCTTCCCCGGGGCTGAGAGCGCTTGAGTCCGCGATCCTCCGGCACGAGCCGCGCCCCGGAAGTGCCGGGATCGAGGCCGAAGGAGGGGTGACATCGCGATCCCCCGGGGGGGCGTTCCGGGGCCCCCGGGCCGAGCTCCCGGACGTCCCCCTGTCGCAGGACATCCGGTTCTGCCTCTCGACCGACGGGGTCCGCATCGCCTATGCGACCGTGGGCTCGGGACCCCCTCTGGTCAAGGCCGCGAACTGGCTCAACCACCTGGAGTTCGACTGGGAGAGCCCCGTATGGAGAAGGCTCTTCCATGACCTCGGCTCCCGGAACCGCCTACTTCGCTACGACGAGCGGGGGAGCGGCCTTTCGGACTGGGATCCCCCGGAGTTGTCGCTCGAGGCGTGGGTCCTCGACCTGGAGGCCGTGGTCGATGCGGCGGGGCTCGAGCGCTTTCCCCTCCTGGGGATCTCGCAGGGGTGCGCGGTGTGCATTGAATTCGCGGCCCGCCATCCGGATCGGGTGACCGGACTGATCCTCCACGGTGGGTACGCGGCGGGATGGAGGGTCGACCCGACCTGCACGGAGGCGGAGGCCGCACGCCGGGACGCCTCGATCCAGATCATCCGCCACGGGTGGGGCGAGGACATTCCTGCCTACAGGCAGATGTTCACCCAGACCTTCATCCCGGGGGGCACGCCGGAAGAGGTCGAGTGGTTCAACGAGCTCGAGCGCCGGTCGACGTCTCCGGAGAACGCGGCCCGCTTCATGGAGACCTTCGGCACGATCGACGTGCGGCATCGGCTCGGCCAGGTCCAGGCCCCTGCCCTGGTCCTCCATTCCCGGGGAGATCGTCGCATCCACTTCGACAAGGGTCGGGAACTCGCCTCCGGGATCCCCAGGGCCCGCTTCGTCCTCCTCGAGAGCGACAACCACCTCGTCCTTGGCCACGAGCCGGCATTCGAGGCATGGATGTCGGAGACCCACCGGTTCCTGGAATCGGAACTGGACCCCTGAAGACCGGGAGGGCGTGAAACCCTGCCGACACGCTTCGGCAACCCGGTTGAAACGTTGTCTCGAAGGTTCAGGCACGGGACCTCGCCCGGGTCACGGGGGACGTCCCGCGAGATTCTGCCATCTTCCGGAGTTCGACCATGAATCCGTTGCTGCTTGCCACCGCCCTCTGGGCCCTCGGCCACCCGACCCCAACCGGTGACTCGGTTCCCCTCTACACGAACCTGGGGACCCACAGCTACAGCGTGACGACCGCAGATCCGGTCGCCCAGCGCTACTTCGACCAGGGGCTCCGCCTCTACTACGCCTTCAATCACGCCGAGGCCATCCGCGCCTTCCGCGAGGGCGCCCGGCGGGACCCCGACTGCGCCATGTGCTGGTGGGGCGTGGCCGCCGCGCTGGGCCCCAACATCAACGCGCCCATGGATGAGGATGCGGAGGTGGCCGCCTTCGAGGCGGTACGGGAGGCCGTTCGCCTCGCGCCCCGTGCCGGGCGGGTCGAACAGGCGCTGATCCACGCCATGTCCCTGCGGTACGGCGCCGCCGCAGGGGAGGACCGGGCCGCGCGCGACTCGGCGTACGCCCGTGCCCTCGGCGAGGTGGCGGAGGCGCATCCGGCCGACCTGGAGGCAGCGACCCTCCACGCCGAGGCCCTCATGACGCTGAGGCCCTGGTCCTACTGGAACCGGTCGGGCGATCCCGAGCCCGGTACCGAGATGATCGTACGGAACCTCGAGAGGGTGATCGCGGCGAACCCCAACCACCCGGGTGCCTGCCACTTCTACATCCATGCGGTGGAGGCCGTGCATCCTCAATGGGCCCTCCCCTGCGCCGAGCGGCTCGCCGCCCTGATGCCGGGCGCCGGCCACCTGGTCCACATGCCGGCGCACATCTACATCCGCGTCGGTCGATACGCGGACGCCATCCGCTCCAACGAGCACGCGGTGCATGCCGACGAGACGTACATCCGCGACCAGCGGCCCGGCATGGGGATCTACGTGGCCGGGTACTATCCGCACAATTACGACTTCATGGCGTTTGCTGCGGCCATGGCCGGAATGCGCGACATGGCCGTCCAGTCCGCCGAGAAGGTAGCCGAGCTCCTCCCCCCGGAGTTCCTCCGCGCCCCCGGAATGACGATGCTCCAGAACTACGCGGTCCGGACCCTCCAGATGCTCGTGCGCTTCGGGGAATGGGAGGCGATCCTGGCCGTCGAGGCCCCGGATTCCGACCTGCTGCACTCCCGCGCCATTTGGCACTATGCCCGGGGGCGAGCCTATGCAGCGCTTCGGGACTTCTCCTCGGCCGAGCGCGAGCTCACCGCGCTCTCCACGATCCACCGGAGCTCCGGGCTCGACGGGCTTGTGCTTGACTTCAACGAGGCCCGGACGATCCTGGAGATCGCCTCCCACGTGCTGGCAGGCGTCGTGGCCGCCGGAACGGAGACCTTCCCCCTGGCCATCGAGCACCTCCGCGAGGCAGCCGCCCTCGAGGACGGACTGATCTACGGCGAGCCCCCGGAGTGGTCCATCCCGGTCCGGCACGACCTGGGTTCCGTGCTCCTGGCCGCCGGGCGTGCGATCGAGGCCGAAGCGGTCTTCCTGGAGGACCTCGCGCGCTTCCCCGAGAACGGATGGGCCCTTCGGGGGCTCGCCGCCGCACTTCGGGCCCAGGGGAAGGAGGCCGACGCGGCAGGGGTTGAAGCACGGGCCCGGGCCGCCTGGGGCGGGCAGGCGCCCGGATCCGATCACCACGATGGGGCGGCGCGGTGATCGTGACCGAGCGGCTCGACCTGTCCTGGTCGGGGCTGTCCCGGTCCACCTCCGGGGAATCGCTCCCCCGGGCACGAACGGTGTCCAGGGGAATCCACGTCGGCCGCCCCCCGCAGGAGAGCGCAGCAGGATGAGAGAGGTCGTCTACTATGTGGCCGTGACCGCCGACGGCTTCATTGCCCGGTCGGACGGCTCCTTCGACGGGTTTCCCTGGAGCGACAGGTTCGGCGCCGAGCTCCGTGCCCGCTTCCCCGAGACCTTTCCCGCGCACCTGGCGAAGGGGGGTTCAGCGCCGGTGAAGAACCGGAGATTCGACACCGTATTGATGGGGCGGAGGACATGGGAGGTCGGGCTCGAGGAAGGGGTGACGGATCCGTATCCGACCCTTCGATCCTTCGTTTTTTCCACGACACTCGAGGCAAGCCCGGACTCCCGAGTGACCCTCGTGCCGTCCGGAGCCGAGGGGGTTGTGCGTCGTCTGAAGGCGGAGCCGGGGTTGTCGATCTGGTTGTGCGGCGGATCGGAGCTGGCTGGTTCGCTCTTCGCCGCCGGCCTGATCGACCGGCTCATCGTGAAGCACAACCCGGTTCTCTTCGGATCCGGTATCCCCCTCCTCGGGCGGGGGGTGGACCCGGCGCCTCTCCGGCTCGAGAGCCTCGACTCCTTCGATGGCGGGCACCTCCTTCTGGAGTATGCCGTCGAACCCCGTGGGCCCGCCGCCTCCGGGGACCCCGCAGGAGCCGGTGCGGCCTCATGAATGGCGCCCGCTCCGGTCCCCGGTCCGGGAAACCCCGACGCGATGGTGTGCGCGCGGTAGCCTTCGGGGTCCTCATCACCGGCCTCGCCGCGGCCTGCTCCCCGGCGACTGGCGGTCCCGAGGTCTACCGAACGGTGAACCGTACCCTGTCGGTCCTCGAGGAGGCCACACGCTCCTTCGTCCGCCTCGACTCCGGGGAGGGTGACGGGCTCGCGGTCATGGACGGGTTGGCCTTCTCCACGGGAGTCCTCGAGGTCCTGGTGCGGGGCGAGGACGAGGAGGGCCGGAGTTCCCGTGGAACCGCCTTCGCGAGGAGTCCCCCGGCCGCTACGAGGCCCCCGCTCGGAATGCACCCGATCCCGACTCCTGGGTCCTCCTTCGCCTCGTGGTGAGCGAAACCGAGGTCCAGGTGCACGTGGACGGCAGCGAGCTGCCGGATCTGGTGGTGGAACGGCTGAGCGCACCGGGAGAGGGCGGTGTCGCCTTCTGGGTGGGGAACGGATCGGGCGGGGACTTCGCCCTGGCGGAGCGATGGGTCTTCGGCGGCCCGCCTCCCAACGTCGCCTTGTCGGGCACGGGGGGGGCCGTACATTGGGGCTCCCCACCGCCCCACCCCCCACCGCGGCACGCCCCATGACCGAAACGCCCACCTCCGACCGGACGCTCCGGGTCGAGACCCCGGAGCAGGTGGGGGTGGGATACGAACTTGCCGGCCCCGGATCCCGCTTCGCCGCCTTCCTCCTGGACGGGCTCCTCCTCCTGCTCCTCGTGCTCGTCCTGGCCCTGGGGGTGGGCTTCACCCTCTTCGGAATGGCGGGGCTCGGCATGGCCCAGCTTGCCGGCGGGTGGGTCCTCGCCGCCGCCACCGTGGCCTTCTTCGTCCTCGTGTGGGGGTATTTCGTCGCCTTCGAGGCCTTCGGCGGCGGGCGCACCCCGGGAAAGCGGGCCATGGGGCTCCGGGTGATCCAGGAGAGCGGCTTCCCCCTCTCCCTTCCCGGGGCGGCGATCCGGAACCTGGTCCGGATCCTGGACCTCCAGCCCGGAATCACCGGGCTTCTCGGGGGAAGCTTCATCCTCCTTCACCCGAAGGCTCAGCGCCCGGGCGACCTGGCGGCGGGGACGGTGGTGATCCGGGAGCGCCCGGTGGCGACGCTCGCGGAGGTGGCCGGACGCGCCCCCGCCTCCGACCGGCGCGAAGCCGGCGCCGAGTCCCCGGCGACCCCCGGCGCCCCCCTCCTTCCCGACCCGGCGTGGGCCCTCCTCGACGCCTGGGCCGTCCGCCGCCCCACCCTGGACCGGGGCACCCGGAGGCGGGTGGCGGGGAAGATCCACGCCTCCCTTTCCCGCGCCGTGCCCGACCACCTTCCCCAGCTCCGGGACTCGAACCCCCGGATGCTCGCCGACCGGCAGGAGGAAGCGCTGGAAGACCTCCACGCCGAGGAGTCGGCGCGCCGCGCCGGCTCGGGGGATGCAACCTCCTGGGGCTCCCCCTCGGCCGCCGCCCTCCTTCGGCGCCAGCGGGACCGGTGGATCCTCTGGGACCAGGTCCTGGGGCGGGCCCAGGGCCGGGGGCTCTCCACCCTGAGCGAGGAGGAGGTGGCCACCTTCGCGGCCCTCTACCGCGAGGTCACGGCAGACCTCGCCCGGGCCCGCACGTACCGCGCCTCGATCCCCCTCCTCGGTGCCCTCGAGTCGTCGGTGGGGCGGGGCTACAACCTCCTCTATACCGCCCCGCGCCGCCCCCCTCTCGAGCTCCTGAAGGCCTTCACCGGGGGCTTTCCGCGCCTCGTCCGGAGCCTCCTCCCCCCCATGGCCATCGCCTCGCTCCTCTTCTTCGGGCCGGGGCTCGCCACCTTCGGCGCCGTGGTCTGGAACCCCGACCTGGCCGAGGAGCTCGTCCCCGCCGTCCTCCTGGAGCGGGCCCGCGCCGCCGAGTCGCTCCGTGCCGAGGGGATCGGCTACGGCGAGGCGGTCATCGGCGAGGGAGAAATGCCCATTGCCGCCGCCTCGATCCTCACGAACAACGTCCGGGTCACCTTCATGGCCTTCGTGGGCGGGGTCCTGGCGGGGGTGGGCACGGTCCTCATCCTGGTGCTGAACGGCATGATGTTCGGCGGCGCTGCCGCCGCCTTCCACCTTGAGGGACAGAGCCTCCACCTCTGGGCCTTCGTCCTCCCCCACGGGGTCCTCGAGCTCACCGCCATCTGCCTGGCCGGCGGGGCGGGACTCTGGATGGGGTCCGCCCTCGTCCTTCCCGGCCGCCGCACCCGGAG
>JBJHCE010000027.1:0-25268 GCA_050485865.1 Gemmatimonadales bacterium | reverse complement strand
GAAGGCGTCGGGGGTGAGGGTGAGCGACGCGTCCACGTGGGGCGTGGTCACGATCGTCGTGACCCCGCGCCCCACGAGCCGGTCGACGCCTTCAAGGGCATCGGCCAGGGTGGGGGACCCGTCATCCACCCCGGGCACGAGGTGGGAATGAAGGTCCGTGATCCCGGGAGTCGGCCTTCCGATCACGGGGTCGGATCCACCCGGGAGACGTGCTCGAGAAGATGGGCGAGTTCCCGCTCCGGGTCCGGGGCCCCGGCGGCGTCCTCCACCGCCCAGGTGATGAGCGCGTCGGCGGCGAGGAGCGCCCATGCCGCCTCCCGTTCGCCGGGGGGGGTCCGGAGTGCCGCCTCCAGGGCCGCGGTTCCGGCCTCGGAGAGAGCGGCGCCCGACGCGTCCGGGGCCACGCCACCGTAGCGCTCCACCCAGCCGACCAGCGCCGGAGGGGGCGCGGGCGTTCGGCGGTGAGCCTGGTCCGGGCTCATGCGCCTGCCCCCGCCCGCGCCCCCAGGATCCCCGGTCCCGCCCGGAGGGCCTCCTCCACCTTCGAGGGGTCCTCGACCCCGCCCTGTGCCATGTGGGGCCGCCCCCCGCCCCGTCCACCGGCGATCGCCGCGATCTCGCGCACGAGGTCGCCGGCCCGCACGCCCGCACTCACCAGGTCATCGGTGACGAACACGAAGAGGGCCGTCTTCCCGTCGGCGCCATCGGCGGCAAGGGCGAGCACCCCCCCCTTCACCTCCGCCCGGTAGGCGTCGCCCAGCGCCCGGGCATCGTCCGAGTCCCGGACCGGGACCCGGACCCCCCGGTAGCGCGCCTGGCCCCCCGAGGGAAGCCCCACCGTCTCCTCCACCACGACCTCCTCCCCCGAGCCCCCGGAACGGCGCACCTCCTCCAGGAGCCGCTCGAGCTCACCCCGCTCCTCCAGGAGCTGCCCGACCCGTCGCTTCAGGTTCTCGCGGGTCACCTTGAGGAGCCCGGAGAGCTCCTCCAGCTCCTCTTCCGCCCGGGCCAGGCGTCGGAATGCCTCGGGCCCCGTGACCGCCTCCACCCGCCGCACCCCGGAGGCAACGCCGCCCTCCTTCACGATCCTGAAGAGCCCCGCCTCGCCCGTATGCGCCAGGTGCGTCCCACCGCAGAGTTCGAGGCTCACCCCGGGGATCTCCACGACCCGGACCTCGTCACCGTATTTCTCCCCGAAGAGCGCCATCGCCCCACGGGCCATGGCCTCGTCACGGGGGAGAATTTGCCAGCGTACCGGGTGGTCCGCCCAGATCGCCTCGTTCACGCGCCCCTCGATCTCGGCAAGCGCCTCCGCCCCCACCGGCTCCGGGTGCGAGAAGTCGAAGCGGAGGCGATCCGGCGCCACGAGGGAGCCGCGCTGGGCCACGTGGTCCCCCAGCACCTCGCGGAGGGCGGCATGGAGCAGGTGGGTCGCGGTGTGGTTCCGCTCGGTGTCATGGCGGAGGGCCCGGTGGACCCGGGCCGTCACCTCCACGGGATCCGGGGGCAGTACCCCCGAGAGGCGGCCCACGAGGGCGCTCCGCCCTTCCACCTTCCGCACCGTCGCCACGTCGAGGCTCCACCCCTCCCCCTCGACCCGCCCCTGGTCCGAGACCTGCCCCCCCGCCTCGGCGTAGAAGGGGTTCTCCTCCAGGATCACCCCGGCCTCTTCCCCCCCGGACTCACCTCCCCACACCGCCACGACCCGGGTGCGCACCTCGCCCTCGGTCCACCCGACCCAACGCTGGGGCGCCCCCTCCACGAGGACGGTCCAGTCGGAGAGCCGCTCGTCCCCACCGCCCACCCCGGCGGCGGCCCGGTCCGCCCGGCTCCGCTCCCGCTGTTCCTCCAGCGCCCGCTCGAACCCGACCCCATCCACGTCGTACCCGCGCTCCCGGGCCATGAGCTCGGTCAGATCCAGGGGGAAGCCGAAGGTATCGTAGAGACGGAACGCCTCGTCGCCGGAAATGCGCGGACGCCTCCCCTCGGGCGCACCGGGAGCGCCCCCGTCCCGGGGGGCCACCTGGTCGAAGCGCTGCATCCCCCCCTCGATCAGGTCGAAGAAGCGCTCCTCCTCGAGGCGGGTCGTCTTCAGGAGCTGCTCGCGCCTCGCCTCGAGCTCGGGATAGACGGACCCCATGGTGTCGAGCACCGCCTCGACCACCTCCACGAGGGTCGGCTCGCGCCGCCCGAGGAGCCAGGCATGCCGCACCCCCCTTCGAAGGATCCGCCGGAGCACGTAGCCCCGCCCCTCGCTCGCCGGGTAGACCCCGTCGGCCAGGAGGAAGGCCACAGCGCGGGCATGGTCGGCCAGGACCCGGTAGCTCACCGCCCCCGCGCCCTCCGGGTCGTACGGACGCCCCACCACCGCGCCCACCCGGTCAAGCAGGGGGCGGAAGAGGTCGGTATGGTAGTTCGAGTCCACCCCCTGGAGGACCGCGGCGAGCCGTTCGAGCCCCGCCCCGGTGTCGATGCTCGGGGCCGGAAGGGGGTGGAGTGTGCCCTCGGCATCCCGGTCGTACTGCATGAAGACCAGGTTCCAGAGCTCGATGAAGATCCCCTCCTCGCCCAGCGCCTCGAAGGTGGCGGTGTCGGGCACCTCCCGTGCACCCCCGGGGCGCGTGTCGTAGTGAAGCTCCGAGCAGGGCCCGCAGGGACCGGTGTCGGCCATCTGCCAGAAGTTGTCCTTGTCGCCCAGCCGGAAGATCCGCTCCGCCGGAACCCCCACCTCGCTCTGCCAGAGTTGGAAGGCCTCGTCGTCGGTGTGATGCACCGTCACGTAGATCCGGTCGGGGTCGAGCCCCACCTCGTCCACGAGGAAGTCCCAGGCGAAGCGCACCGCATCCTTCTTGAAATAATCGCCGAAGGAGAAGTTCCCGAGCATCTCGAAGAAGGTGTGGTGCCGCGCCGTCTCCCCGACCTGCTCCAGGTCGTTGTGCTTCCCGCCGGCCCGCACGCACTTCTGCGAGGTCACCGCCCGCCGGAACCCGGGGTCCTCGGAGCCGAGGAAGACCTGCTTGAACTGCACCATCCCCGCGTTCGTGAAGAGGAGGGTGGGGTCGTCGGAGGGAATCAGTGACGAAGATGGGCGCACCTCGTGCCCGCGCTCCCGGAAGAAAGCGAGGAAGCGGTCACGGATGTCGGCAGCCTTCATGGGGATCCCGGGGGAGGAACGGGGAACGCGTCGGGGCGGCGGCGCACCGCCGCCCCGGGGATCCCGCAACATAATGGCTCCGGCGCCACCGCCTCAACGACGACGCTCGCGTCGTCAGTCCTCCAGCTCTTCCGTCGCGTCCTTGAGCGCGCCGGGGATCTCGAGCGCCACCCGCACCTTCCGGTCCACCTCGTCCATGATGTCGGGGTTCTCGAGGAGGAACTGCCGGGCGTTCTCCTTCCCCTGCCCCAGGCGGAGTTCCCCGTAGGAGTACCAGGCGCCGGACTTCTCCACGACCCCCAGTTCCGAGCCCAGGTCGATGAGGAGGCTCGAGTGGGAGATCCCCTCGTTGTAGAGGATGTCGAACTCGGCCTGCTTGAAGGGGGGCGCCACCTTGTTCTTCACCACCTTGACCCGGGTCCGGTTCCCCACGATGTCCTGCCCGTCCTTGATCGCCCCGATCCGCCGGATGTCCATGCGAAGCGATGCATAGAACTTGAGGGCCCGGCCACCGGAGGTGGTTTCGGGACTGCCGAACATGACCCCCACCTTCTCGCGGATCTGGTTCGTGAAGATGACGGAGGTGTGGGAGCGGTTCACGGCCCCGGTGAGCTTTCGGAGTGCCTGGCTCATGAGCCGTGCCTGGAGCCCCACGTGGGAGTCGCCCATCTCCCCCTCGATTTCGGCCCGGGGCACGAGGGCCGCCACCGAGTCGATGACGACCACGTCCACGGCGTTCGACCGGATCAGCACCTCGGCGATCTCGAGGGCCTGCTCCCCGGTGTCGGGCTGCGAGACAAGGAGGTTGTCCACATCGACCCCCAGCCGCCTGGCGTACTGGATGTCCAGGGCGTGCTCGGCGTCGATGAAGGCCGCCACCCCCCCCTGCTTCTGGGCGTTCGCGATCACGTGGAGACAGAGCGTCGTCTTCCCGGACGACTCGGGGCCGTAGACCTCGGCGATCCGGCCCCGGGGCATCCCCCCGACGCCGATGGCGGCGTCCAGGTTCACCGCACCGGTGGGGATCGCCTCGATCTGGACCCGGGCTCCGTCCACCCCCATCCGCATGATCGCGCCCTTGCCGTGCGCGCGCTCGATCTGGGTGAGGGCGTTCTGGAGGTCCTTCTTCTTCTGGTCGTTCAGTTCAACCGCTGCCATGATCCGCTCCGGGGAGGGGTCCGCCCGGAGGCGGCCCGCGAGGGGTGAGAAGGAGTCATTCCCGGGTGCCGGCACCGAAGGTAGGAAACCCGAAGAGAATGCGAAAGGGGTTCGGGTCGCCCCGCACCCCCGGTCGGGACCCGAAGCTCCCTCTCCGGGTACCCGCGCATCGAAGGTATTCCGAGCCGGGGGGACGCGGGAATGGCCCCCGGGGACGTCCTCCCGAGCCGCCCACCCGATGATCACGCTCCTCGCCGCCGCCACGCTCCTGGCCGCCGACCCCGGCCCGGTCCACGCCGCCACACCGGCCACCCCCCTCCCCGACCACGCGGCCTTCACCGAGGTCCTCCAGGGCGTGGTCACGATCCCCTGGGTGGACTACGCCCGGCTGAAGGAGCGCCGCGGCGGCCTCGACGCCTACCTGGCGGCCCTCGCGGCGGTGACCCCGGCGAGCCTCGCCGCCGCCCCCCGCGACGACCAGCTCGCCTTCTGGATCAACGCCTACAACGCCTGCATGCTCCGGCTCGTCATCGACCACTACCCCATCGAACGCCGGCGCGTCGGCCTCTTCCAGCGCGCCCGCATCGCCGTGGCCGGCTACCCGGAAAACTCGGTCTGGCAGATCCCGGGCGTCTTTTCGGCGAAGCACTGCACCGTGGCCGGCGCCCCCCGCTCCCAGGACGAGATCGAGCACGAGATCATCCGCCCCACCTTCGACGAGCCCCGCATCCACTTCGCCGTGAACTGCGCCGCCCTGAGCTGCCCCGTTCTCTGGCCCGAGGCGTACGAGGGAGCGCGCCTCGAGGAGCAACTCGAGCGGGCCGTCCGGGGCCTCGTTTCCGCGCCGGCGCACTTTCGGGTCGAACCCGCCGAGGAGGGCCGCGCCGCCACCCTGCGCCTCAACCGGGTCCTGGACTGGTACAAGGACGACTTCGGGGGCACGGAAGGACTCCGCGCCTTCTTCCTCCCCTACCTCGAGGGCCGCACGCTGGAGCAGGTGGCCGACCCCTCCACCCGCATCGCCTTCTTCGAGTACGACTGGGCGCTGAACGACCTTCCCCGGTGACCCCCTCCCGCCCCGACGCGCCTCGTCCCCGGGGCACCGCGGCCCTTCTCGTGCGCATCCCGGAAGTGGGAAGGGTGAAGACCCGCCTCGCCGCCGACCTGGGCGCGGAGGAAGCCACCCGGATCTACGCCCTCATGGCCCGCACGGTGGTGGACCGCCTCCGGAGCGGCCCCTGGCACCTCCAGGTCCACTGGACCGGGGGAGACCCCACCGGGCACCCCGGACACGAACCCCCCGAGCCCCTCCTCCGCTGGCTCGAACCCGGCCCCACCCTCTCCTACCACCCCCAGGTCGGGGGAGACCTCGGGATGCGCATGGGACGGGCCCTCCATGCGGCCCTCGCCTCCGGGGCGGGGGGCCCGGCCGCGGTGCTGGCCTCCGACGTCCCCGACCTGGGCCCCCGCCACCTGGAGGAGGCCTTCCGCGCCCTGGACGAGGACCGGGCCGACCTGGTCCTGGGCCCCTGCCCCGACGGCGGGTACTACCTCCTGGCCGCCCGGGCCCCGGTCCCGGAGCTCTTCCGGGACATGCCCTGGAGCACGAACCGGGTCCTGGAACTGACCCGGGGCCGCGCCGCCGCCGCCGGGCTCCGGGTCCACCTCCTGGAGCCCCTGGCCGACGTGGACCGGGCCTCGGACCTCGCGGGCACCTCCTTCGACCCCGGGCCCGCGGGGGCGGACTGACCTTGCCCGAGGGCCGGGGGATTGCCTCCGGGACTTCTTTTCTCCATCGTCCGGCGTCTCCCCTTCCTTGCCCAACGTGCCGGGGAAGCCATGGCCTTGCCGAGCACCACCCCACCCGAGTGGCCGGACCGCGTTCGCCTCGTCGGCGTCGACCTCGACGTGGACCCCGGCGGGAGTGCCCGGGTCACCGTTTCCCTCGCCCTTCCGGGCTCCCCGGACGGAGCCCTCGACGGGGTCGGAACCGGGTGGGGGCTCGGCCACCGCGAGGGCCTGATGCGGGCGTCCTCGGCCGCCACCATCGAGGCGCTGGAGGCCCTGGGTGAGGGGAGGATCCGCCTCGAACTCCGGGGGATCCGCGCCTTCCGGGCCTTCGATACCCACCTGGTGGCCGTGTCCGTCACCGCAAGGGCCGACGGAGACGAGTACCGCCTCATCGGCTCGGTGGGCGCCCCCGGGGGCGACCTCGTCCGGGGCACCGCCATGGCCGTCCTGGACGCGGTGAACCGCGTCATCCACCGTCACATCCTCTCGACAGACTCCCGTACATGACCGAGCTCTTCGCAGGGTTCTGGGGCCCGTTCCTGATCTTCGGGCTCCGGATCGTCGACGTGTCCCTGGCGACCCTGCGCATGCTCCTCACCATGCGGAACGCCCGGAAGATCGTTCCCGTGATCGGGCTCTTCGAGTCGCTGATCTGGGTCGTGGCGGTGGGGACGGCGATCCAGAACCTGCACTCGATCTGGCACATCCTGGGGTACTCGGGGGGCTTTGCGAGCGGCACCCTGGTGGGGCTCTGGCTCGAGGGGAAGCTCGCCGTGGGGCTCGCCACCGTGCGCATCGTGACCCGGAAGTCGGGGGTCCGGATTGCCGAGGCCCTCCGGACGCTGGGCTTCGGCGTCACCTCGTTCCAGGGGACCGGCCGGGAGGGGCAGGTCGAGATGATCTACACCCTGGTGAAGCGGCGGCAGATCCACTCCGTCCTCACCGAGGTGGAGAAGATCGACCCCGATGCCTTCATCTCGGTGGAGGAGCCCCGGACGATCCGCCGGGGGTGGATGTTCTCTCACCGGCGGAAGTAGGGGCGGGCCCCTGTCCCGCCACCACCGCGGCGAAGGCCGCCACCGCTCGGTCCACCCCGTCGTCGTCCACCTCCAGGTGGAGCACGGCGCGGATCCGGGTCGGGCCGAAGGGGACCATCCTGACGCCCCGCGCGGCGAGCCCCTGGAGGAGCTCGGCCGGGGTCCGCCCCGTGCCCGCCACGTCGATCATGACGATGCCGGTCTCGGGCGCCGTGACCCGGACCCCCGGCACGAGGGCGAGCCCGTCGGCGAGGCGTCGGGCCCGGAGGTGGTCCTCCGCCAGACGCTCCCTGTGGTGCTCGAGGGCGTGGAGGCCGGCGGCGGCAAGCATCCCCGCCTGCCGCATCTGGCCCCCCAGGCGGCGCCGGATCCGCCATGCCCGCTCCATCACCGCCCGGGGGCCTGCCAGCATGGAGCCCACCGGGGCGCCGAGCCCCTTCGAGAGGCAGGTCATGACCGTGTCCACCGGGGCCGCGAGCTCGCGGGGGCCCACCCCGAGGGCGGCGGCGGCGTTCCAGAGCCGGGCGCCGTCCAGGTGCACGGCGAGTCCGGCTTCCCGCGCCACCCGGGCCACCGCTTCCGTTCGCTCCGCCGACATCACCCGCCCCCCCGAATCCAGGTGGGTGTTCTCGAGGGCCAGCACCCGGCTCCGGGGGTGGAAGGGGGAGGCCGTCCGGAGCGCGCCTTCCACCAGCTCCGGGGTGAGGAGCCCACCGGGGGCGGGGATCCCGCGCACGAGCATGCCTCCGTGGGCCGCCACCGACCCCTCCTCGTAGTGGAGGAGGTGGGCCCCGGCCTCCACCAGGAGCTCTGCCCCCGCCTCCCCCTGGGCCAGGA
This sequence comes from Gemmatimonadales bacterium, assembly GCA_050485865.1. Taxonomy (GTDB): domain Bacteria; phylum Gemmatimonadota; class Gemmatimonadetes; order Longimicrobiales; family Gaopeijiaceae; genus SKNW01. The sequence goes on along the minus strand of JBJHCE010000027.1, from coordinate 17,291 downwards.
CCCCCGCCTGGTTCGCCATGATCCCCGAGGGGAAGAAGAGCGCCGCCTCCTTCCCCAGGAGCTCGGCCACCCGCGTCTCCAGGGCCCGGACCGTGGGGTCCTCGCCGAAGCAGTCGTCTCCCACCGGGGCCCGGAGCATCGCCTCCCGCATGGCGGGGGTGGGGCGGGTCACCGTGTCGGACCGGAGGTCCACCTCCGGGGGCGGTCCGGCCGGGGGCGGGGGCCGGAGGGGTGCGGGGGTCACCGGGACCCGGCGTCGTCCGGATGGGAGTGCGCCGCCGCCCCCTCGTCCAGCTGCGCCTCCAGGCGCCCGAGCCGGCGAAAGATGGCCACCGCCCAGCCGAAGACGAGCCCCCAGGCGATCGCGTACGCGATGAAGACGTGCCAGAACTGGCGCATCTGCGGGGCGGGGGCGCCGGCCTGCGCGGCGAGCTCCCCCGCTCCGGGCAGGATCGGCACGAGGGCCAGGGCGAGGAGCGCGCCCCCCGCAAGAACCGGCAGGGTCCGGAAAGGACGAACGCGTCGCATCAGGAAACTCCTCCCCGCGCTGGGGCGGGAACCGTGACCCCCGGCCTGCGCTCCGCCGCCGATTCGAGGCGGGCGGTGGCGTACCGGAGAAGGAAGAGGGAGAGGAAGACCAGGGTCCAGGCGCCGAGGGCGGTGAGGACCGTGGTGAGCATGTCGGGGTGGAGCTGGGGTCCGTCGGTGCGTGCCACCACCGGCTGCGGGTGGAGGGAGCGGAACCAGAGAACCGAGAGGTGGATGAGGGGGATGTTCAGCGCGCCGACGATCCCCACCACCGCGGCAAACTTCTTTCCGCGCTCCGGGGAGTCGGTGGAGCCCCGGACCATGAAGTACCCCAGGTAGATGAACCAGAGGAGGAGGGTCAGGGTGAGGCGCGGCTCCCAGGTCCACCAGGTCCCCCAGGCGAGCTTGGCCCAGAGGGGTCCCGAGGTGAGGACGATGGTGGTGAAGATCATCCCTCCCTCGGCGGCGGAGCGGGCGGCGTCGTCCAGCTTCGGGATCCCGAGCCAGAGGTAGACCGCGCTGCAGATCGCCACGATCCCGAAGGCGAAGAAGGCCACCCAGGCCGCCGGAAGATGGATGTAGAAGATCCGCTGCACGATTCCCATCGATGCCTCGGTGGGAACCCAGAAGAAGACCTGCCAGTGGAAGAGCACGGTGAGGGCGAGGCCTGCGAGCCCGAGCACGAGTGCGCTCCACCGGACGAAGCCGAGGGACATTCGGTTACTCCTCCACGATGGAACGGAAGAGGGCCACCCCCGCGGTGATCGCGATGAGGGTCCAGGCCCCGAGGATTCTCAAGCTGCCGAAGACCTCCGAGGGAGGGAAGCCCTCCAGGAGGAGCGCGGTGGCCGACGCGCCGAACATCACCACCGGAACGAGCAGGGGAAAGAGGAGCACGGGGAGGAGGGTCTCCCCCATGCGGGTGCCCGCGGTGATCCCGCTGAAGAGGGTGCCGAGTGCGGCGAAGCCCGCCACCCCCGTGAGGAGGATCGCCGCCAGCGGGAGGGGATTCGCCGGGAGCGCCACCTGGTAGAAGAGGGCGAAGACGAGCACGGTGACCGTGGTCACGACGGCCAGGAGGACTCCATTGGACAGGAACTTCCCCAGGTAGAGGGACTCCCGGGGGAGGGGGGCTGCGAGAAGCCCCTGGAGCGCCCCGTCCTCCTTCTCGAGCTCGAAGGTGCGCCCGAGCCCCAGGAGCCCTCCGAGGACCAGGGTCATCCAGATGAGCCCGCCGGCGATCCTGCCGGGGTGAACGACGGTCCGGTCCACGGCGTAGTTGAAGAGGAGGGCGGTGAGCACCACGAAGGCCCCCATGGCGGCGAGGCGCTCCCGGGTGCGGAGTTCCACCCGGAGGTCCTTCTCCGCCACGACCCAGGCCAGGAGGAGGGCGCGGATCATCGGCCCGCCTCCACCCGCTCGCGGTAGAAGGCCTCCTCGTCGCCTTCGGGGAGGTCGGAGACGGGGCCCAGGAAGGTGAAGCGCCCCCGCGACTGGATCGCCACCCGGTCGGCGAGGCGCACCCCCTCGGCGAGCTGGTGGGTCACGAGGACCACGCTCCGCCGTCCGTCGCGAAGGCGCTGGAGCACCCCGCGGAGGAGGCCGGCGGCGTGGAGGTCGAGCCCGGTGAAAGGCTCGTCGAGGAGGACCAGTGCCGGGTCATGGAGGAGCGTGCGCGCAAGGGAAAGGCGCTGGCGCATTCCCCGGGAGAAGCCCCGGGTGCGACGGCCGGCGGCGGCGGTGAGCCCCACCTCGGCGAGGGCGTTTTCCACCCGGTCCGCCCGGTCGGCGAGCTCGAAGAGCCGGGCCCAGAAGAGGAGGTTCTCCCGGGCGGTGAGGGCGCCGTACAGGAAGGTGCGGTGCGAGAGGAGGCCGAGCTCCCGCCGCCAGTCGGTCCGGGTCGCATCGAGCGGCTCGCCGCGGAAGCGGATCTCGCCGGCGGTGGGATGAAGGGTCCCGGCCAGGAGTCCCAGGAGGGTGGTCTTCCCCGCCCCGTTCGGGCCCAGGATCGTGAGGACCTCTCCCTCGGCCAGGGAGAAGGAGATCCCCTCTACGGCGCGGACGGCGCCGAAGCTCCGGGAAAGCCCCCGGGCCTCGAGGAGGGGCAGGGTCAACGCCCGGGGGCTCCCGGAGGTCCGGAGGTGCCCGGGGGTGCGGCCGTGGCCCCGGCGGGGGGGGCACCCGAATCCGCCCGGGCGAGGGCCGCCCCGCACTCCCCGCAGAACCGGCTCCCCCGCGGGTTCGGGTGGGCACAGTGGGGGCAGACGGTCCCCTCACGGAGGGTGGCCCGGAGCGCGGCGATTTCCGCCTCCACGTCGGGGCGCCCCGACGCCATTGCCCCCTGCGCCTCGTCATCCAGCGCCGAAAGCGCCTCCGCCGAGGCCTGGGCCTTGAGCGCCCGGTAGTCGGTCTCGTCGAGCTTCCCGGCGTGGAAGTCGTACTCCACGTCGCGGAGGGCCAGGAGCGCCATCCGCTTCCGGTGCTGGGCGTCGGTCAGGTCCTCTGCCGAGGCCTCGAGGGGAGCCGAGGCCCCGGTGAGGAGGGGGTGGAAGATGAGGGCCACCGCCCCCACGGTGAGGAGGACCGCGAAGAGGACCGTCATCCTCCGCTCTCCCGGAGCCTGGCCACGCCGGCGGGAACAGGGGCCTCGCGCACGCCACCGGGGGCGGGGCGTCCCGCCGCCTCGGCCTCCTCCTCCCGGCGCCCGGCGCGCACCGGGGTGGGCGGGCGCTTCGTGCCCGGGGTCCCCGCCCCGGGCCAGAGGGCCACGAGGGTGCCGAGCGCCAGGATCAGCCCGCCGTACCAGATCCAGGGCACGAGGGGGTTCACGAGGACCTGGAAGGTGGCCCGGTGGAAGCGGGGGTCCGTCCCCAGCCCCACCTGCTCGTCCAGGGTGGCGAGGATCACGTAGAGGTCCTCGAAGAGGGTGGACCGGATCCCCACCTCGGTCACCGGCTGCCCCTGGGCCAGGTAGAGGCGGCGCTCGGTGTTGAGGCTCCCCACGAAGACCCCGTCGCGCTCCACCGACATGGTGGCGATCCACTGCATCGCGTGCCCGGGCTCGGAGGCGGTGGAGAGCCCCTCGTAGCGAAGGGTGTACGTGTGGCCGAAGGGCGAGTCGATGGTGATCGCCTCGCCGGGCTCGATGCTCTGCCGGACCTCCGTGTCCCACGCGGCCCCGGCAAAGCCCATGAACATGACCACGACACCCACGTGGACGATGTAGCCCCCCCAGCGCCTGCGGTTCTTCCGGATCAGGTGCACGAAGGCGCTGAAGGGATTCTCCCCCTCGATCCGCGCCCGGGCCTTCGTCCCCTTCCAGAACTCCACCACGATGACCGTGGTCACGAAGACGCCGATGGCGAAGGTCAGGAGCGCGTAGGTGTGCCTCGCCCCCATGACCCAGAGCACCACGCCGGCGGCGAGCCCCGCCACCACGGGGAGGGTGAAGTTCCGCTTGAGATTCCGCGCCGACGCCTTCCGCCAGGCGATCACCGGTCCGATCCCCATGAGCGCCAGGAGCACGAGCCCGATCGGGATGTTCACCTGGTTGAAGAAGGGCGGCCCCACCGCCACCTTCGAGCCGGTGAGTCCCTCGGTAATGAGGGGGAACAGGGTCCCCCAGAGCACCGCGAAGGCCGCCCCGAGAAGCACCAGGTTGTTCAGGAGGAAGGCCGCCTCCCGGGACAGGTACGACTCGAAGACCCGCTCGCTCCGCATCAGGGGGAGGCGCTTCACGATGAGCCACGCGCAGATCACGCCCGTGACCCCCATGAAGCCCAGGAAGGTCCACGCGATGGTGAGGTCCTGCGCGAACGAGTGGACCGACTCGATGAGCCCCGACCGGGTCAGGAAGGTGGCGAAGATCGTCATCAGGAAGGTCAGGACCACGAGACACATGTTCCAGACCTTCAGCATCCCCCTCGACTCCTGGATCATCACGGAGTGAAGGAAGGCGGTGGCGACGAGCCAGGGAAGGAGCGACGCGTTCTCCACCGGGTCCCAGAACCAGTAGCCGCCCCACCCGAGCTCCTCGTACGCCCACCGCATCCCGAACACGATCCCGAGCGACAGGAAGAACCAGCTCGTGAGGATCCACCGCCGGGTCACCTGGATCCACCGGGCGTCGAGCTTCCCCGAAAGGAGCGCCGACACCGCGAAGGCAAAGGGGATCGTGAAGGCGGTGAACCCCAGGTAGAGCGTCGGCGGATGGATCGTCATCCAGTAGTTCTGGAGCTGGGGGTTCAGCCCCCGACCGTCCGCCGGCGTGAAGGGAAGCCGCTCGAAGGGCGGCGTGATGAAGAGGGTGATGACGAGGAAGAACGCGATGACGGCAAGGAGGGTCCCCGTCACGTAGGGCATGAACTCCCGGTTCCGCTTCCGGTTGAACCAGACCGCGAGCGCCGAGAAGAACGAGAGGTTGAGCGCCCAGAAGAGGAGCGACCCCCGCTGCCCCGCCCAGAGCCCCGAGACCTTGAAGTAGGTCGGGAGGTTCCGGCTCGAGTAGTTGTAGACGTACCAGTACTCGTAGCGGTTCCCGAGGAAGGCCGCGACGATCCCGAGCGACGCGATGAAGGTGAGCGCGAGCACCACGTAGAGGCTCCGCTCGGCGCTCAGGACCAGGTCACCCCGCTGCCAGCGCCCCCCCAGGAAAGCGAGAACGCCCCCCCAGATCGTGATCGGGAGGGCGATCCAGAGGGCGTACTCCCCCAGTTCGGTCATGCCCCTGCCGCACCTCCGTACAGGTAGTCGGCCTCATCGGGCATCGCCTCGTAACGACTCCCGCACTTCGTGAGCACCTCGGAGGCCTCGAAGACCCCGTCGCCCAGGTAGCGCCCCTCCATCACCACCTCCGCCTCGTCGCTGAAGGTGTCGGGAATGGGGTGGCGGAAGTGCACGGTGAGGATCACGTCGGGGGCTCCCGGGTCGAAGACCTGGAAGGTGTGGAGGAGCTCGTCCGCGGAGGAGGCATAGCTCCCCTCGACCACGTTTCCGCTCACCCGGACACCCCGTTCCATCGACATGGGGTCCGCCTCCGCCCGGGCCATGAGCTCGGTGGGGGTCAGGTAGTAGACCATCGTGTCGGAGATTCCGGTCCAGATCAGCCAGGTCACCACCGTGGTGACGCCGATGAGCCCGGCAAAGAACCGTCGATCCTTCTTCATTCGGAGGACCCTCGCGGAGGGGAACTGCGGGGCGAAGCGATGACCCGGACCCCACGCGGAGGGTTCGGACCGCCTGGGGAAGATACCGAAGGGGATGCGGCGGTTCAAACCCGATCGATCGGGCGAGGTTCCCGGCGGGCGGCACCGCCCTTGCACCCTTCCCGCCCGGGACGCCCCGCCCCGGGGAATCCCGCCGGCAGCGTGGAAACCGGACGGGGCGCGTCCCCACAGGACGGAAGCCCTGCGGCGTCCCCCGCACCCCCCCGCCATCGACCCAGCAGAGAGGAAGACAGCATGTCCCGATTCGAGAAGAAAAGCGTCATCGTCACCGGCGGCGGAAGCGGCATCGGCGCCGCCGCCGCCCATGCCTTCGCCGCCGAGGGGGCGTCCGTCGCGGTGGCCGACCTGAACGAGGAGAACGCCCGCCGCGTCGCCGCGGAGATCGAGCGGGCGGGAGGGCGGGCCCGGTCCTTCCGGGTCGACGTCTCCGACGAAGGTCAGGTCGAGCGCCTCGTGGAGGGCACCGTCGAGGCCTTCGGAGGGCTCGACGTCCTCGTGAACAACGCGGGGATCGGCGAGCAACCCACCCCCATCGACGAGCGCCCCACCGCCGACTGGCAGCGGGTCATCGACGTGAACCTCTCCTCGGCCTTCTACGGGACCAAGTACGCCGCCCGCTACTGGAAGGGTGCATCCCGGGGCGGGGTGATCGTGAACGTGGCCTCGATTCTGGGACTCGTGGGTTTCAAGGGGGCACCGGCCTACACCGCAGCGAAACACGGAATGGTGGGGTTCACGAAGGCCACGGCCCTCGAGCTCGCCGAGTTCGGGATCCGGGTCGTGTCGGTGAACCCGGCCTTCATCCGCACGCCGCTCATCGCCGGAATGGAAGACGCGGTGCTCCCGCTCCACCCGGCGGGCCGGCTGGGCGAGTCGGAGGAAGTGAGCTCGCTGATCCTCTACCTGGCTTCCGACGAGGCAGGCTTCCTCACCGGGGCCACCTACCTGGTTGACGGAGGGTACACGGCGCAGTAACGCGTGGCCGCCCGTCGCCCTGCCGGATCAGGGAAGATCGCCGAGGGGGAGGGCGCCGACCCCCTCGGCGTCTCCCGTGACCCCGCGCCTGTGGTAGTCGAGCTGCCCCAGGTGATAGGCGGTGTGCGAAAGGAGGTGCATGAGGAAGGCGCGCACCGGGCGGGGGCCGTTCGGGAGGGCGCCGGGCCAGGGTCGGCTTCCAGGGTCCGTCCCGGCCAGGACCCGGCCCAGGCCCAGGGCGATCGCCTCCTCGGCCCGTGCGAGCTCCCGGTCGAGCTCGGCGCGGGTGAGTCCCCGGGCGGCGAACTCCCGGTCCCGGTCGCGGAGGTAGTCGCTTCCGCCGAGCACCGTGCCCGTGAAGTGCTGGAGATTTCCCGCCAGGTGAAGGGCCAGGGTGCCCCCGGCGTTCGGCCATCCCGGAAGCGGCGTCCAGAGCGAGGCATCGTCGGGGTAGGCGGCAACGCTCCGGCGGACGGCGGCAACCTCCCGCAGGAGGAGGTGGCGGAGCGTTTCGAGTTCGGAAGGGGCCGGGTCGGGGTGCGCCCCGGGAAAGCGGTAGGGCACCCCCGCCGCCTCCATCAGCCGCACCAGGAGGGGGACCGAAAGCCCCACCACGGCGGAGAAGTCCCCCTCGATCCCCTCCACCAGGGTGCCCCCGAGCCCCTGGATCCCGTAGGCTCCCGCCTTGTCCATGGGCTCGCCGGTGTCTACATAGGCCTCGGCGACACCCCGGTCGAAGGGGCGGAAACGGACCTGGGTCACCTCCACCCCGCTCACGATTTCCCCGGCGCCCGCCAGTGCGAGCCCGGTGGCCACCCGGTGCTCGCGCCCCGCCAGCCGAAGGAGCATCCGGACCGCATCGTCCCGGTCCACGGGCTTCTCCAGCACCTCGTCGTCCACCGCCACCGTGGTGTCGCCGGCGAGGACCCAGGCACCGGCGCGTCGGGCCCGGACCGCCCGCGCCTTCTCCCCGGCGAGGCGCTCCACGTAGGACTCGGGGGTCTCCCCCGGCCGGCGCACCTCGTCGATCCGGGCCGGGTCCACCTCGTGCGCGATCCCGAGCGACCAGAGGAGCTCGGACCGGCGCGGCGACGCGGACGCAAGGACGAGAAGTGGCTCCCGGGGGTCGGTCACGCGCCCCCCCGTTCGAGGACGAGGGTCACGGGGCCATCGTTCACGAGGGCCACCTTCATCATGGCGCCGAACTCCCCGGTCTCCACCGGCCCGGCCACCCGCTCGCGGAGGAGGGCCACGAAGCGCTCGTAGAGGGGAACCGCCCGCTCGGGCGGAGCGGCATCCACGAAGGAGGGGCGGCGGCCCTTCCGGGCATCGCCATAGAGGGTGAACTGGCTCACCACGAGAATCCCGCCCCCGGCCTCGCCCAGGTCGCGGTTCATCTTCCCCTCGTCGTCGGGAAAGATCCTGAGCCCGGTCACCTTGTCGGCCATCCACCGAAGTTCCTCCTCGCCGTCTCCTGCGGTGAAGCCGGCCAGGAGGAGGAGCCCCCGGCCGATCTCCCCCACGACCCGCCCTTCCACGGTGACCGAGGCGCCCGAGACGCGCTGGAGCACGACCCTCACGGCACCGGCCTCATTCCACGGTGACCGACTTCGCCAGGTTCCGGGGCTGGTCCACGTCGCAGCCGCGGAGGAGGGCCACGTGGTAGGCCAGGAGCTGGAGGGGAACCACGGTGAGGATCGGGAGGAGCGCCGGGTGGGTTTCCGGGACGCTCAGGAAGTGGTCCACCTTCCCCTCGAGCTCCTCCTTCCCGTCGTTCACCACCGCGATCACCTGTCCGTGGCGCGCCTTCACCTCCTCGATGTTCGAGACCACCTTGTCGTAGACGCCGTCGCGGGGGGCGAGGAAGACCACCGGCATCTTCTCGTCGATGAGGGCGATGGGGCCGTGCTTCATTTCCGCCGCCGGATACCCCTCGGCGTGGATGTAGCTCACTTCCTTGAGCTTGAGGGCCCCCTCGAGGGCCACCGGAAACTGGTAGCCGCGCCCCAGGTAGAGGAAGTTCGGGGCGTCCCGGTAGCGCTCGGCGAGGGCCCGGATCCGGTCGTTCTGCCGGAGGATCTCCTCCACCTGCCCGGGAAGGGCGCGGAGCGCAGCCACGAGCTTTCTTCCCTCGAGGATCGAGAGGTTCCGCCTCCGCGCCAGGTACAGGGTGAAGAGGGCGAGGGCCGCCACCTGGCTCGTGAAGGCCTTCGTCGACGCCACCCCGATCTCGGGCCCGGCGTGGAGGTACATCCCGAAGTCCGTTTCCCGGGCGATCGTGCTTCCCACGGTGTTCACGATCCCCATGACGGTGGCTCCCCTCCGCTTCGCCTCCCGGAGCGCCGCCAGGGTGTCGGCGGTCTCTCCCGACTGCGAGATCACGATCACGAGGGTCCGGTCGTCCACCACCGGGTTCTTGTACCGGAACTCCGAGGCGTATTCGACCTTCGTGGGGATCCGGGCGAGCTCCTCGAGCATGTACTCGCCGAGAAGGGCCGAATGCCAGCTCGTTCCACAGGCGGTGAGCACGATCCGGTCGATCTTCAGGAGGTCCCCGTCGGAAACGGTGATTCCACCGAGCTTCGCGGACCCCTCCTCCTCGAGGAGGCGCCCACGCATGACGTCTTCGAGGGAGCGGGGCTGCTCGAAGATCTCCTTCAGCATGAAGTGCTCGAAGCCGCCCTTCTCGATGGCCTCCAGGTCCCAGGTCACCCGGTGCACCTGCCGCTGGACCGGACCCTGCCTCAGGTGGTAGGTCCGGTATCCGGCAGGGGTCAGGACCGCGTAGTCCCCGTCGTCCAGGTAGACCACGTTCCGGGTGTGGGCGATCACCGCGGCGGCGTCGGACCCCACCAGGACCTCGCCGTCGTTTCCGACCCCCAGGAGAAGGGGGGAGCCGTTTCTGGCCACCACGATCTTGTCCGGGTCCCGGGAGCTCACGACGGCGATCCCGTAGGCGCCGATCACCTGCCGGAGTGCCGCGGCGACCGCCTCTTCCAGTGTCCCGCCCTCGGTCCAGGCACGCTCCACCAGGTGGACCACCACCTCGGTGTCGGTCTCGCTCCTGAAGACGACGCCCTCGCGCTCGAGCTTCGTCCGGAGGGAGCCGGCGTTCTCGATGATCCCGTTGTGAACGAGGGCGATCGTGCCGTCGGCGCTCAGGTGGGGGTGGGCATTGTCCCGGGTGGGTGGACCATGGGTGGCCCAGCGGGTGTGCCCGATTCCGCAGGTCCCTTCCAGGGGATGCCCGGAAAGCGCCCCTTCGAGCTCGTCGAGCTTCCCGGCGCGCTTGAGGGTCCGGAGCGTGCCGTCACTCCCGAGGACCGAGACCCCCGCCGAGTCGTACCCCCGGTACTCGAGGCGCCGGAGCCCCTCCACGAGGAGCCCGGAGACCTGCCTGGGGCCCACGTATCCCACGATTCCACACATCCGCTGTCCTCGCTCCCCTCAGGGTCTCGCGTTCGTTTCGTTCCGGTCGTTCAGGCGCCCAGCGCCTCCCGGGCCGCGGCGATGAGGGCGCGGGCGCGGGTCTCTCCCGCCTCCTCGCCCCGGGCCTCGGCAATGAAGCGCACCACCGGTTCCGTTCCCGACGGGCGCACATGGAGCCAGGCGCCCTCGTCGGGCCAGCCCAGGCGCAGCCCGTCGGAGGTATCCACCTCGGGGGCCGGGAGTGCCGCCCGGAGCGCCTCGTAGCCGGCCGCGATCCGTTCCCGGGGGAAGGCCGCCTTCTCCTTCACGATCCGGTAGGCCGGCCATCGGTCGGCGGCCGCCCGGAGTCCCGTTCCCGTGTCCACGAGGTGCTGGAGGAGGAGCGCCACTCCCACCGGTGCATCCCGGGTGAAGTGGAGGGCCGGAAGGATGATCCCTCCGTTCCCCTCCCCACCCACCACCGCCCCCTCGGCTTGCATGCGCCGTGCCACGTTGATCTCCCCCACCGGGGCCCGGTGGCAGGCCACCCCGTGGGCGACGGCCACGTCCTCCACCACCCGGCTCGTGGAAAGGTTCGTGACCACGGGCCCTTCGCCCCGCGTTCCCGCCGTTCGCCGGAGCACCACGTCGGCGCAGAGGGCCAGGGTGAGGTCCTCCCCGAGGGGGGCTCCGTCCTCCGCCACGAGGGAGAGGCGGTCCACGTCCGGGTCCACCGCGAACCCCACCTCGGCTCCCGCATCCCGCACGAGGGTGCCGAGTTCCACGAGGTTCGCCGCGGTGGGCTCGGGGTCGCGGGGGAAGCGCCCGTCGGGCTCGAGACCGATCCCCTGCACCTCGCATCCCAGGAGATCCAGGAGCCGGGGCACGACCCGCCCCCCCGCCCCATGAACGCAGTCCAGCGCCACCCGGAATCCCCGGGCCCGGATCGCCTGCACGTCGAGAAAGGGAAGCGCGAGGATCGCCTCCAGGTGCGCCTCGATCGCGGCGTCGTCATCCGAGATGGTCCCCAGGGCATCCCACCCGGCCCGGGGCACCTCCCGGTTCCGGAGGAAGGCCTGGAAGCGGCCCATCCGCTCCGCATCGAGGAAGGTCCCGTCGGCGCCAGCGAACTTGAAGGCGTTCCAGGGGGCGGGGTTGTGGCTCGCGGTGACCCCGAGGGCCCCTGCCGCGCCCAGCCGGCGCACGGCGAGGAGGAGGGTCGGCGTGGGAACGATCCCGAGGCGCACCACGTCGACCCCCACCGACTGGAGCCCCGCCGCCGCCGCACCCTCGAACATGGCCCCGCTCGTGCGCGAGTCCCGCCCGAGGAGGACCCTGGGGCGACCTTCCGGCCCGTCCGCACCGCCCGGCGCACCGTCCATCCGCAGGAAGGCCCCGAAGGCGGCGGCGATCCCGGCCATGAGTTCGGGGGTAAGGACGTCGCCCACCGTGCCGCGAAAACCGGAGACGGAGGTGACGAGGCCGGGGGGGAGAGGAAGGGGCATGGAGGGCTCGGGGAGGTGGCAGGATCGGCGGTCCCGCGAAAGATGCCCCGCCACCCCCGGTAAGGGAACCCGGTCGGAGCGGGGCCAGGCCCTCCCCAGACCGGGCGCCGCCCCCTACCTTGGTCCGTCCACCCCCACGACGGAGGCCTCCATGTCCGAGTCCGCCCCCTCACCCGCCCGCACCACCCTCCTGGCCCTGGCCGGGGTGCTGGGCCTCGCCGCCCTCCTCCCGCTGGGCATCCCGGCGGAAGCGGGCGAGCAGGATCCCCTGTCCGCCCCCTTCGTCGGGATCACCACCGATGGCGAGGTGGTTCCCGGGCTCTTCCCGACCCGGGCCACCGGGGTCTCCACCGCCCCGGTCCGTGAGGCCGCCGACGCCTTCCTCGCGGGCCTCACCGGCGAGCAGCACGCGCGCACCACCTTCCCGGTGGACGATCTCGAGTGGCGCATGTGGAGCAACACCTCGGGGTACGCGCGCCAGGGGGTGAGCTTCGACGAGATGTCGGACGCGCAGCGGGAACTCGCCTTCGGGCTCCTCCGGGCCGGACTCTCGGCGCGGGGCTTCGAGACCGCCCGCGACATCATGCGGCTGAACGGCCACCTGGCCTGGCTCCTGGACAACCCGGAGCGGTACGGGGAGTGGCTCTACTGGATCACCGTCATGGGCGAGCCGCACCCGACCGAGCCCTGGGGATGGCAGCTCGACGGGCATCACCTCGTGGTGAACTACTTCGTGCTGGGCGACCAGGTCGTGATGACCCCGGCCTTCTGGGGCTCCGAGCCCACCACCGCCGAGGAAGGCCCCTACGCGGGGACCGAGATCCTCCGCGAGGAGCAGACGGACGCCATCACCTTCATGGAGATGCTCACCCCGGAGCAGCGGGAGATGGCCGTCCTCGAGGTGTCGAAGACGGGAAACAATGCGCTGGCGCAGGCCTTCCGCGACAACCTCGTCCTGGATTACACCGGGATCCGGGCCGACGCCCTGGACCCCGCCCAGCGCGCCGCCCTCGTCCAGCTCATCGGGCTCTACGTGGGGCAGATGGCCGACGGCCACGCCCGGGTCCGGATGGAGGAGGTGGTGGAGCACCTGGACGGGACGTACTTCGCCTGGATCGGCGCGGTGCACCAGGACGCCGTCTTCTACTACCGGATCCACTCGCCGGTCATCCTCATCGAGTTCGACCACCAGCTGCCCATCGCCCTGCCGGGAGATCGGGTGCCGAACCGGAGGCACATTCACGCCGTGGTCCGCACGCCGAACGCCGGCGACTACGGAAAGGACCTCCTGAGACAGCACTACGAGGCCCACGCCCATGACCCGGAGCACGGGCACGGGCACGCCCATCCTCCCTCCCACTGACCACCCCGCCCCCATGCCGAACCCCTCCGATCCGCAGAAGCACCGCGTCGCCACCCGGGCGATTCACGCCGGACAGGCGCCCGAGCCCGTCACCGGGGCGATCATGCCGCCCATCTTCCAGACCTCCACCTACGTGCAGTCGGAGCTGGGGGGCGAGGTGGCGTACGACTACGCCCGGGTCTCGAACCCGACCCGGGAGGCGCTGGAGCGGAACCTGGCGGGGCTCGAGGGTGGAACCCACGGCCTCGCCTACTCGAGCGGGCTCGCCGCCATCGAGGGGGTCATGAAGCTCCTCTCGGCAGGCGACCACGTGGTCACCGAGGAGAACACCTACGGGGGCACGAACCGGATGTTCAACCACGTGCTCTCGCGCCTGGGGATCCGCTTCACCTTCGTGGATTCCCGGGACCCGGACCAGGTACGGCGCGCGATCCGGCCCGAAACGAAGGTGGTCTACGTGGAGACCCCCACGAACCCGATGATGCGCCTCTCGGACCTGGAGGCGGTGGCCGGGATCGCCCGGGAAGCGGGAGCACTCCTCGTGGTGGACAACACCTTTGCCACCCCGGTGAACCAGCGTCCCCTCGAGTTCGGTGCCGACGTGGTGGTCCACTCCACCACCAAGTACCTGAACGGCCACTCCGACGTGATCGGGGGCGCCCTCGTGGTGAACGACGACCGGCTCGCCGCCGACCTGGCCTTCGTCCGGAAGTCCACCGGCGGGGTTCCCGGCCCCATGGATGCGTGGCTCGTGCTCCGGGGAACGAAGACCCTCGCCGTGCGGATGCGGGCCCACAACGAGAACGGAATGGCGGTGGCCCGGTGGCTCCAGGACCACCCCGGGGTCGAGGCCACCCACTACCCCGGGCTCGAGTCCCACCCGCAGCACGCGCTGGCGAAGCGCCAGATGGACGGGTTCACCGGGATGGTCTCGGTGGAACTCGGCAGCGGGGCGCGGGCGAAGCGCTTCGTCGAGCGCACCCGCCTCTTCGCCCTGGCCGAGTCCCTGGGGGGGGTCGAGTCGCTCATCGGGGTCCCGGCGCTCATGACCCATGCCTCCGTGGCCCCGGACCGTCGGGACTTCATGGGGGTGACCGACGGCCTCGTCCGGCTGAGCGTCGGGATCGAGGACGTGGGCGATCTGCTGGACGACCTGGAGCAGGCCCTGGACGGGCTCTGACCCCCGAGCGCCCGGGCCTCCGCCTCAGCGCCGCCCGTCGACCCGCGTCCACCTGCTTTCCAGGAGGGGCACGCCCCCCGACAGGTCGAGCGCCGCCTCGTAGCGGTAGGTGGACACCCACGAGGGCCCCCGGACGATGGGGGGCTGCCAGGCCCGGAGCGGCTCGAAGACCAGGGCCACCCGGTCTCCATCGCGCCGCACCCGGTACGTCCCGGCCAGGACTCCCTCCACGGCGTTCACCGCCACCACGAACCGGCCCTCCACCGCGGCGCCGGGGGCCAGCGCCTCCAGCTCCGGGAGGGGTGGGGCGAACCGGAAGGCCACCGAGTCCCCGGCGGCGTGCGCCACGGCCCGGTGCACCTCCGGGCGCCCCTCCCGCCACCCCAGGTGCCAGGTGAACCCGCCGGCCTCCACCGACTCCTCCCCGGGCTCCACATCCACCCGCTCGAGCCACCCCTCCCGGCGCTCGTTCCAGTGGGCGATCACCACCCGGTCGGCGTAGCGGGTGAAGTAGGACGCCGGCCCCCGGAGGAGTCGGGTCATCCGTTCCAATTCCCGGGACATTCCGTCCACCTCGACCAGGACCCGGGTACCCCCTCGCTTCACCAGGGCGAACGCGTCCAGGAAGAAGAGGGGGAGGTAGTCCGGGTCGTCGCTCATGGCCCCCACCGGGGCGATCAGCGCACCCTTCACCGGGGTCCCCCGGGTCTCCTCCACCTCCACCACGACCTCCCGTCCCTCCCGGTCCACCACCCGCACCATGGCGTCGAGTCCGTGCTCGGTGGTCCGGAAGCGCCAGTCGAAGTCTCCCCGCTGGAAGGTCACCGCGCGGGGGCTCACCAGGGCCTCGATCCCCTGCCGGTCCCGGGCCGCATCGAAGCTCCGCCCCGGCGGGTCGTAGACGTCGACGGTGTCGGCACGCCACAGGAGGAGCCGGACCTCCCGGGCGGCAGGGTCGGCGCTCCCGGCGGCGCCTTCCGTGCCCGCGCCAGGAAAGGTCTGGAGCTCGACCCCCTCGTAGACCGGGTCTCCCCGGACGTTCACGAGGAAGAGGCGCTCCATGGGGTCGATCCGGAGGTCCAGGACCGGGATCAGCGTGCCACCGGGCGCATCCCCGTAGATTCCGGCGGGGGCGGTGCGCCCGCCGAGCCACGCGTCCGGGTCCACCACCGACGGGTTCATGGCGATGCACGAGGCGGCGGAGAGGGGGACTAGCACCCACGCGAGCGCCTGGCCGGCGGCACGGGTACGGTAGGCTCGGGGCGTCACGGGAGTACCTCGGGTCGGGGGTCGAACGGGGCACCTCGGCCCTCGATGGGCCACACTCCAGGGGATGCAAGGAGGGGGCCGGGACTGGCGCGGCGGGAGCCCGGCCCGTATGGATGGTGGGAATCGCGCGGCCCCGCCCCGGGGCCCGGCACCCCTTTCCTGCCCCGATGGAGGCTTCCGTGCGGCCCCGAATCTCCCGGCTCGCTCCTTCATTCGTCGTCCTTTCGGCCCTGGTCCTGGCTGGCGCACCCGCGGTCCTCGAGGCCCAGGTGCCCACGAACCCCTTCCGTCCGAACTACACCTGGGGGAACCTCCCCGACGACCGGGTCTGGGGCGCGGTGAGCGCGATCTACCCGGCCCCCGACGGGAACATCTGGGTGGCGGAGCGGTGCGGCGTGAACAGCTGCGTCGGCTCGAACCTGGACCCGGTCCTCCTGATGGACCCCGACGGGAACGTGCTTCGCTCCTTCGGGGCCGGGCTCATCTCCTGGCCCCACGGCATGTACGTGGAACCGAACGGAAACGTCTGGATCACCGACGCCTGGGCCTCGGGCGCCGACACCCTCGGGCTCGGCCACTCGGTCCTGAAGTTCAGCCCCGAGGGCGAGCTTCTCATGACCATCGGCACCCCCGGCGAGGCCGGGGACCCGCCGAACCGCCTCACCAGGCCCAACGACGTGGTCGTGGCCCCCGACGGCACGATCTTCATCGTGGACGGCCACGGCCCCGCCGCGCCGAACCGCCTCATGAAGTTCGCCCCCGACGGCACCTACCTGGAGACGATCGGCGAGACCGGCTACGAGCCCGGCCAGTTCCTCGAGCCCCACGCGATCGCCATGGACTCGCAGGGGCGGCTCTTCATTGCCGACCGGTACAACAACCGGATCCAGATCATGGATCAGGAGGGGAACTTCATTGCCGCCTGGACCCAGTTCGGCCGCCCGAGCGGGATCTTCATCGACGAGCACGACCTGATCTACGTGGCCGACTCGGAGTCGGGCCCCGCGCCGAACCAGTTCACGGGCCAGCGAAACGCCGGGTGGGAGCGGGGGATCCGGATCGGCGACGCCCGCACGGGGTGGGTCTTCCACTTCATTCCCGAGACCTGGAACAACCCGAACCTGGGCGTGAACTCCTTCAGCGGCCCCGAGGGGGTGGCGGTGGACCGCGACGGAAACGTCTACGGGGGCGAGGTCTCGCAGAGGCGGGTGGTGAAGCACATCCGCCTCCACCCGATGATGGTGCCGGTGCGTCCGTAGCCTCGCCCTCACCCTCACCCCGCCGGCGCCTCCCCGCCCCCGGGCCGGACCTGGCGGTCGCCGGGCCCGGGGCGCGGCACACGCGGGCCTTCGGAGCCTCGAAGGCCCGCAAGAGCCCCGGGTCCAGGAACCGGCTGTCTCCGGGGACCGCAATGGGCATGGCGACCTGGGCACCTACCCTTCGGATGCAAGGGAAAGCTGGACGGGACGGAGCACCATCTCGCCGTCCGCCCGGGTGTGGACATGGCCTCACGGCAAGTCCGGAACCTGGAGCACGTCAACATTCGTGGCGAATCTCGGCTCCACCGTGGCCGACCTCCTTGACCTCGGCACCGGATCCCCGCCCGGGGATCCTCCTCATCGCTCGATCCGATCGCCCGCGTCGCGGGGCGTGCAGGGTCACGGGTGGTCGTGGGAGTCGTCGTCATGGTGCCCGCCGCCCACCCGGACCCGCACGCCCAGGTTCATGGTGAACCCCTCGAGGGGCGCCCAGATGTCCGTGGTCGGGCTCCGTCCGAGGAGGGGTCCGGTCCGGAAGACCGGATCCCAGCGGGTCTGCCGCACGTTCAGGAGGTTCTC
>JBJHCE010000026.1:0-25272 GCA_050485865.1 Gemmatimonadales bacterium | reverse complement strand
CGGGCCCCCCCCCCACCGCGGATCGAGCCGGTCGTCAGCTATCGCACTTCCCGGGGCCGATCACCCCGTTGTTGTACTGGTCGAGGAGCCCGGCAATGCCGATGATCTCCTGCCGGAGGGCGTCATTCCCTCGGAGTGCACCGATCTGGGCCGGCGTGTACGTCTCGAAGATCTCGGTGGCGCGGTCGAAGGCGTCCTGCACCTCGCTCAGGTCCGCACCGGCGAGCCCGTTCAGAAGCGTCGCCACGTACTGGAAGGCCAGGTTGTAGTAGGCGTTTCCACGGGGCGGAGTCTGCATGACCCCGAGGTGGGTCGACCCGCTCAGGAAGAACGGCGTGTCGGCACCGTCCGGGAGCTCGGCCCAGGTCTCATCATACGGCGCCGGGCCGTACTCCGAGTGCGTCATCCAGTATCCGGGCGAGAGGGCGCACCCGACCGGGGTGCACTCGACGGTCACCTTCACGTTCCAGTTGTCTGATCCGGTGGTCTCGGTGTCGTTCGTCTCGAAGGAGGCCACGTTCGGATGGTTCGACTCACCGCAGGCGACCTGGATGTCGAACTCGTCACCCGAACCGAAGGTCAGGGTGTAGGTGAAGGTCCGGTCCTCGAGGTCGTCGTTCCAGGACACGGTGCCGAGGAATCCGGCGAGGGAGTCGTCGACATCGACCTTGGTGTCCACATGGGTGACCTCGGCCTCGGAAAAGTCCACGTCGGCGTCGGCGGTGTTTCCGAGAACGTCACCGAGCGTGGTCACCGTCACGGTGTTCGTGCGGTCGCCTGCATCGGGCAGATCCGCCTCGTACGTGCACTCGAGCGTCTGGCCGGCCGGGAGGAGGTACGGAAGGTCCTCGTCGCACACGACCGAAGCGGTGATCCCGCCGGTCATCTCGTCCGAAACGCCGGTGACGTTTGCGGGCACGGCGGCGGGGTTCGTGATCGTGATCGTTCCCTTGACCCCCCAGCCGCTGTCCACGGGGGTCGCGCCCACCACCACCGTGTACTCGACGGATCCGGACTCACCCTCGGCGAAGGCGAGCTCACTCAGGTCCGCCGACTTGTCGATGGCCCACTTGTAGGTCTGCGTGAAGTACGTCTCGGCGGTCTTCTCGACCTCCAGGGCCGGTTCGCCCTCATCGTTCTTGAACCAGACCATGAAGTAGGTTTCGGGGCTGAACGTGAAGGAGGCCCCCTCGAGGTCCGAACCCTCCGGGTTCACGGTGCGCACGTTGGTTGTCCGGTTCCTGGCGTGGATCTCCTTCAACACGTATCCATCCGGCACGATCTCGGTGAAAGTGACGATGGCGTCGGCCGGCCAGCTTCCGGCGCCCTTGCACCATGCGTCGGTGGTGGGATCGAACGCTCCGTCGTAGGGGTCGATCTCGATCTGGAAATCCGTGGGCCCGGAGGTCGCCGTGACACTGAAGTGCCACTTCACTTCTGGAGCCGGGCCATCTCCCAGCCACGACTTGCAGAGCTCGACACCGAGAAGGTGCTCACTCTGCGCCGTGATCTCCCCCTGCGCCGTCGTCTGGAGCGACGCGTCGGTGGGGAGGTCGGACGAACACGCCGCGACCGCGAAGGCGATCAGGGCGAAGGGAAGGGTGCGTATCGGTCGCATGGGAACCTCGATTCCTCTCAGGAGGGTGGAGCGCTGGACCGGAGGCCAGGGAGAACTGGCCGATTCAGTGTGCATGGAGCGTGCCGGACCCGCAACCCCCAAAACCCCGGAAAACCGCATCATTTCTATGCAAGTGGCCCCTCGGGCGAGGGGGCGGCCGCCGCACCGGGAAGGCGGTGATGTCGTCCCTTCGCAACGGGTGTAACGATTCGTTGCACCTCGATTTCCCGGCTTGGCGACCCGCGCCGGCGCACGGGGGCCGCGGCCACGGCATGGAACTTGTTACCTTTCCGGACTTCGGTAGTGGGCGGACCAGCGCGCGGTGCGCGTGCGTGTGCTCGCGAGCAAGGGGACATCCGCCCAGGATGCGCCTCGAGAGGACGAACGGCGGACCGGGGGCGGGAGCGAATCGATGCAGAAGGAAGCGGACAGCGGCGTGGCCCAGGGCCGGGAAACCACCGGCCCGGACGAGGCCTACCCCCTCACGCCCATCCAGGAGGGGATGCTCTTCCACCGCCTCTCGGAGCCCGGCTCCGGCATTGACGTCGAGCAGATCGTGGTCACCCTCAACCACGAGGTGGACCCGGCCCGCATGCAGGAGGCGTGGTCCCGCACCGCCCTCCGGCACCCCCGCCTCGGCGCCACCTTCCGCTGGGCCGGCCTCCTCTCGCCGGAACAGCGTGACGCCCCGACCCCGGTCCACGTCCACTTCACGGACCTGTCGGGCACCCCGAAAGAGGCGGCCGAGGAGCGCTTCCGCACCTTCCTGGGGGAGGACCGGGAACGGGCCTTCCCCCTGGACACGCCCCCCCTCCTCCGCATCCACCTCTTCCGTTTCGGTCCCCGGGAACACCGCCTCGTCTGGACCTTCCCCCACATCCTCATGGACGGGCGGTCGTTCCCCCTCGTGCTCCGCGACGTCTTCGCGTTCCTCGACCGGGGGGAGGCCCACGACCCCGGCACGCCCCCACCCTCCTTCCGGGGCTTCGTCCGGTACCTCGCCGACCGGGAGGACACCGGCGACGAGGCCTTCTGGCGGGCGTACCTGGCGGGGTACGGGGAGCCCGCCACGCTCCTCCCGGACGCGGCCGGGGCCGGGCGGGGAAGGCGCGGCGAGACGGTGCTCCGGCTGGACGCCGACCGCACCCGCGCGCTCTCCACCCTGGCCAAGGCCGCCGGCGTCTCCATGAACACCGTGGTTCAGGGGGCCTGGGCGCTCCTCCTGGCCCGGCGGAGCGGTCGCGACGACGTGGTCTTCGGAACCGTGCGGGCACGCCGGAGCGGGGGACCCGAGGGCGCCGCGGACATGGTCGGCGTCCTCATCAACACCCTCCCCGTGCGCGTGCGCCTCGACCCGGAGGCACGGATCGGAGACTGGCTCCGCGAGGTCCGCGAGGACCAGCGCCGCGTCCGCCCCCACGAGCACGCCTCCCTCGTCCGCATCCGGCAGTGGAGCGCCCTTCCGCCGGAGGCACCCCTCTTCGAGAGCCTCGTCATCTTCGACCGCGAGCACCTGGACACCACCATGCGGCGGGCCGGCTTCGGCGAGGACCGGAGCTTCGAGCTCCTGGAGCGGACCTCCTACCCGCTCACCCTCTACGCCTACGCCGAGGACCGGCTCCTCCTGAGGCTCGCCCACGACGAGGATCGCCTCCCCCCGCCCCTGGCCCGGGGGCTCATGGACGGGCTCGTGAACCTCCTGGCCGGCATGGCCGCAGGGCCCGACGTCCGCTTGGGCGAGCTCGAGCTTCTCTCCGCCGACGAGCGTGCCCGGGCGCTCGAGGAGTGGAACGCTACCGCGCGCCCCCTTCCCGCCGGCGCGACCCTGCACGGCCTCGTCCTCGACGCCCTCCGGCGCGATCCGGAGCGGCCGGCGGTGGTCTGCGGGTCCGATGCCCTGAGCGCAGGCGAGCTCGAGGACCGGTCGGGGCGGGTGGCGGCGTACCTCGCGGGGCTCGGCGTGGGGCGGGGGGACCTGGTCGGGGTGGCGCTTCCGACCTCGGTGGACCAGCTCGTCGTGGTCCTTGGGGTGCTCCGGTGCGGCGCGGCGTACGTCCCCCTCGATCCGGCGTACCCGGAGGCGCGGCGGCGTTTCATGATGGAGGATGCGGCGCTCACCGCCCTCGTGACCACCTCCGGCGCGCACCCGGGGGGCGGGGTGGGCGCGCGGGCCGACGTGCTTCTCGACCGGGAGGCCGGGCGGATCCTCGGGACCGCCCCAGACGCCGGCGACGGGCCCGCAGGGCCCGGGGACCGGGCCTACGTGCTCTACACCTCGGGCTCCACGGGGAAGCCCAAGGGGGTCGAGGTGGAGCACCGGAGTGTCGTGAACTTCCTGGTCGGGATGGACGCGGTGATCCCGGCGGAGCGGGAGGGGGGAGCGTGGCTCTCCCTCACGAGCCTCTCCTTCGACATCTCGGTGCTCGAGCGGTTCCGGCCCCTCGTGGAGGGGCGGCTCCTCGTGCTCCACCGGGAGGCACGGGCGGATGGGGGCATGCGGGCGCCGGAATTCCTCGCCGGTGGGCGGGCCCAGGGGCGCACGGAGGGCGACGCCCCCGCGGGGCTCGACATGAGCCTCTTCTACTTCGCTGCCGACGCCGGAACCGCGGGCACCGACCCCTACCGGCTCCTCCTCGAGGGTGCCCGCTTCGCCGACGCCGAGGGGTTCTCGGCGGTGTGGACGCCGGAGCGGCATTTCCACGCCTTCGGAGGGCTCTACCCTGCGCCCTCGGTGGTCGGGGCGGCGGTGGCGGCGGTGACCTCCAGGGTCCAGGTCCGGGCCGGGAGCGTCGTGCTGCCCCTCCACCATCCCGTGCGGGTGGCGGAGGAGTGGTCGGTGGTGGACAACCTCTCCGGGGGAAGGGTGGGGATTTCCTTTGCCTCCGGGTGGCACCCCGACGACTTCGTCCTTGCGCCGGAGCGGCACGCAGACCGGAAGGCCATCCTCTTCCGGGACCTCGAGGTGGTGCGGCGCCTCTGGCGGGGCGAGAAGGTGGCCTTCCCCGGTCCCGGCGGCGATCCGGTCGAGGTGGGAATCCTCCCGCGCCCCGTCCAGCACGACCTCCCGGTCTGGATCACCACCGCCGGGAACGTGGAGACCTACCGGGAGGCGGGCGCTGCCGGGGCCCGGGTCCTGACCCACCTCCTGGGGCAGACGGTGGAAGAGGTGGAAGAGCGGGTCCGGAGCTACCGGCAGGCCTGGTCGGCGGCGGGGCACCCCGGGTCCGGGTACGTTTCGCTCATGCTGCACACCTTCGTCGGAGACGACGACGACGCGGTCCGGGAGCAGGTGCGCGAGCCCATGAAGGCGTACCTGAAGAGCTCGGTGGGGCTCCTCCGGAACGTGGCCGGGGCCTGGACGGCCTACCGCCGGACGTCGTCGGCGCCCGACGTCCGGGGCGACGAGTTCTCGAAGCTGTCGGACGAGGACCTGGACGCCCTCCTGGAGTTCGCCTTCGAGCGGTACTTCGAGACGTCGGGGCTCTTCGGTTCGGAGGCGCGCTGCATCGAGACCGCGCGGCGCCTCCAGGCCGCGGGGGTGGACGAGATCGTCTGCCTCGTGGACTTCGGGGTGGAGGCGGACGTGGTCCTCGACCACCTCCCCCACCTGGCCCGGGTCCGGCGGGCGCTCGGCGACGATGCGGCGCCCATGCAGGCGGGGGAGGGGGCCCTCGCGGCGGAGATCCGCCGTCACGGGGTGACCCACCTCCAGTGCACCCCGTCCGAGCTCCGGATGCTCCTTGCCGACCCGGAGTCCCGGGAGGCCCTCTCGGGGCTCGACGCCCTCCTCGTGGGGGGGGAGGCATTCCCCGGGGCGCTTGCCGAAGCGGCGGTCCGGGCCGTCGCCGGGAAGGTCGTGAACATGTACGGCCCCACCGAAACGACGATCTGGTCCACCACCCTCGCCGTGGACCCGGACGAGGCCGCCCCCGACGGGATCGTCCCCATTGGTCTTCCCATCGTGAACACCCGCTGCTACGTCCTCGATTCCGCCCTCCGCCCCCTTCCCCCCGGGGTCGTCGGCGAGCTCTTCATCGGGGGCGCCGGTGTGGCCCGGGGATACCTGGGTCGCCCGGAGCTCACCGCCGAGCGATTCCTTCCCGACCCCTTCACGCAGGAAGAGGGGTCCCGGATGTACCGGACCGGAGACCGGGTGCGCCGGCGGGACGACGGCATCCTCGAGTTTCTCGGTCGCGTGGACCAGCAGGTGAAGCTCCGTGGCCACCGGATCGAGACGGGAGAGATCGAGTCGGCCCTCGAGTCCCTCCCCGACGTGGCGCAGGCCGCCGTGGTCCTGAGGGAGGACCGGGCCGGAGACTCCCGCCTTGCCGCCTACCTCGTTCCGGCGAAGGGTGCGGGGGGGGACGGGGCAGCGGTCCGGTCGCGGGTGGCGGGGGCGCTTGCCACCCTCCTTCCCCCCGTCATGGTGCCCTCCACCTTCACCCTGGTGGAGGCCCTCCCCCTGACCCCGAACCGCAAGGTCGACCGGGCCGCGCTCCCGGCGCCCCGGGAGGAGGACCGCCCGGTTGCCGGCGCCCCCGGATCGGGTCCGGTGGGGGGACAGGCCCGGCCCGGCGCTGCCGACCCCGGACCCGGGTCCTCCGGCCGTCCTGATCCTGCCGTCGTCCGGGGGGTAACCGAAATCTGGTCCGAACTCCTCGGGGCAACCGGGGTGGGCCTCGACGACAACTTCTTCGACCTGGGCGGGCACTCCCTCCTCACCGTCCAGGTCCACGACCGGATCCGGGCGCGATTCGGCCGCGACCTCCGCATCCTCGACCTCTTCCGGAACCCCACCGTGCGAACCCTCTCCCTCCTCCTTTCGGCCCCTGCGGGGGATGCGCGGGATGCGGGCGATGCCGGGGGTGCCGGGGCAGCACCGGTTTCCGAGCCGGTGGCGGGGGCCCTGGACCGGGGCGTGGCCCGGCGGGCGGCACTCCGCCGGCGTGGGGGGGAGCGATGACCCCGTCGGGCCGCCTCCGGGAACTCCTGGACCAGGGCACTGCGGTGGCGGTGACGGGGATGGCCGTGCGCTTTCCGGGTGCGGGGAACGTCCGCCGCTACTGGGCGAACCTCCGGGGCGGGGTGGAATCCATTGCCGACCTGGATCCGCAGGAGCTCCGCAGCCGGGGCGTGCCGGGGGAGCTCCTCGACGACCCCGCGTACGTCCGGCGTGGCGCCGTCCTCGACGGCATGGACCGCTTCGATGCCGGGTTCTTCGGCTTCAGTCCCCGGGACGCCGCGATCCTGGACCCCCAGCATCGCCACTTCCTCGAGGCGGCCTGGGAGGCCCTCGAGGACGCGGGGCATGTCCCGGGGAAGGCCGGGGGCCCGGTAGGGGTTTTCGCCGGGTCCGGAACGAACGCGTATTTCTGGGCGAACCTCCTCACGAACCCGGAACTGGTCCGCGAGGTGGGGTTCTTTCTCCTGCGCCACACCGGGAACGACAAGGACTTCCTCTCCACCCGGGTCTCGTACCAGTTCGATCTCACCGGCCCGAGCGTGAACGTCCAGACCGCCTGCTCCACCTCCCTCGTGGCGGTGCACATGGCGGCGCAGAGCCTCCTTGCCGGGGAGTGCGACATGGCCCTCGCCGGGGGGGTGACCATCGAACAGCCCCACGGGCACGGGTACCTCTACCGGGAACGGGAGATCCTCTCCCCCGACGGTCGGTGCCGCCCCTTCGACGCCTCGGCGGGGGGGACCGTGTTCGGAAGCGGAGTCGGGGTGGTGGTGCTCCGTCGGCTCGAAGACGCCGTCCGGGACGGGGACGCGATCCACGCCCTCCTTCTCGGGTCGGCAGTCAACAACGACGGCTCCCTCAAGGTGGGGTACCTGGCACCCAGCGTGGACGGGCAGGCCCGCGCCATTGCCGAGGCGCTGGGCGTGGCCGACGTGGACCCGGCCACGGTGGGGTTCGTGGCGGCCCATGGCACCGGCACCGCGGTGGGTGACCCCATCGAGGTCGAGGCGCTCACCCGGGCCTTCCGGGCGGGAACCGATCGCCGGGGCTACTGCGCGCTGGGGTCCGTGAAGGCGAACATCGGGCACGCCGACACCGCGGCGGGGGTGGCTTCCCTCGTCCAGGCGGTGTGTGCGCTCAAGGCGCGGGAGATCCCCCCCCTCGTCCACTTCCGGGAGCCGAACCCGGGCCTCGAACTGGAGGCGTCCCCCTTCCGCATCCCCCGAGGGCTCGAGGCGTGGGGTGCCGACGGCCCGAGGCGCGCCGGGGTGAACTCACTCGGGGTCGGGGGCACGAACGCCTTCGCGGTCCTGGAGGAGGCCCCGGAGCTTCCCGCCCGGTCACCCGGTCGCCGGACCACCCGGCTCTTCCCGGTCTCCGCCCGCTCGCAACGGGCCCTCGAGGCCGCCTGCGGGGACCTGGCCGATCACCTGGACGGCGCCGCACCCCCCGACCTTTCCGACGCGGCCTTCACCCTCGCCATGGGCCGCCGGGCCTTCCGGCACCGGAGGGTCGTACTCGGGGGATCGCGGGAGGAGGTGGTGGAAGGGCTCCTGACCCGCGACCCCGAACGGGTGGTGACCTCCGAGGCGCTCGAGCCCACCCCCGGGGTCACCTTCCTCTTCGCGGGGGGTGGGAGCCAGTACCCGGGGATGGGGCGGGGTCTTCGGGACGCCGAGCCGGCGTACCGGGAAGTGGTCGAGGACTGCCTGGCGCACCTTGAGCCCGAGCTTTCCCGCCTCGTCCGGGCCTTCCTCGACGACGCCCTCGAGGGGGCGGGAGTGGGCGCCTCCGAGCGCCCCCTCGTGGCGCTCCCGGCCCTCTTCATCACCCAGCTCGCCCATGCGCATCTCTGGATGGCGCAGGGCGTCCAGCCTTCTGCGCTCCTGGGGCACAGCATGGGGGAGTACACCGCCGCGTGCCTCTCCGGGGTGCTTTCGAGGGAGGATGCACTCACGGTGGTCGCCGCACGGGGGCGGCTCTTCGAGGAGCTCCCCCCCGGGGGAATGCTCAGTGTCGAGCTCCCCGAGAACGCGCTCAGGGCGCGGCTCCCCGAGGGCCTGTCCGTTGCGGCGGTGAACGCACCGGACCTCGTGGCGGCTTCCGGTCCCCTCCCCATCCTGGAGGAGCTCGAAGCACGCCTCCGTGCCGAAGGGGTGGAGCACCGGCGGATCCGGATCTCGGTGGCGGCCCACTCGTCGATGCTCGAACCGATCCTGGCCCCCTTCGCCGAGGTGCTCGGGCGGGTCCGGCTCCATCCGCCCCGCATCCCCTTTCCGTCCAACCTCTCGGGGCGGTGGATCACCCCCGAGGAGGCGACGTCGCCGGACTACTGGGTCCGCCAGCTTCGCGAGACGGTCCGCTTCGCCGACGGAATCGGCGCCGTCACGGCGGAGGGGTCGGGGGTCCTCCTGGAGGTGGGTCCGGGTCGAACGCTGAGCACCCTCGCGAGGCTGAGCGTCCAGCCGGACGCCCCCTTCGAGACGGTCACCTCCATGCGGCATCCGGGCGGCGAGGGTGACGACGCCCGGGTCCACCTCGCCGCCCTGGGGCGGGTGTGGTGCCTGGGCGCCGAGGTGGACTGGACCCGGCTCCACGAGGGGGAGTCCCCGCGCCGCACCTCCCTTCCGACCTATCCCTTCGAGGGAGCGCGTCACTTCATCGAACCGGGGCGCGCCCTCGCCTTCGCCCCCACCTTCGCCCCCACGGACGCCCCCGGGGCGGAGGGGGCCGATGGGGCCAGGGGGGCGGGTCCGTCCGGGGGCGGGAGCCCGGTGGAGGAGTGGCTCCACGTGCCGGGCTGGGACCCGGCTCCGCTCGAAGCGGCACTCGACGCGGCGGTGGGTGCAGGCCCCGCCGCGCCCGGGGGGGATGGATCCATCCTGGTGGTGACCACCGACCCCGACGGGTCCCGGGTCCTCCCGCCGGCGCTCCGGGAGCGGGCGTTCCCGGTGACGCTTGGGCGCGGGCCCGATGGGGGCGCCGCTTCCGGGGCCACCGGCCTGTCCCTCGTGGACGGCACCGATCTCGCGGCGTGGCGGGAACTCCTCGAGGGGCTCGACGCCGAGGGCCGGAGGCCGGAGGCGGTCGTCTACCTCCCCCTCGCCGAATCGGGGCCCACGACGGGCGCCCGGAACGTCTGGACGGGGCCGGACGGGGGGACACACCCGGAATACCTGGCCTTCGACACCCTCTTCACCCTCCTCCGGGCGCTGGGCGAGGACGAGTACGGGGCGGAACTGCGTCTCCTCGTCCTCACTTCGGGAATGTGTCGCGTGATGCCCGGAGAGCCGGTGGACCCCTGGAAGTCGCTGGCCCTCGGCCCGGTCCGGGTGGCGCCCCGGGAATTCCCGTGGATCCGGGCAACGGCCGTCGACGTGGGTCACGTCGAGAGTGGGGAAGGACCGGACCTGTCCCGGATCCTCGATGCTGAACTGGATCATGCGGGAGGTCAGCCCCTCGTGGCGTGGCGCGGGAACGACCGGTTTGCACCGGCTTACGGTCGCCTGGAGCCATCGCCAGGTCGCGGCACCGGACCCGGGGACACCGGTGAGCCCGGGGTCGAGGGCGCCTGGCTCCTCACCGGCGGCCTTGGCGGGGTGAGCCTTGCCATTGCGGGGGAGCTCGCGCGTCGCGGCGCCGGGGATCTCGTGCTCCTGTCCCGCTCCGGCCTTCCCCCGCGGGAGGACTGGCCCCACTGGAAGGCGGTCCAGGGACCGGACGACCCGGTTGTGCGGAAGATCCACGCGGTCCAGGCGCTGGAGGCACCGGGAACACGGGTGCATGTGCTCGCGGCCGACGTGCGGGACCCCGAGGCCGTCCGGAGCGGACTCGAGCGGTGTCTCCCGGGCGTCCGCGCCCTGGCGGGGGTGGTCCACGCCGCCGGGGTCCTCGACGATGCCCCGATCCTGGCCAAGGAGCTCGAGGATGCCCACCGGGTGCTCGCCCCCAAGGTCCGGGGCACCGATGCGCTCTACCGGGCGCTCGACGGCTGGTCCGTGGACCGGACCTTCCTCTTCTCCTCCAGGAGCGCCACCGCGGGCCTCCCCGGCCAGGTGGACTACACGGCGGCGAACGCCTTCCTCGACGCCTGGGCCCTGGCCCGCTCGGGCGGGGAAGGCGGCAGGGCGGGAGTCACGTCCATTGCCTGGGACCTCTGGTCCGAGACCGGAATGGCCTTCGACCAGGTTCACGGTGGCAGGGCGGAGGGCCCGGCACCTGACTCGGTCCACGCCCTCGAACACCCCCTCTTCCAGTACCACGTGAGCGTGCCGGGGGAGGAGCACTTCTTCCTGGCACGCCTCGGTGGCGGGGGTCCATGGATGCTCGCAGAGCACCGCCTGAGGGAGGGGCCCGCCCTCGTCCCCGGCTCCGGCTTCGTTGCGTACCTCCATGGAGCAATGGCGCTCCACGAGGGGGGCGCCCACACCGCCCTCGAGGAGGTCCTCTTCCTCGAGCCCTTCGTGGTGCCCGAGGGCGAGGGCCGGGAGCTGGCGGTGCGGGTTCGGCCGGGGACCGGGGATCGGGTGCTCCTTTCCGTGGTCGGACGGGAGCGGCCGGGAACGCCCTGGGTCGAGCACGTGCGTGCCCTGGGCGTGCGCGGCCCCGGGGCCGCCCCTCCGCCCCCATTGGACATCGGAGCACTCCTCCGGAGACACAGGCGTCGCACCTTCGAGGTGAACGGGGCCCCTCCGAGCCCCATCCTGGACTTCGGTCCCCGGTGGGGAAGCCTCCGCAGGGTCCATCTCGGCGAAGGGGAGGCGATGCTCGAGCTCGAACTTCCCGAGGGCTACCGGGACGATCTTCCGGACCACCCCCTGCACGCCGCCCTCCTGGACGTGGCCACAGGATCGTTTCCCCTCTTCGACGCGGACGGTGGACGCGGCGACGGGGTGTCAAGGACCGGGGTGTTCATCCCGGCTTCCTACGGCTCGCTCCGTGTATACGCTCCCCTTTCCGCGCGGATTCTCGTTCACGTGCGGAAGGCCGAGGACATGGGGGAGGATGCGGCCATGTTCCACGTGACCCTTGCCGATGCGGACGGGACCGTCCTCGTGGGCGCCGCGGAGTTCGTGATGGTCCGGGTGGACGCCGGGGTCCTCACCGACCCCGGGATCGGTGAACGGGGCGCCGCCGCCCCTGCTGCTGCGCCACGGGCGGGGACCGGAATCGACCTGGAGCGTGGCCTCACCACCGCCAAGGGGGTGGACCTCTTCTTCCGGGTCCTGGGCCAGGCGCCGGCCCCGGAGGTGGTGCTCGTCTCCCGCGGCGACCCGGGTGCGGGGGCTCTTCCGGGGTCGGGGGCGCCCGAAGCGGCCGGGGACGCGTCCGGCGCCGACGTGACACCGGTGGTGGAAGCACTCCTCCGGCACCCTGCCGTCTCCGACGCCGCGGCGGTGGCCCACCGGTTCGGTGGCGAAGCGGCCAGGGTCGTGGCCTTCGTGGCGTACACCGCCGGACAGTCCGCCACGGTGAGCGAGATCCGGCGCTACCTCAGGGGCGAGGTGGACGAGGTCCTCGTTCCGAGGAACTTCGTGGAGGTACCGTCCATTCCCAGGGACGCCCGGGGCCGGGTCGACCGTACCCGCCTGCAGGACCCCTTCGCCCCCCGCGACGACCATGTTCCGCCGCGGACGCCTTCCGAGGAACTGGTGGCCGAGGTGTGGCGTTCCCTGCTGGGGCTCGACCGGGTGAGCGTTCATGACAATTTTCTGGATGTGGGGGGACACTCCCTCGTGGGGATCCGTGCCCTCCTCCAGATCGAACGCCGAACGGGTGTTCGGCTCCATCCGAACATCCTCACCCTGCAGACCCTGGAGCA
Organism: Gemmatimonadales bacterium; assembly: GCA_050485865.1. GTDB lineage: Bacteria > Gemmatimonadota > Gemmatimonadetes > Longimicrobiales > Gaopeijiaceae > SKNW01. The sequence goes on along the minus strand of JBJHCE010000026.1, from coordinate 12,870 downwards.
GATCGCCGCGGAGCTCGACCGTGCCACGGACGCCGGGCCTCCCTCTCCCGAGCCCGAGGGGACCTCGAGGGGCATTGCCTCCCGAATCCTGAGCGCCGTGCGGGACTCCGTCTCGCGCTCATGAACCCATTCCATTTCGGGCCCTCCGACCGGGCCCTCTTCGGAGTGCACCACCCCCCTGCCCGCGACGACCGGGGAAGGGGGGTCGTCCTCCTCTACCCCGTGGGCGGCGAGTACCTGAGGGCGCATCGCGCCTTCCGGCAGCTCACGACCCTTCTCGCACGCTCGGGTCTCCACGTGTTCCGGTTCGATTACTCCGGGACCGGGGACTCGGCCGGCGATCCGGGGGACGCTGCCCTGGAGGGCTGGATCGTCGATGCCCGAGCAGCGGTAGAGGAGCTCCGTGAAGCCGGAGGGCTCGAACAGGTGGCCTTGGTGGGACTTCGCCTGGGTGCGAACCTGGCCCTGGCCACGGCGCGCAAGCATGACGACATCGAACGGGTCGTCCTCTGGGACCCGGTCGAGGACGGGGCGGAGTATCTCCGGTCCCTCGACTGGAGCGAAGTGGAGGGGCGCGTTCCGGCGGGAGCGCGGCAACCGGCGCTGGACCTCCTGTCGGCGCCCTTCCCGGCAGGAACCCGTGCCAGCGGGGGATTCCCGTACGTTCCGGCCCTCGCCTCGGAGATCGCCGCGCTTTCGCTCGGCGCGGAGCCGCACCCCCCGGTCCCGGTCGACGTCGTCGTGTCGTCGGACCGGCCCGCGACGCGTGCCGCCGTCGAGCGCTGGCATGACGCAGGCGCCCACGTCTCCTACCGCGTCATTCCGTCCGAATCCGACTGGGCGAAGGGGGACCGTTTCGGGTCGGCGCTGATCCCCGGGGCGATCATCCAGGGCGTCGTGGACCGACTTTCGAGAGAAGGCGGGCGATGAGGGAGCGCATCGTCCGCTTCGGCGCAGCTCGGGGGCTCGTGGGGATCCTCACCGAGCCGTCGGTTCCCTCCGGGGCTCCCGAGCCAGGGGTGCCCGTGGTGATCTTCCTGAACTCCGGGATCATCCACCGGGTCGGGGCAAGCCGGCTCCACGTGGCGATGGCCCGGCGCCTCGCGGCAGACGGAGTCACGAGTCTCCGGTTCGACTTCTCGGGAATCGGGGACAGCGAGTCCCGGAAGGACGCACGCCCCTTCACGGAAAGCGCGGTCCTCGAGACGCGGGAGGCCATGGATCACGTGCACGACCTGGTCGGAGCTTCCCGGTTCTGCCTCGCGGGGCTCTGCTCCGGAGCCGACATGGCCTTCGAGGTCGCCCAGGTCGACGAGCGGGTGGAGGGGCTCGTCCAGCTGGACCCGTACGCGTACCGGACTCCCGGATGGTACCTCCGCCACTACGGACCCCGGGTTCTGAGCCCTTCGGCATGGAGCCACTCGATCCGGGTTCGTCTGGGCGCCGCATCCCGGAAGGTGCGAGGGGGTGCACCCGGAAACGGCGACCCCGAAAGCTTCGTGGCTCCGGAGTACCGGAGGGTCTTTCCGCCACGCCGGCAGGTGGAGGGCGGGCTCACGGAGCTGGCGCGGCGCGGGGTGCGGATGTTCGTGTGCTTCACCGGCGACGAAGCCCACATCCTTCACCGGGACCAGTACGCCCGGTCCTTCGGCCGCGTGGACTTCCGGGGGAACCTCGAGGTCGAGTACGTTCCCGAGGCCGACCACACCTTCACGCACCCCGACCACCAGGGGTGGCTTGCCGAACGGGTGGCCCGCTGGGTCCGGGAGGGCTCCGGGAACCGCCCGGACCCGAGCGGTTGAGGGACCCTCAGGCGCAGGCCCGCTTGCGCCGAGGGGCTACTACCAACCCCCCTTCCGGAAGAAGATCACCGGGATCGTCCGTGCCATGATCCGGAGGTCTTCGAGGGTCGACACGCGGCTCACGTACTCCAGGTCGTGCCGGAGCTTGATCTTCACGTCGGAGATGCACTGGTCGTAGTGGTGGTTCACCTGGGCCAGGCCGGTGATCCCCGGAAGGACCTTCTGCCGCGTCTGGTAGTCATCCACCTGATCGCGGAGCTCCTGGAAGATCTCGGGCTGCTCGGGGCGCGGACCCACGATGTTCATGTCGCCCCGGAGCACGTTGAAGAACTGGGGGAGCTCGTCCATTCGGGTGTTCCGGAGAAAACGCCCGAAGGCGGTCACCCGGGGGTCGTCGGGCCTGGCCCAGACCTGCTCCCGGTCTCGCTCCGGGGTATGGGTCATCGTCCGGAACTTGTAGATCCGGAAGGGGCGCCCCCCCATGTCCCGTCTCCGCCGGGGGTCGATGTCCGCCTGGTCCTCGTCGGTCCTCCGGTCGAGTCCGACGCGGGTCTGGGTGAAGAGAACCGGCCCCGGGGACGTAAGCTTGACGATCACCGCAATCACGAGCATCAGCGGAGCGGTGATCACGATGGCCACGAGGGCCACCACGATGTTCAGCGCCCTGCGGCTGATCCGGCCGAGGCTTCCCTCGGAGCGGACCGGGGCCCGCTCCGCCTCCACAGGCCCGCCGGATCCCTCCGGTTCGACACCCTTGCGGGCCCGGGCTGCGCTCCCTCGCTCCCGCGCCGAGGCCCACCGCCCGTCGGACGACGCCCGTATGCGAGGCTCACCCACGGGGCCTCCCGAGGCGGATCGAAACCAGGACGTGGGGGGCATCGACGGATCGTCTCCATGACGAAGAATGGTGAGACTCGAGCGGCGGGGCCGCGATGGTTTCCCCTGCTGCGGGGAGAAGCGCCGTCAGGGCGCCTGCACCAGAACCAAGCAAGAACCGTGCACAAATCGCGGGAGCTCCCGCCCGAACCCCGGACCCGGCACCGACGGGCGCCGGTACACGGCCCTGGATGGCGGGTCGGGCTCCACGAGATCGGGACGGCTGCAACGTTCCATGGCACCCACCGGACGACTGCTGCCGCAGAAGGCGGACGGTGTGGCCGATCTCCCTCAATCCAGCTTCAGGTGCCGAACCCCGGACCCCGACGTCCGTTCCGGAAGCCGGAAGGATTTTCCTCCCGGCTCAACCGTCGATCCGGTAGTCCTCCATCTTGTAGCGGAGCGCCCGGGGACTCAGCTCGAGGAGTTCGCAGGCCCTGGCCCGGTGCCCCCCGGTCCTTTCGAGGGCGAGCCGGATCAGGCGCTCCTCGAGGGCGGCCTGGTGTCTCTTGACCGACAGGTCGTCGTCGGGGAGAAGGGCCGCCGAGCGGCTCGAACCCGGGTTCCGGATCGACTCCGGAAGGTGGTCCACCGTGAGGACCGGCCCATCGGCGAGCACGAGGGCCCGCTCCACCACGTTTTCGAGCTCCCGGACGTTCCCCGGCCAGGGGTATCCCGAAAGGAGCTCCATCGCCTCCGGATCGATCCGCTCGAGGGACACGCCCAGGCGCTTCGCTCCCTCCTCCACGAAGTGCCGAACGAGGATCGGGATCTCGCCCACCCGCTGGTGGAGCGGAGGAACGTGGATCGAGACCACGGCCAGCCGGTAGTAGAGGTCCTCGCGGAACCTGCCCGTCGGGATCATCGACGGGAGGTCGCGGTTCGTGGCCGAGATCACGCGGACGTCGGCCCCCTCGGTCTCGGTCCCCCCCACCTTCCGGAACTCCCCTTCCTGGAGCACGCGGAGGAACTTGACCTGGAGGGCGGGGGGGAGGTCCCCCACCTCGTCCAGGAAGAGGGTGCCGCCCCGGGCGGCGGCAAAGAGCCCGTCCCGGTCCCGGCTTGCACCGGTGAACGCCCCCTTCACGTACCCGAAGAACTCCGATTCCAGGAGATTCTCGGGGATCGCGCCACAGTTCACCGCCACGAAGGGCCCTGAAGCCCGGTCGCTTTCCCGATGGATCAGGCGGGCCACGAGTTCCTTCCCCGTCCCGCTCGCCCCCGTCACGAGGACCGGCGACGGATGGGGGGCCACGCGTGTGGCCAGCTCGAGAGCCCGGACCATCGCCGGGGAACGCGCGATGATGTCCCGGAACTTGCGGTCGGAGCGCACCTCGTCCCGGAGCCGTCCGACCTCGCGCCGCAGCTGTTCCCGTTCCTCGGCCTTCCGGATGGTGAGGAGGACCTCGTCGGATCCGAAGGGCTTCGGGAGGTAGTCGTAAGCCCCCGCCTTCATGGCTTCGATGGCGGTCTCCACACTCCCGTACGCCGTCATCATCAGGACGAGGGCTTTCGACCCGGAGGCGCGGGACTTCCGGAGGAACTCGAGCCCCCCCATGCCCGGCATCCGGATGTCGCAGAGCACGAGGTCCGGGTCCCCCGCCTCGAGCCGTCGGAGCCCCTCCTCCCCGGAGGACGCTTCGGACACCTCGTATCCCGCCCCCGAAAGGATCAGCGAGAGGGAGTGCCGGAGTGCCGGCTCGTCGTCGATGACCAGGATCTTCATGCCTCCATCTCCTCCTCCCGGGGCGGCTCCTCCGGCGTGACCGGAAGAAGGATCCGGAAGGTCGCTCCGGCCCCGGCCTCGGTCTCGAGGTCGATCCGTCCCCCCATCTCCTCCACGAGCCGCGAACAGATCGCGAGCCCGAGCCCGGTCCCCTTCCCCGGTGCCTTCGTCGTGAAGAAGGGGTCGAAAACCCGCTGGGCCAGCTCCGGCGGAAGACCGGGCCCGGAGTCGGTCACGGTCACCTCCACCACCTGGGTGGCCTCGAGGAGCCTCCGCCGCGCGCCCGCCGGGTCGGTGGCAATCCGCCGTCGATGCGCGTAGTTCGTGCCGGGCGGGTCCCCTTCCCGCCGATGGGGAATGGGAGGTGGCTCCCATGGAGCCTCGCGTACGCTCACGCGCAGGGTACGCTTCGGCGCCCCGTCCGGCATTTCGGCGAGGGCGTCGAGGGCGTTCAGCACCAGGTTCACGAGGACCTGCTCCAGGTGCTGCGGGTCGACACGGACGAGGGGGAGCCCGTCGGGCACATCCCACGTCACGTCGATTCCCTCGAACCTGCCCTGGGCCTCGAGAAGGGTCCGGACCCGTGCCGTGACCCCCGCGGGGTCGACCCCGCCTTCGACCTCGGGCTGGGGCCTGGCGTAGTCCAGGAGGCTCCGGATGATGCGGTCGATCCGCCGGGACTCCCGCGTGGCCGCCTCGAGGAGCTCCGTCGGGTCGTCCCCCGCCGCCACCCGACCGCGACTCAGGTCCAGGTAGGTGATCACCGCACCCAGGGGATTCCCGATCTCGTGGGCCATGCCCGCCGCGAGGGAGCCCACCGAGGCGAGGCGTGCCGAGCGCACGACTTCGTCCCGGGCCGCCACGAGCTCCGCGTTGGTCTCGTCGAGGGACGCGATGTTCCGGGCGAGCATCTGCTGGTTGCGGATGAGGCGCTCCGCCATCGCGTTGACACTCTCGGCGAGCTTGTCGAGCTCCTCGGTCCCGACGGGCGCCATGCGCTCGGCCCGATCCGGGTCCCCCTCGATCCGCCGGGCATCCAGGATCATCCGGTCGAGGGGCCCGATGAGCCTCCGTCGCAGGAGGGACCGGGCGAAGAAATGGAGGATCACGAGGTCCGCCGCGATGAGCGCCCCGGCCAGGAGGAGCGCATCCCTGGGCCCCTCCAGGAAGGGCAGGGCCACGAAGAGCACGGCGAGCGCCAGCAGGAGCGCCCCCCCGAACAGCATGGAGAGCGAAAGGAGGAGGTCTCGGTGGAAGGACCGGGTTGCCGTCATCCGGGGAAGCTAGCGACCCGTCGCGCGGGGACGCCAGCGAGGCGGCCCGCACCGGGCCCTCTCCCGGCATCTCGGGAAGACTCGACCTCACCCGGAGCCCGCCGCGAGACCCTCCGCCGGGGTTCCGCTACGTCATCGTCGCCCTCGCACTACGTCGCTTGCGGGAGGGGTGCGCACCGGGGGGCGGGGCCATCGTTCTTCCGGATCCGGTCCCATTCCGGGACCGGACGCACGTACTTCCGGAGGCAACCATGCCCGCCGTTCACCCTCCCCCCGAATCCCGCGCTTCGCGCACGGTCTTCGCCGCCGCAGCCCTCTCCCTCTTTCTTTCGGGATGCGCAGACCTGGGTACCCCCACGGGTCCGGCACCGGGCGCCACCTCACCCGACGAGGCGTCCCTCTCGAGGGTGCAGGCCCGGGTGGCGCCCCTCCCCTCCACCGTCGACGACCTCCTGGGGCTCGGATTCGGCCCCATTGCCATCGCGCACCGGGGGATGGGCGCGAACCTGGGCGAGGACCCGACGCGTCCCATCGAGAACACCATCGCCGCCGTCCGTGCAGGGTACGCTGCGGGGGCCCGGGTCGTGGAACTCGACCTGCAGATCACGGGCGATGGCGAGATCGTCGCCTGGCACGACGACTTTCTCCCTGACTTCACCTGCATGAACACCCTCACCCGGGCGGAGCTCGCCCAGCGGGCGCCGCACATTCCCTCCTTCCAGGCGGTGCTCCAGGCGGCGGTCCGCCAGAACCGCTCGAACCCGGACCGGGTCACGGGAATCCTCACCGTCGACCTCAAGCCGCCGTCGCCGCTCTGCGACCCCGACGACCTGAACGAGGCCTCCATCGTGGACGCGGTCGTGCGGATCATCCGGCAGATGGGGGCCACGGAGCTCGTCTACTTCAACTCCATGTCGCCGGTCATGCTGGGGCTCGCCCGGGAACGGGCGCCGGAGATCCGGAGGCAGCTCACCGTACTCGCACTCCAGTTCCTCGAAGCGGAGCAGCTCGAAGCGATCCTGGGACTTCCGGTGGTCGAGATCGAGAAGAACGCCTACGGCCTCCAGTGGGGCGAGATCGGGCCCATCCACAGGCTTCCCGGGTACGCCGCGCCGGCGCAGGCCCTGGGTGCGGCCATGGCGGTCGGTGCCTCCATCGTGAGCTGGGACCTCCGCTTCCTGGGCCAGCTCGAGCAGGTGCAGGCGGGGCAGGGGGCGGCCCTGGTCCAGGCCACGAAGGCCCTCGGAATCCACGTCTTCTCCGGGGACGTCTCCCAGCCCGAGCACTGGTGGCTCGGGGCCACCCTCGGGGTCGAGGCGCTCTACGCCGACGACGTGCCCCTCGCGGTGGGGCTGGAACCCGCGGGGTGAACGAGGGGTCCGACAGGGGCTCGCGCACCCCGGGGTCGCACCCGGGGTGCGCCTGACCCGTCCGGGATCCCTGACCCCCTCGAAGGAGGACCGCCATGAGGAAGTTCCTTGCGTTCGCCGCAGCCGGGGCACTGATGCTCCCCCTCCCCGTGTCCGGCCAGGCTCCCGTGGGGGGGCAGGACGAGCTCCGGGAGTGGGAGGTGGAGTTCGGCGGAAGGACCCGTGATCCCTTCGTGGCCCCCGACGGAAGGGTCTGGTTCGTGGGGCAGGCCGGGAACTACGTCGCCTGGTTCGATCCCGCCACGGAGAGCTTCCGCCAGTACGAGATCGAGGACGGCACGAACCCCCACACCCTCATCGTGGACGAGGACGGGATCGTCTGGTATGCCGGAAACCGGAACGGCCGCATCGGCAGGCTCGACGGCGAGACCGGCGAGTTCCAGGTCTTCATGACCGGGGAGGCCCAGGATCCCCACACCATGGTCTTCGACGGGAAGGGGGGGATCTGGTTCACCTCGCAGAACTCGAACCGGGTGGGCCATCTCGACATGGAGACCGGGGAGTACCGGCTCGTCACGCCCCATGAGGGCGATCGGCCCCGTCCGTACGGCATCGTGATGGACGCCGAAGGGCACCCCTGGGTGTCCCTCTTCGGCACGAGCCAGCTCGTACGCATTCACCCGGAGACGATGGAACTCACCCACTTCGACAAGATGGTCCCCGAGTCCCGTTCCCGGCGCCTTGCCATCACGGAGGACGGACACGTCTGGTACGTGGATGAACCGCGGGGGAAGCTGGGCCGGATCAACCCGGCGACCCGGGAGGTTTCCGAGTTCGACATGCCCGGGGGCGAGAACTCCCTGCCGTACGCCATCACCCGGGATGACCGCGACGTGCTCTGGGTCACCCAGACGGGGCCCGACAAGTGGCTCGTCGCCTTCGATCCCCGGACCGAGTCCTTCGTCTCGGTGAACGAGGTGAGCCACAACATCCGCCACATGATGTTCGATGCCGAGCGCGGCGCCATGTGGTTCGGCACCGACGCGAACTTCGTGGGGCGGATCCTGACCCGGATCCCCGTTCCGTGATTCCGCCCCGGGCGCCTCGCTCCCGCCGCCCCTGGCCCCGCACGGTGGGCGGGGGCGCGGCGGGGGCCGGGCTCCTCGGTCTCGTCGGGTGGGCGGGGGTGGCGGGGTCCACTCCTCCGCCCGTGGTCGGCGTCTCGGTGGTGCACTTCTTCCCCGACGGGGCCCCGGCCCGGGTCACCGGAGGGTTCGGAGAGGATTCGTGCCTCGCCTGCCACTGGGAGGGCCAGGAGAACGACGGAGTGGGCCGGCTCGTGCTTTCCGGTGTTCCCGAGACATGGGAGCCGGGCGCGGGCTACACCCTCGAGGTGGAGCTTCGTCGCCCCGGAATGGCGGTGGCGGGGTTCCAGCTGGCATCCCGGTTCACCGCCGACACGGCCCAGGCCGGGACGTTCCGGATCCCCGGATCCGAGGAGGGGCGGATCGCGGTGCTCACCGAGCGGTCCGTGGAGTTCGTCCAGCATACCGAGGCCGGTTCCGCATTGGGTGGCGAGGAGCCCGCCCGGTGGACGATCCACTGGGTGGCGCCCGACACCGGGGGTGTCGTGAGCTTCCACCTCTCCTCCGTGGCCGGAGACGGGGACCGCTCGCAGATGGGCGACTTCGTCTACACGACCTCCGCCGAGTCCCATCCGGCCACGACCGAGGGACGGTCCTTCCTGCGCCGCTGAGGGCAGGCGGACCCCCCGGGGGCGCACCTCGGGGTCAGCGCAGGAGCCGGTGACTCCGGAGGGCCCCGGAACCGGCGTCGTGCACGCACACGTACCGTACCGCCAGGGGCCCTTCGTTCCGCGGAAGGGTGCCACGCCCGGTCACCTCGATCTCTCCCCGGTCGGCGTGGAGGACCGCCTCGGAACGGGCTTCGAAGACCGGCCGGGTCCCGTACTCCCGCTGGGCCGTGGCCACCACCGCCTCCCGGCAGGCGGCGAGCTGGGCCGGGTTCAGGGTCGTGGGCCGGCCGGTGGTTCCTGCGGGCGGGACTCCCGGCGGCTGGGCCCCGGGTTCACGTGGGGCCCCTGCACCCGCGGGCCGGGGAGGGAGGACCGCGGCCATCACCTGGGACCCCCGCGCCGCGACGAGGCAGGCGAAGGGGGCCGGTGGCTCGGCGCTCCCCCGGAAGGTTACCCGGCCGGAGACCAGGATGAATCCGTCCTGCTCCGTGCCGGCCCGGATCCCCGCCGGTACCGGGGTGAGCCCCTCGAATCCCGAGCGGAGGTGCGCCTCGCAGGCCTGGGTGGCGGCGGAGCCGAGGGCCGCCGGCGCTCCCTGGGTCCCGGCGGGAACCTGGGCTTCGAGAAAGGCCGGCGGAAGGGCGAGCGCCAGCGAGGCTCCCAGGAGAAGGGCGGCCAGGGGGCCGGAAGCGCATCGGTCCATGCGGGGGCGTGGGGGGGCGGGGAGAGCGGGGTGCATCATCGGGCAGTCTTCCAGTCCGGAGCCGGGGCGGGCGGGCTCGAGGCCCACGCTACCGTAACCCGCGCACCCGGGGGAAGGTCCGGGCTTCAGGCCCGCAGGATCACCCGGATATCCGGGTCGATGGCCACCTCCGGGTCTTCCCGGGTCAGGTGCGACACGACGATGAAGACGAGGATCGAGAGGACGAGGGAGAGCCCCGAGATCGCCACCCCGGTCGGGAAGGAGTAGAGCCGGAAGAAGGCGAGGGTCTCGAAGACGAGGGTTACCCCGAGTCCCGTCGAGATCGAGGCCACCGCCCCGGCCCGGGTGGCCCCCTCCCAGTTCAGCCCGATGGCGAGGGCGGGGACGAGGGTCGAGGCGAAAAGTCCCCAGCCGAAGACCCCCAGGAAGGCCACGAGAAGCCCGGAATGCTGGGCGAGGAGGGCCGCCGCCACCGAGATCCCCACCGTGGCCACCCTCCCCCAGAGGAGCTCGCTTCGGACCGGGCGCCGGAGCGCCGTGGGAATGTCGTGCATCAGCGCGGCGGCCCCCACGTTCATGAACGAATTCACCGTGCTCATGATCGCGGCGGCCACCCCGGCGAAGACGAGGGCTCCGAGGATCCTGGGGGTGAACTCCAGGAGGAAGCGGGGGGTGGCGTCGTCCGGCGCTGCCAGGGGCGCCATCGATCCGCCCAGGGTGAGGGCCTTCACCGAGAGCCCGATCCCCACGAAGAGGAGGAGGGAGAGGAGGAGGGCCCCGGTGGTCACGAGGGGGTACCAGCGGAGCCGCACCGGGTCCCGGAGCATCATGAACTTGTGGACCACGTGGGGCTGCCCGAGCGCCCCCACGCCGAAGACGAAGAAGAAGGAGAGGGCCGCCAGCGCGGGCATGTGTCCCCAGGGCTGGAGGAACGCGGGCTCGTGGGCTAGGATCGTGGTCGAGATTCCGGCGAGCCCCCCGCCCGCGTCCAGCGCGAAGACGAAGACCAGGGTGGAGGCCACCGCCATCAGGAGGCCCTGGAAGACATCGGTGTAGATCCCGGCCAGGATCCCTCCGCCCGCCGCGTAGGTCATGGTCACTGCGGTGCCGATCCAGATTCCGGGGCCGAGCCCGATCCCGAAGACGGCGTCCATGACGAGGCCGAGGGCGAGGACATTCGTGGCCATGTAGCCCACCACGGCCACGAGGATCGAGACCCCGGCGAGTCCCTGGGCCGCCCGGGAGCGGTACCGGGCCCGGATCACGTCCGGCAGGGTGAGGGTCCGGCGGACTTCGGCCACGAGGCGGAGCCGCTTTCCCAGCGTCCACGCGCTCATCGGGTGGGTGAGGGCCGCCGGAAGCACGATGAAGACCGCACCGAGCCCCACCGTGTACAGGAGCCCCGGGCCCCCGATGAAGAGGAACCCCGACACCGTGGCCGACATGACCGAGAGGGAGAGGGCCAGGAGCCCGATCCCCCGGCCCGCCACGAAGAAGTCTCCCGCCGTCCGGGTCTTCCAGGTGGCCCAGCCCCCGATGGCGAGGACCGCCGCCAGGTAGAGGGACCCGACGAGGAGTACGAGGGGATCGGCGCCGGGGAGCATGGACCGCCTGCTTCAGCCGCCCGGGGCGGGTGGACGGCCCGGCCCCGGGTCGTCGGTTCCGGCGGACGGAGCCCGGCGCGCCGCAAGGGCCCGGGCCCGGATCTCCTCGAGTTCGCCCACCTCGAGCACCTGCTCGGAAAAGGTCCAGGCGTAGGCCACGGGGACGATCAGGAAGGGAAGGAGCCCGAGCCCGTATATGAGAACTGCCGCCCCGGGCGGAAGGCCGAGCCAGAGCACCGGTTCCGCGCCCTCGACGGTGAGCGTCGGCGGGGGGAGGAGGAGGATCGCGGCGAACCCCCCGGCCAGGAGGAGGAAGAGGAGCGCGAGCGCCGGCCCCAGGCGTCCGAGTCCGGAGGGCCGGGCGGCGCCCAGCGCCATGAGCGACACCATGGCCCCCGACCCGCCGAGGGCCTGGAGCCATGGGGCCCACGCCGGCGCGCCTCCGGGGAGGAACGCGCTTCCGTACCCCACCCCCACGAGGAGGGTGGAGCCGAAGAACGCGGCGAGGGCGAGGGCCCGGGGGTCCCGCCGGTCCCTCGCCCTCGGGGGTTCGCCCCGGCTCAGAGCCCGAAGAGCCGGACCCCGAGCATGGCGCTCAGGGAGCTGTACCCTCCAATGCCGCCCCGGACCTCGAAGTAGGGGGCGAAGGCCCGACGGTCGAAGCGCACGCCTCCCATCAGGTTTGCGCCCAGGCTCGTGTCGGCCCCCCCCACGTCGAAGGAGCGTCGGCCCAGGTGGAGCCCGCCGCCCACGTAGGTGCGGGCCTGCCCGTCGGCGAGGCTGAAGAGGGGGAGCACCAGGTCCGTGCTCCCGATCAGAAGCGTATCGTCACCCGGCGAGAAGCGGTGAAGTGACCCCGCGATCTCGAGGCGCGACACGGTGGCACCCCCGATGCTCCCCTCCGGCGAGAAGACCCGCTCCAGGGGGACCTGCCCCCGGATCCCGAAGCCGATGTCCTGGTCGCTGTCATACTCGGCAAAGGTGGCGCATCCGGAGACGAGGAACGCGGCCGCCACGGCGAAGGGGGCGGCGGCGTGAAGGGGACGTCGGTGGAATCGTCGCATGGACTCACCCGGAGGTTCAGGTTGCATGGTGCGGTCCGGGGAGGGTTCATCCCCCGGGAAACGGGTCAGACGGAGTGGACCCCCGGGCGCCGTCACGGTTCCGGAGGTCGCGCCGGTCCCGGGTCGCCCGAGGCGTCGGGGGCACGGTCTCCGAGCACCTGTTCGCGGAACAGTCGATCGAGGGTTTCCGCGGGATCGTGGCTTACCCCGCCGTGAACCGGAGAGGCCTGGAGGACGTCGGATCGGGGCGCCGTGAGCCAGTGGAAGCGCTCGGACGGGGGTGCCAGCGCCACGGAGGCGTGGGCGTCGCCCACCTCCGTGCCTCCCACGCAGACCTCGGTGCACGCCTCCAGGTAGCGCGCCAGGAGTCCGGCATCCACCCCCGGGACCCGCCGCGCGAGCTCGGAGGGATCGGTGATCGCGCGCATCCCCAGGTATCCCGCCGTCCGGGCGTGAAGCACCACGGCCACGTTCACCGACGCCCCCAGGTGGACCCGGGGCACCGCGCGGAGCACCGCCCAGTCGTAGTCCACGAGGGGGCGGTCCGGAGCCTGGACCGGGGGGGGGGTCATCGCCTGGCCTCGAGCCTTCGGGGACCGGTCGCCCTCGCGGCCAGGCGGGCGTCCTCGGCGGCGGTGGCGAAGGCCCGGGGCGCCACGAGCCGGGATACGAGCCAGCTCCGGTATCGGTCCCGG
>JBJHCE010000025.1:0-25287 GCA_050485865.1 Gemmatimonadales bacterium | reverse complement strand
CTCGAGGGGAGGGGCCGACCCACCCAGAGCTCGGGTTCGAGGGACCGGGAGACGACGACCCCGTCCAGGTCGTCGATGGTGAGGACCGTCCCGGGGGGCACGGTGGTGGCGGCAAGGAAGTCACGGAACCGGACCAGGTCCACGGCAGCGCCCAGCACACCGTGGACCCGACCGTCGGGGTTCCGGATCGGCACGGCGAGCACGGTGACCCAGACCCCCGAGATCCTTCCCACTTGCGGAGGTCCCACGGTAAAGTCACCGGTGGCCATCGTGGAGCGGAACCAGTCCCGGTCCCGCACCTCCTCGAAGACCCCGGTGGGTGGCGGGAGGGCGGAGCAGAGGATCCGGGCCTCCGCGTCCGCCACGAAGAGGTTCGCGAAGCGCGGGAGCACGGCGTGGAGGTCGACGAGACTCGTGCCACAGGCCTCCGCGTCGAGTGCGCGGAGTTCCGGGCGACCGGCGATTCCCTCGAGCAGGGTGCGGGACTCGCGGACGAAGCTTGCCACGGCCCCCGCGGTGGTCTCGGCGAGGGCCAGGGAGCTTTCCTCTGCCACCTGGAGGCTTCGCCGGGCGTCCTGGGCCACGGTGAGGGCCAGGAGTACGAGAAGGGGGAGGACGCTGCAGAGGACGAGGGCCAGGACATGGCCCCGGATCGACCAGTGGCGCCTCATCTCACCTCCGGGGGAGGGGGAAAGCCGGTGCCGCCCCGCCCCGCGGCCAGGCGGGGCAGGGCGGGCGACCGGTCAAGGTACCGCCGGGATCAGGCGCTGGGAAGCGCGTCCACGTACTCGGTCATGCGGCGGACCATGGCGGCGTCGGGGAGCCGGCCCGTGGCCGCACCCAGGTTGTCGACCATGTGCCGCGCCTGCGAGGTGGCCGGAGTGACGCAGGTCACCGCCGGGTGGGCCAGGCAGAACTTGATGAAGAACTGGGCCCAGCTGTGGGCGTCGAACTCGTGGGCCCAGTCGGGGACGGGGCGGTCGCCCACCCGGTTCCAGAGCCGGGTCCGGCCGAAGGGGACGTAGACGAGGACGGCGATTCCCCGGTCCTGGGCCAGGGGGAGGATCTCGTCGGCCGCCGTCTGGTTGTCCACCGCGTAGTCCACCCCGATGAAGTCGATGGGCTCGTTCCGCATGACGGCGGCGAGCTCGGGGTAGCGGTTCGTGTTCGTGACCGTGGTCCCGATGTAGCGGACCCGCCCCTCCTCCTTCAGCTCCTTCAGGATTCCCATCTGGGTGGGGATGTCGCCCAGGTTGTGGACCTGGATGCAGTCCATGGGGGTGCGGCCGATCCGCTCGAAGGAGCGCTCGATCTGGGCCCGGGCCGCCGCCGGGTCGGCGGTGCCGCCCTGGGCCACGTTCACCTTCGTGGCCCAGAAGACCCGCTCGGTGATCCCGAGCTCGCGGGCGATGTTCCCCGCCACTTCCTCGGAGGCCCCGTAGCTCGGGGCGGTGTCGAAGACGGAGGCCCCGCCCTCGACGAGGGCGCCCAGCACCTCGCGGAGCGCCGAGTAGTCCTCGGAGCGGGCCACGGAGGAGAAGGTGGCGGAGCTACCGAGCCCCACCGCGGTGACCTGCTCACCGGTGGCGGGGATCGCCCTCCGGATGAGCTGCTGCCCGATGAAGTCCCGGGCCTCGAAGGCCTCGAGGAGACGGGGGGCGAAGGGAAGTGCGGCGCCGGCGAGGGCGCTCCGGCGGAGCCATTCACGACGGGAGAGCATGGTCTGGCCTCGGTCTGGAGGTACGGAAACGGGAAAGTCGCGCCCCGGTTCTACGCCCGAAGTCCGGAAACGGATCCCCCACCCCCCCCGGAACGTACCACACCCGTCCCCTTCGGCGCCCGCCCATCGCCCCCGACCGTCCTCGTACCCGGGGGGCGGGGGTTCCCTTCCACGACCCGGACAAAGACATTCCTCCGATGCGCACCTTCCCTGCCGCCCGCACGGCTCGCGGGACCCGTCCCGCCGCCCTCCGCCTCCTGTCCCTCCTCGCATGCGCCACGCTCCTGGCGCCGGCTGGGGCGGCGGCCCAGGCCCAGGCGCCCCCCGCCGACCGGGAGGCGCTGGCCCTCCTCGAGCGGGCCGCCGAGCGCTACCGGGGAATCGAGTCATTCTGCGCCTCCTTCCGTCAGACGGTGGTGAACGACATCCTGAGGCAGACCACCCGGAGCCGGGGGGAGCTCTGCCAGCGCCGACCGGACCGCTTCGAGATGCGCTTTTCCGACCCGGAGGGGGACCGGGTCGTGGCCGACGGGACCCACCTCTGGGCCTACTTCCCCTCCACGGACCCGGGGCAGGCGTACCGGACGGATCCGGGTGCGGCGGAAGGGCGGTTCGACCTCCACCGGGAGTTTCTCACCGACCCGGGGACCCGCTACCGCCCCACCCTGGAGGGAACGGAGCCTGTGGAGGGCCGTCCGGCGCGCATCCTCCTTCTCGAGCCCACCGGCTCCTCCCTCTACGTGCGGGCCCGGATCTGGGTCGATACCCAGGACGCCCTCATCCGGAAGATCGAGATCACCGAGACGGAGGGGTTCGTCCGCACCGTGGAGCTCGAGGGACTCCGGCTGAACGTCCAGGTTCCGGCAGACCGCTTCCGCTTCGAGCCCCCGCCCGGGGTCCGGGTGGTGGGCCGGTGACGAGGCCTCCACCACCGAAGCCCGGCGAGCGGGTCCGGACCCGGGATCTCCCGGTCTTTCCCGTCACCCCGGACCCGGTCCGCCCCGGCGTGCCCCGGGACGTCCGCGCCGTGGACCATGCCCTCGAGGCCGCGGGCGCCTGGGGCGGACCCCGGATCGGGCTCGTGACCCTCGGCTGTGACAAGAACACGGTGGACTCGGAGCGGATGATGGCCGCCCTCGTTGGGAACGGGGCCCGGGTGGGGCCGGACCTCGTGGGCGCCGACGTGGTCATCGTGAACACCTGCGGCTTCATCGAGCGGGCCAGGGAGGAGTCGGTGGAGACGATCCTCGAGGCCTGCGCGCTCAAGGAGCAGGGCGACGTCCGCGCGGTCGTGGCCGTGGGATGCATGGTGCAGCGCTACAAGGACGAGCTCGCCCTCGAGATCCCCGAGGTGGACCTCTTCCTGGGGCTCACCGAGATGCAGGGGCTCGTCCCCGAGCTCCGGGAACGGGGACTCCTCCCCCCGCCCGAGTCGGTCCCGGTCATGGAGCGCCCGCTTCGCGTCCTCTCGACCGAGACCCCCCACACCTCGTTCCTCAAGATCTCGGAAGGGTGCGACCACACCTGCGCCTTCTGCGCGATCCCCCACATGCGGGGGCTCCACCGCTCGGCCCCGCTGGAGGAGCTCGTGCGCGAGGCCCGGGAGCTCGAGGCCCGGGGGGTGCGGGAACTGAACGTGATCTCCCAGGACACGACCTGGTACGGCCGGGACCTCAGGCGGGCGGCGGTGCAGGCGGCGGGCTCCGGGGGCACCCCCCAGGCGACCCCCCTCCTCCCGGACCTCCTCCGGGCACTCCTCGAGGGCACGGGCGTTCCCTGGTACCGCCTCTTCTACATGTACCCCTCGGGGATCACCCCGGAGCTCGTTGAGCTCCTCGCCTCCGAGCCCCGCCTCCTTCCGTACCTGGACCTCCCGATCCAGCACGGGTCGGACCCGGTGCTCCGGCGCATGCGGCGTCCCGAGCGGCAGGACTCGATCCGCGACCGGGTGGTCCGCCTCCGGGACGCCGTCCCCGGGATCACCCTCCGAACCACGGTGATCGTGGGCTTCCCCGGCGAGACCGACGCCGAGTTCGAGGAGATGCTCGCCCTTCTCGAGGAACTCCGCTTCGAGCGCGTGGGCGCCTTCACCTACTCGGTGGAGGAGGGCACTCCCGCCGCCGCGATGCCGGACCATGTCCCCCCGGATCTTCAGGCCGAGCGCCTGGAGGCGCTCATGGAGCTCCAGCGCGAGATCTCCTTCGACGCGAACCATGCCCTCGTGGGGAAGACCGAGACCCTCCTCGTCGACGGCCTCGTGGACGACGACCCGGAGCACGTGGCCGAAGCCCGCACCCGGGGGCAGGCGGTGGACGTGGACGGGGTGACCCGGATCCTCGCCTCCGAGGTCGGCGCCCCACCCCCCCGACCCGGCACCTTCGTCACGGCCGAGATCGTGGACGCCCTGGACTACGACCTGGTGGCCCGGATCGTGGAACCGTGACCGCGGCGCTCCGGCCCGCCCCCCTCCTCCCCACCCCGCCCCGCGAATGAGCGACGCGAACGCACCCGCCCCTCCCCCACGGCCCGCCCCCGGTGCATCCCCCGGAAGCTCCCCCGGAAGGTCCATCGACGAACTCTGGGCCCGGGCCCTGGAGCTCCTCCCCGGGGGGGTGAACTCGCCGGTGCGCTCCTTCCGCTCGGTGGGAAGCCGCCCCTTCTTCGTGGACCACGCCGAGGGCCCGTACCTCGTGGACACGGAGGGGAACCGCTACCTGGACTACATCATGTCGTGGGGGCCGCACGTGCTCGGTCACGGGCACCCGGTCATCGTGGAGGCCCTCGAGGCCCAGCTCCGGCGGGGCACGAGTTACGGCGCGCCCACTGCCGCCGAGGTGGAGATGGCCGAGCGCCTCGTCCGCCTCGTTCCCGGCATCGAGATGGTCCGCCTCGTGAACTCCGGGACCGAGGCCACGATGAGCGCCCTCCGGGTGGCCCGGGGCTACACCGGCCGCGACCGCTTCGTGAAGTTCACCGGGTGCTACCACGGCCACGCCGACCCCTTCCTCGTGGCGGCAGGCTCCGGGGTGGCCACGCTGGGGCTCCCGAACTCCCCGGGGGTCCCCGCGGGCGCGGCGGGGGACACGATCGTCCTCCCCTTCAACGACGCCGAGCGCATTCGCGACCTCTTCCGCCGCGAGGGAGGCACCATCGCCGCGGTCTTCCTCGAGCCGGTGATGGGGAATGCCGGGCTCATCCTCCCGGACGACGGGTGGCTCGAGCTCCTCAGGGAGCTCACCCACGCCCACGGCGCCCTCCTCGTGTTCGACGAGGTCATGACCGGATTCCGGGTGGGGCTCGGGGGCGCGCAGGGACGCTTCGAGGTGACCCCGGACCTGACGACCCTCGGCAAGGTGATCGGCGCCGGGCTCCCGGTGGGCGCCTTCGGCGGACGGCGGGAGATCATGGAGCAGGTGGCTCCGGCAGGCCCCATCTACCAGGCCGGGACCCTCTCGGGGAACCCCCTCGCCACCGCCGCGGGGAACGCGCAGCTCGCCTGGCTCGAGGCCCACGACCCCTACGCGGAGTTCGAGGCGCGGGGACGCCGCCTGGCCCGGGGGATCGTGGAGGCGCTCCGGGACGCGGGGATCCCGGCGTCGGGGGGTGCCATCGGCTCCATGTTCGGGTTCTTCCTGCACCCGGGGCCGGTGCGCTCCTTCGAGGACGCGAAGGAGGCGGACATCGCCCGCTTCAACCGGTTCCACGGGGAGATGCTCCGCCGGGGCATCTTCCTCGCACCCTCGGCCTTCGAGGCCGGGTTCCTCTCGGTCCTGCACGGGGACCGGGAGATCGATGCCACCGTGGAGGCGGCCCGGGAGGCCGCAGCGGTGGTGGCCCACGACGACGATTGAGGGGACGACCCAGGGGAGGAAGGACGATGACGGGACGCAAGCGGAGCTTCGTTTCGGGGATGCGGAAGGGTGCGGCGGGTGCGGCGGGGCGGGGTCCTGGCCGGGCGCGCCCGGCCGCGGTCCTCGCCCTCGCGGGGGGGCTCGCCGTGGGCGCCGGCCCCCTGGCCACCGAGGCGGCGGGGCAGGGGCTCGCCGAGTTCGACTACGAGAACCTGAGCCTGAGGGGGGTCATGCTCGGGGCGGGGTGGGTCCGGCCGGGGCCGGTGGATCCCACCGGGTCCTTCGACCTCCGGGTGGACCTGGGCTTCCTCGGGCCCGGGGTGCGGGTCACGGCGGGGGCGTCCCGGTGGTCGTCGGAGCTCCGGAGGTCCGAGGTGGAGGCCTTCGAGCGGCAGGTGGCGGACCTGGTCGAGGGCGAGACCGGCGAGCGTCCGAACGTGAACCTGGGCCGGATCCGCTGGTCCGACGTGGCGCTCCATGCCGACGCGCACCTGGTCTGGCGGGTTCCCGGGGGGCTCCTGACCTACGTGGGACTGGGCGGCACGGCCCACGTCATGCGGGGCTCCGGCACCGCCATCGAGGACACCTTCATCGAGGACCTGCTGAACACGATCCGCGCCGGGGTAAATGCCCACGCGGGGCTCGAGTTCCCGCTGAACGAGCGGCTCCGGGTGGTGGGCGAGACCCGGATGGAGCTCGTCCAGAGCGTGTCGTACGCGCAGGTCCGGGCCGGGCTCCAGTACACCTGGGGACCGCCGGCGCCGGGCGAGCGGCGCTGACGCCGGGGCGGTGACCCCCCTTCCGGCCGGTCGGGCGGCCCTCCTTGGGGCCGGGGGCGGGGTGCTCCTGGCCCTCGGGCTTCCCCCCCTGGCCTTTCCCCCCCTCGCGGTGGCGGGGGTGCTGGCCTTCGTCATGGTGCTGGACCGGGCCGGGACGCTGGAAGCCGGGGTGGCGGGCGGGGCGGCCTTCGCCGGCGCCGCGTCCCTCGTGGGGCTCCACTGGGTCCCGGCGGCGGCGGAGCCCTACCTGGGCGTGGGAGGGGGACTTGCCGCCGGGGTCTCGGTCTGGGCCCTCCACGCCGCGGTGGGGGGTGGGGTCGCGGCCCTCGCCTTTCCCTTGCGTGCGAGCCTCCCCCTTCCGGTCCGCGCGGGTGCGGCGTGGGGGGTTCTGGAATGGCTCCCCGGCGCCCTTCCGGTGGTGGGGATTCCCTGGTTCGGGGTGGCGGCGACGCTCACGGCGTGGGACCCCCTGATGGCCCTCGCCGGTGTCGCGGGGAGCGCCGGGGTGGGAATCCTGGTCGCGGCGGGGGCGGGGGCCGGGGTGGAGCTCCTCCGTCGACCGTCCGCCCCCCGGGCGAGCCTCAGGCCGGCGGTGGGGGTCGGGCTCGCCTGGATCACGGTGGTCGCCGGGGCGATGCTCGCCCCCTCCGCCCCGGAGCCGGAGCCGGACCCCCTCCCGGCCTTTGCCATGCATTCCGCCCCGCGACCCCTGGTGGGGATCCTGGCCTGGGACCGGACCCGGGAGGAGACGGGGGACCCGGACCTCCTGCGGGCCGGGGTGCGGGCGCTCCTGGAGGAGCCCCATCCGGTGGGGTCGCCGCCCCCGGACCCGGATGCGCCGCCGGACCCCGATGCGCCGCCGGAGCGGATCGTGGCGCTCCTCTGGCCCGAGGCGCCGGTCCCGGCTCCGGCTCCCGACGACACGCTGGCGCTCCGCTACCTCCAGCAGGTGCAGTCCGCCGGGGTGGAGGCGGGGGGCGGGTCGGTGACGGGGGCCCACGCCGTCGTGGACGGCCGCCGCTACAACACCCTCCTGCAGACCGGCGAGCCCGGCGAGCCCCTGGAGGGGGTGCACCGGAAGGTCCACCTGGTGGCGGGGGTGGAGCGGACCGTGTTCACCGGGGCGGGGCGGGAGGGGCGGGGGCTCGCCCCGGGCGCCGGAGCGCTCCCCTTCTCCTGGGCGGGGCTTCGCGCCGGGGGGATCATCTGCTTCGAGGTCCTCTACCCGACCGAGCTCGCCCGCCTCCGCCGCCGGGGGGCGGAGCTCGTGGTGCAGGCCACGAACGACGCCATGCTCCGCCCCGGGGGACGTCTCCCCGTGGTGGCCGACGCCGCGCGGAGGCAGCACCTGGCCGTCCTCCGACTCCGGGCCGCCGAGTTCCGGGTCCCCGTCTTCCGCTCCGCCCTGGGGGGCGCGGCGCTGGCGGTGGGCCCCGACGGCCGGACGCTGGACGCCGTGGAGCGGATCCCCCTTTCCCGGGGCGCCTGGACCCTCCACGCGGTGCCGCCCCTCCCCCCGGTCCCCCCCTCGGCCTGGATCGGGCCCCCGCTCGGGGTGCTGGCCCTCGCGGTCCTCGTGCTGCCCCTTCTTGCGCTCTGGCGGCTCCAGCGGGTCACGGGTAACGTGCGGGGGCGGGGGCGGGGGCGCTGACCTGGAACGATCCACCGGGAATGACTCGATGAACTCGACGGGATGCGGGGGGGCGGCCCCGGTGGGTTCGGTGCCACGATGCTCCGCTGGGGGCTCCCGCTCCTCGTTCTTGCCGGCTGCTCCGGGGACGATGGTGCGGTCGCCGGGTGGGATGCCCTTCGGCGCGTGCTGACGGTCCACCGGGAGGGACGCGGGTCCGAATCGAGCGCCGTGACGGGCCCGACGCCGGGCCGGGCTCCGCGTCTCCTCGGGTTTTCCGACGAGCTCGGCTCCGTCCTGTTCCGGGTGTGGCGCTTCGCGGAGGCCGGTGCCCAGGGCCGGTGACGCCCCCGTTGAACCTCCGGGCCGGATTCTCTATTTTAATCGGCTGTATCTTCGGGTCCCTCAAGGGGGATCCGCACGTTCGATCCGGAGACGCATGATGAAGCAGGGAATCCATCCCGAATACCGCCCGACCCCGGTCACCTGTGCCTGCGGGACCACCTTCGAGACCCGCTCCACCCAGGACGAGATCCGGGTCGAGATCTGCTCGGTCTGCCACCCGTTCTACACCGGGAAGCAGCGCCTCGTGGACACCGCCGGCCGCGTGGAGCGGTTCAACCGCAAGTACCAGTCGCCCTCGAAGTGACCGGGACCTGCCGCACCCATGTCCGGGGGTGAAGGGGGCGGCGGATCGGGGGGTTCGGGAGCGGCAACGCCCCTGGACCCCCGGCTCGAGGCCCGGCTCCACGAGGTCCTCGCCCGCTTCGAGCGGGTGGAGGTGGCCCTCGGGGACCCGGGGCTCTCCCGGGACCCGGAGCGGATCCGGGACCTGGGGCGGGAGCGCGCCGAGCTCGAGGCGGCGGCCGGGGCGGCCCGGGAACTCCTGGGCCTCGTCCGGGAGTGGACCGAGGCCCGCGAGCTGGCCACGGGCGCGGACGACGCCGAACTGAGGGCGCTCGCCGAGGTGGAGGCGGAGGCCCTGGAGCGCCGGATCCGGTCCGAGGAGGACCGGGCCCGGCGCCTTCTCGTTCCCGCCGACCCCATGGCCGACCGGGCCGCGGTCCTCGAGGTACGGGCCGGGACCGGGGGGGACGAGGCCGGGCTCTTCGCCGCCGACCTCCTCCGCATGTACCAGCGCTACGCCGAGTCCCGCCGGTGGACCATGGAGCTCGTGGACCTCTCCGAGGGGATCCCCGGGGCGATCCGGGAGGCGGTCTTCACCGTCCGCGGCCCCGGCGCCTACGGCACGCTACGCTTCGAGTCCGGGGTGCACCGGGTCCAGCGGGTCCCCGCCACCGAGAGCCAGGGGCGGATCCATACCTCGGCGGCCACCGTGGCCGTCCTCCCCGAGGCCGAGGAGGTGGACGTGGTCCTCGACCCCGCAGAGCTCCGGATCGATGTCTTCCGTTCGTCGGGGCCCGGGGGGCAGAGCGTGAACACCACCGACTCGGCGGTCCGGGTGACCCACCTCCCCACCGGGATCGTGGCCACCTGCCAGGACGAGAAGTCGCAGCACAAGAACAAGGCCAAGGCCCTCGCCGTGCTCCGGAGCCGGATCCTGGACCGGAAGATCGCCGAGCAGGAGGGGGCCCGGGCCCGGGAGCGGAAGGCCCAGGTGGGGACCGGGGACCGGTCGGCGAAGATCCGGACCTACAACTTCCCGCAGAACCGGGTCACCGACCACCGGATCGGCCTCACCCTGCACCAGCTCGACCGGGTCCTCGAGGGCGACCTGGAGGAGCTCCTGGACGCCCTGCGGCTGGCCGCCGAGGAGGAGCGCCTCGCCGCAGAGGGAGGTGACGGTTCGGGAGGTGCCGGGGGAGTCGCCCCCGGAGCCACGCCATGAGCACCGCCCCCCTCCCGCGCTTCGACGAGCCGGTGGAGCCCCCGCAGGCGGGTCGCCCCTGGACGGTGCTGCACCTCCTCCGGTGGAGCACCCAGTACCTGAAGGCCCGGGAGATCCCCGAGCCGCGCCTCGACGTGGAGCACCTCCTGGCGCACACCCTGGCCATGGGACGCCTCGAACTCTACCTCCACTTCGAGCGCCCCCTGGACCCGGCGGAGCTCGACGCCTTCCGCCCCCTCCTCCGGGAACGGGCGCGGAGGCGTCCGCTCCAGTACATTCTCGGGCGGGCGGCCTTCCGGGAGCTGGACCTCGCGGTGGATGAGCGGGTCCTGATCCCCCGCCCGGAGACCGAGGAGCTCGTGGAGGCGGTCCTCTCGAGGGTCCGGGAATGGGGGCGGGAGTCCCTCGAGGCGGTGGACGTGGGCACGGGAAGCGGCGCCATTGCGCTGGCCCTGGCGTCGGAGGGACCCTTCCGGCGGGTCCACGCCACGGACCGGTCGCCGGGGGCCCTCGAGGTGGCACGGCGGAACGTGGAGGAGACGGGGCTCGGCGGGCGGGTGTCGCTTCACGAGGGAGACCTCTACGATGCGCTTCCGCCCGGGACCCGGGTGCAGGTGGTGGTCTCGAACCCGCCCTACGTGGCGGAGGAGGAGCTTCCGGACCTGGACCCCGAGGTGCGGGACTGGGAGCCCGAGGGCGCGCTCACCGCCCCCGACGGGGGGTTCGCCCTCGTGGAGGCGCTGGTGCGCGGTGCGCCCCGGGTCCTCGAGCCGGGGGGCCTCCTGGCCCTCGAGATCGGGGCGGGGCAGGGGGAGCGGGCCCTCGCCCTCCTCCGGGGCCTGCCCGGGTGGGAGGGGGTGGTGGTGCTCCGGGACCTCTCGCGGAGGGACCGGATCGTGCTCGCCACGCGGTCGGTCGAGGAGGAACCCGCGGCCCCCGCGGCCCGGTCCGGGACCGGGGGCGGGCGGAGTGCGGGCAGGAAAGACAGGACCCCCGGGGGCGACTGAGCCTTCCGGGAGGGGCCGCGGGAGCGACCCGCGGCGTCATGGAGCCGGGTGCGTGGCATCCGGAAGAATCGAACCAGAATAGAGGCGGTACCCGATGTCGAAGATCGAGAGCATGGCCACGGAGCTGGGACAGGCGCTGGGGCGCACCGAGGAGTACCAGGCGTTCAAGCGGGCCGTGGAAGCGGCGGACTCGGACCGGGAGCTCGCCGAGCTCAAGTCGGCGATCCAGGGGCTCGAGGCGGAGCTCATGACCTCGCTCAGGGCCGGACAGGAGCCGGCGGACGAGGACAAGGACCGCTACGAGGCGCTCGCCCGGGACCTCCAGGCGAAGCCGGCATACCAGCGGCTCGTGGCGGCGCAGGCGAACTTCGACAAGATCCTCCAGCGGGTGAACGAGACGATCTCGAAGGGGATCGAGGAGGGTTCGAAGGGCCGGATCATCCTCCCCTCCTGACGGGCGGCGGACTCCGATGCCTTCGCTCCAGGCCCTGAGGGGGCCGGTCTACCGGATCATCGAGCCCGTGACCCGGGCGCTGATCCGGTGGCGGGTGCACCCGAACGCGATCACCACCGCGGGGTTCGTGGTGACGCTCCTGGCGGGGTACCTGTACCACCTGGACCACGTCCGGTGGGCGGGGCTCTGTGTACTCCTGGGTGGACTTTCCGATATCTTCGACGGCCGGGTGGCGCGGGAGAGCGGGCTCGCCTCCAAGTTCGGGGCCTTCTACGACGCGACGCTGGACCGGATGAGCGAGATCGTGGTCTTCATCGGGCTGATCTCCCTCTACAACCAGTACGGCCGGGAAATGGCCGACGTCTGGATGATCTACGTGATCGCCATCGCCATCGGGGGGTCGCTCATGGTGAGCTACACCCGGGCGAAGGCGGAGGCCCTGGGGCTCGACTGCTCCGTGGGCTTCATGCAGCGGGCCGAGCGGCTCGTCCTCCTGGGAGGGGGGTCGCTCTTCTTCGGGCTCATGTGGAACGGGCTCGTGCTCAAGGGGATCCTGATCCTCGTGGCGGTGACCACGGTACTCACCACGATCCAGCGCATCGTCTGGGTCTACCGACAGGCGGCGGGGGTTCCTCTCGACGAGGTGCCGGCTCCGACGCCTCCAACACGAACGAAGCAGAAGACGGAGTGACGCGCGTGAGCGATCGACCGGAAGTGCGCCCCGCGAACGGACGCCTCGGCATCCTTCTCCCGGGATTCGGAGCGGTGGCCACCACCGTGGTGGCAGGAGTGGAAGCGGCCCGGCGGGGGCTCGCGAAGCCCATCGGGTCGGTGACCCAGATGCAGACGATCCGCCTGGGGAAGCGGACCGACGGCCGCTCCCCGCTGATCCGGGACTTCGTGCCCCTGGCGGCGCTCGAGGACGTGGTCTTCGGGACCTGGGACCCGATCCCGGACGACGGCTACGAGAGCGCGGTGAACGCAGGCGTGCTGGAGCGGCACCACCTGGACCCCATGGAGGACTTCCTCCGCTCGGTGAAGCCGATGCCTGCCGTCTTCGACAAGGACTACGTGCGGCGCCTCGACGGGCCGAACGTAAAGACAGGTAGCAACAAGTTCGAGCTCGCCGAGCAGCTTCGGGAAGACATCCGGCGCTTCAAGGCGGAGCACGACTGCGACCGCCTCGTCATGGTCTGGTGCGGCTCCACGGAGATCTTCCTCCGGCCGGGCGCCGCCCACGAGACCCTCGAGAGCTTCGAGGCGGCCATGAAGGTGAACGACCCGGCGATTGCGCCGAGCATGATCTACGCCTACGCGGCGATCATGGAGGGGGTGCCCTACGCGAACGGGGCGCCGAACCTGTCGGCGGACATTCCGGCACTCGAGAAGGCGGCGGTGGAGCGGAAGGTCCCCATTGGCGGGAAGGACTTCAAGACCGGGCAGACCCTCATGAAGACGATCCTGGCCCCGGGGCTCAAGGCCCGGATGCTCGGGATCGACGGGTGGTTCTCGACGAACATCCTGGGGAACCGGGACGGGGCGGTGCTGGACGACCCGGATTCGTTCAAGACCAAGGAGGAGTCCAAGCTCGGCGTGCTCGAGCACATTCTCCAGCCCGAGATGTACCCGGAACTCTACGGGAACCTCTACCACAAGGTCCGGATCAACTACTACCCGCCGCGGGGTGACAACAAGGAAGGGTGGGACAACATCGACATCCGCGGGTGGATGGGGTACACCATGCAGATCAAGGTGGACTTCCTCTGCCGGGACTCGATCCTCGCCGCGCCGATCGTGCTGGACCTGGCCCTCTTCCTGGACCTGGCTTCCCGGGCCGGAATGGGCGGGGTGCAGGAGTGGCTCTCCTTCTACTTCAAGAGCCCCCAGACGATCCCGGGGCTCTACCCGGAGCACGACATCTTCATCCAGCACCGGAAGCTCAAGAACACCCTGCGCTGGCTCGGCGGGGAGGAGCCGCTGACCCACCTGGGGCAGGACTACTCCGACCTGGACCCGGAGGCTGCGGACGCGGAGGAGGCGTGACCCGTCCGGCGGCGGAGGAGGGCGGCGCGCGGGGACCGGGGGCGGGTCCGGGGACCGGGCTCTTCCTCGTGCTCGAGGGGGTGGAGGGAGCGGGGAAGACGACCCAGCTCCGCCTCCTCCGTGACGCCCTCCTCGCCGCCGGGCTCCCGGTGCGCGAGGCCCGCGAGCCCGGGGGCACGCCCCTGGGAGAGGCGGTGCGCGGGGTCCTCCTGGACCGGGGGGACCTCCGGATCGGGCCCGAGTCCGAACTCCTCCTGATGCTCGCCGCCCGGGCCGCCTTCGTCCGCGAGGTGGTGCGGCCGGCGCTCGAGGCCGGCGAGATCATGCTCGCCGACCGCTTCGAGAGCTCCACCTTCGCCTACCAGGGGTACGGGCGGGGGCTCCCGCTGGACGAGGTGCGGAGGCTGAACGCCTTTGCCACGGGCGGGCTCGTGCCCGACCTGACCCTCGTGCTGGACCTCTCCCTGGAGGAGGGGCGGGCGCGGCAGCTCCGCCAGGGGAAGGGGGCCGACCGGATCGAGGGGGCAGGCGAGGCCTTCCACGCCCGGGTGGCCCACGGATACCGGGCGCTCGCCGCCGGTGACCCGCGGGTGGTGCTCGTGGAGGCCCGGGGAACGGAGGGCGAGGTCCACCGGCGGATCCTCGAGTCCGTCCTTCCCGTGGTCCGGGCGCGGCGGCCCGGCGCGTCCCTCCCGCCCCCGGAACCCGCCGCGCGCCCGGGGGGTCTGAAAGCGGACACAAGCCGGACTCCCGTGCATCCCCCTGAAATCGAACCCGACGCAGACCCCTCCGCATGAACGCCTCCCGTCCCCCCCTCGGACCCGGAATCGTCCTCCTCCTGGCGCTCCTCGCCGGTGGATGGTTCCTGCAGCGCGGCGTCACGCAGGAGCAGAACATCTATGTGCAGTCCCGCCTCTTCCAGGAGATCGTGGACCACGTGGCGGATCGGTACGTGGACCGGGTGGACCGGCAGCGCCTCTACGAGTTCGCCATCGACGGGCTCCTGGGCGAGCTGAACGACCCGAACACCTCGCTCCTGAACGTGGAGGCGTACGAGAACTTCCGGATCCAGACCGAGGGGGACTACGGGGGGATCGGCCTCGAGATCGTGGACCGGGACGAGCGCGTGACCGTGGTGAGCCCGATCCCGGGGACGCCGGGGTCCCGGGCCGGGATCCGGCCGGGGGACCGGATCGTGGAGGTGGAGGGGGAGGACATCCGCGGGTGGACGACGCAGCAGGCGGTGCAGATCCTCCGCGGGCCTCCCGGGGCGCCCGTGCGGATCCTCGTGGAACGCCCCATGGTGGACCAGCCCATCGAGTTCACCATCGAGCGGGCGCGCATCCAGCTCCGGTCCGTGCCCTTCGCCACCCTCCTGGACGACGGGATCGGGTACATTCCCCTCGGGATCTTCAACGAGGGGGCGGTGCGCGAGGTGCGGGCGGCGGCGGACTCCCTTCGCGGGGTCGGGGCCCGCGCCCTGGTGCTCGACCTTCGCGGGAACCCGGGGGGGATCCTGGAGCAGGGGATCGGGGTGGCGGACCTCTTCCTTCCCTCGCGCCTCCCGGTGGTGGAGACGCGGG
The DNA here is from genome assembly GCA_050485865.1 of Gemmatimonadales bacterium. Lineage (GTDB taxonomy): Bacteria > Gemmatimonadota > Gemmatimonadetes > Longimicrobiales > Gaopeijiaceae > SKNW01. The sequence continues at coordinate 10,371 of JBJHCE010000025.1, read as the reverse complement.
GGCAGGCCCGGGAGCAGAACCAGCAGCTCCGTTCCGGGTCCGACGACCGGTACGAGGGGATGCCCCTCGTGGTCCTCCTGGACCGGGGGAGCGCGTCGGCCTCGGAGATCGTGGCGGGGGCGCTCCAGGACCACGACCGGGCGGTGGTGGTGGGGGGGACCTCCTTCGGGAAAGGATCGGTCCAGACCCTCTTCACCCTCTCGGGCGGAAACGTCCTCAAGCTCACGACGGCCCGGTGGTACACGCCCGCAGGGCGCTCCATCGAGCGGGTGGTGCCGGTGGGGGAGGATGGCGAAGGGGAGGGAGAGGCGAGGGCGGCGCCCCGGACGCCCGCCCTCTCGGTGGAGGGGCAGTTCGTGTTCCTCCCCGACACGGCGGGGCGTCCCGTGGTCACCTCGATGGGGGGAAGGACCCTCTACGCCGGGGGGGGGATCGTGCCGGACCGGATCGTGCTTCCCGATACCCTCACCCTCGACGAACAGCGCGCCGTGCGCGGGCTCTTCGCCGAGGGGGGGCGCTACAACGCCGGAGTCTTCGACTACACGGTGCAGTTTCTCCGGGCCCGGGGTGCCGAGGCGGTGCCGGGGGAGGTGCGGGACCCGAGAGGGGCGCTCGCGGTGGAGGTGGGTGAGGCGGAGCGGGCCGAACTCCTCCGGACGCTCCGCGACCGGGATTTCGCCCTCGACGAGACCACCTGGAACCGGGCTTCCCGCTTCGTCCTCGGGGAGCTCGAGGCGGAGATCGCCCTCCAGGGGTGGGGGGAGGAGGGGCGGTTCCTGCGCCGGGTGCCCTCGGACCGGGTCCTCCAGGAGGCGCTCGCCCTCCTTCGCGGGGTGACGAGCACCGAGGCCCTCCTCGCCGCCGCGGGGTCGTCCCGGGCCGACGACGAGGACCGCTGACGGGTCCGGTCCGGGGCCCGGGGGTGGGGGGGTGACCCTCGCCGCCTTCGCCCTCGCCCTCGTCGTGGGGGCGGCGGCCGGCGCCCTCTCGGGGCTCCTGGGGATCGGGGGGGGAACCCTCATGGTCCCCTTTCTCTACCTCCTCCTGGCAAACGCCGCCTGGTCCGGGGTGGTGGCGGACCCGGCGCACCACGCCGCGCTGGCACATGCCACCTCGCTCGCGGTGATCGTCCCCACCGCTGCCGCCGGGCTCCTTTCCTTTCGCCGCGCCGGGATGGTGGCGTGGGGGGCGGTGGTCCCCCTGGGGCTCGCGGCGGCGGTGGCGGCGCTTGCCGGGGCCCAGCTCGCCGTGGTGCTTCCCTCCGAAGGGCTCAAGGTGGCCTTCGGGGCGCTCATCCTCGGGGTGGGGGGACGGATGCTCGTCGGTCCGGGTCGGGGGATGCGCGGGAGCGGGGGCGCGGATGGGGGTTCCGGCGCCCCGCCCCCGCCACCCCCGTCATCGGCGGCGCTCCGGCCCTGGCTCGCGGTGGGCGGGGGTGGGGTGGTGGGGCTCTTCTCGGCCCTCCTCGGGGTCGGGGGAGGGATCGTCGCGGTCCCGATCCTCCTCCGGTGGGCGCGGATGGACCTGCACCGGGTGACGGCGGCCTCCATCGGGATCGTGGCGTTCGCCGCGCCGGCGGGGATCGTCTCCTATGCCCTGGCCGGGCAGGGGGTGGAGGGGCTCCCCCCGGGGTCGGTGGGGTTCGTGAACGTTCCCATGGCCCTCGCCCTCGTGCCGGGCGCGGTCCTCCTCGCCCCCTGGGGGGCCAGGCTCAATCGCCGACTCCCGGTGGCCACCCTCAGGAAGCTCTTCGGCCTCTTCCTGGCCGCCATGGGTCTCCGCCTCGTGTGGGTGTATCTTCCGGCGCTCGCCGCGCCGCTTTCCGGCGCCGGGGGGTAGGGTTCCTTCCGGGGTACGGGGGTTCCCCGGCGGCCATGGGCGCGCCCCCCTGGTTCCGACATCTTGCGGAGCATTCGGGGCATTCGGGGCATTCGGGGCACGCAGGGGCCCCGGGCGACGCGCACCCGGCTTCCGGGGACCAGGTACGGACGACCATGGAGAACGCGATGGCGGAGGGAGGGCGGCGGGAACCAGGCCGGGAGCCAGGGGAGGTGCGCCTCGTACGGGGCAGCCGGACCGAGTCCGTGCACCGGGTGCACGTGGCCGTGGTCGGTGCCGACGGGACCCCGGTGGGGCATGCCGGCGACCGGGGGCTTCCCGTCTTCCTCAGGTCCGCCGCGAAACCCTTCCAGGCCCTCCCCCTGGTGGAGGACGGGGTCCTGGATGCCCTGGGGCTTGGCGCGGCGGAGCTCGCCGTGGCCTGCGGGTCCCACGGGGGCGAGGCGGAGCACGTGGCACGGGTCCGGGGGATGCTCACGGCGGCGGGGGTCGAGGATACGGCGCTGGCCTGCGGGGCCCACCCCCCGATGCACGGGCCCGCGGCGCGGGTCCTCGCGGAAGCCGGGGTCCCCGCCGAACGCATCCACAACAACTGCTCGGGGAAGCACGCCGGGATGCTGGCGCTCGCCCGGCATCACGGGTGGCCGCTCGAGGGGTACCACGAGGAGGGTCACCCCGTGCAGGACCGGATGGCCCGTGAGGTGGCGCGGTGGCTCGGCGTCCCGGCCGCGGAGCTCGGCCGCGGGGTCGACGGGTGCGGGGTGATCTGCTTCACGGCTCCCCTGGACCGGTTGGCCCTCGGCTATGCGCGGCTCCTCGCGGCGGCGGAGGGGGGTGAAGGGGGTGCCGGGGCGGTGGTGGAGGCCATGGCCGCGCACCCCTTCCAGGTGGCGGGGACCGGGCGGCTCTGCACGGCGCTCCTCGGTGCCGGGGGCGGACGCCTGGTCGCGAAGGTGGGGGCCGAGGGGGTGTACGGGGCGGCGGTGCGCCTCGGTGCCGGAGGGGAGCCCGGTCGCGTGCTCGGGATTGCCCTCAAGGTGGAGGACGGCGCCCGGCGGGCGGCGGAGGTGGCCCTCGTGGCGGTCCTGGACGCCCTCGGGGTGTCGGATGCACTCCCGGAGGTGGGCGCGGCGGCCGAGCCCTGGCGGAGCCCCCCGGTGCCGAACACCCGGGGCGAGGTCGTGGCGCACCTCGAGGCCTCCATCCGGCTCTTGCCGCGCGCGGCCGAGGGCGCTCCGGCGGCGATTCCGACCGGGGTGCGGGGGAGGCTTCGCCCCGGGATGCGCACGCTGGCCCGGGTGGCGGCGGCGCAGGCGGCCCGTGACCGGATGGGGCTCGAGGAGGAACTCGACCGGCTGGAGGGTGCCGTGACCCGGGGAGAGGTCGAGGCCCGGGAGGTGGAGGAGGCCCTTCTCCAGTCGGTGCTCTTTCTGGGGTACCCGGCCACCCTCGGGGCGCTGGCCCTCTGGCGCCGGCGGTGGCCGGGACGCACGGCGGGGGTGGTGAACGAGTCCCCAGCCGGGTGGCCGGAGCGCGGAGCCCGGGTCTTCGAGGCGGTGTACGGGGATCCGGGAATACGGCTCCGGGAAGAGGTCGGGGCACTCCACCCGGACCTGGCCCGGTGGATGGTGGAGGAGGGGTACGGGCGCGTCCTGGGCCGCCCGGGGCTCGCCCTCCGTGACCGGGAACTCCTCGTGGCCTCCCTCCTGGCGGTGCAGGATGCCCCTGTCCAGCTCCACTCCCATCTCCGGGGAGCCCTCCGGAACGGGGTGGCGCCGGAAGAGGTGGAGGAAGTCCTGGAGGCCATCGACCCCTGGCTCGGGGACGAGGGAATCCGGGCGCGGGTGCACGAGCGGTGGAGGGCGGTCCAGGCGGGACGGCCCGGCGTGGAGGATGGCGGAGTGGACGGCAGCGAAGCAGACGACGTACCGAACGCGAGCGAGGAAGGAACCGATGTTCATTGACCAGGTGACGATCCGGGTGGAGGGGGGCGTGGGCGGCTCCGGGGCGGACTCCTTCCGCCGCGAGTCCTTCGTTCCCCGGGGGGGGCCGGACGGCGGCGACGGCGGACGGGGCGGGAGCGTGATCCTCGAGGCGGACCCGCAGCTCTTCACCCTCACCGACTTCCGGTACCTGGCGGAGTACCGCGCCGAGCGCGGGCAGCACGGGGCCGGAAGCAACAAGACCGGGAGGAGCGGGGAGGACCTGGTGCTCCGCGTTCCCCCGGGGACCCTCGTGCGCGACGCCGACGACGGTACCCTCCTGGGGGAACTCCTCGAGCCCGGCGACCGGATGGTCGTGGCAAAGGGGGGTCGGGGCGGGCGGGGGAACGCCCGGTTCGCGACCGCCACGAACCAGGCCCCCCGCAGGTGGGAGCCCGGAGAGGAGGGGGAGGCGCGCGTTCTCGACCTCACCCTCAAGCTCATTGCCGATGTCGGGCTCGTCGGGGAGCCGAACGCCGGAAAGTCCACCTTCCTCGCCTCGGTCTCCGAGGCCCGCCCGAAGGTGGCCGACTACCCGTTCACGACGCTCCAGCCGAACCTGGGGGTGGTGAAGGTCGGCGACTTCCGGAGCTTCGTCGTGGCGGACATTCCGGGGATCATCGAGGGGGCGGCCGAGGGGAAGGGGCTCGGGCACCAATTCCTCCGGCACATCGAGCGGACCCGCTCCCTCGCCCTCCTCGTGCCGGTGGACGATCCGGATCCTGCGGCCACCTACGCCCGCCTCCGGAGCGAGCTCGCCCGGTACTCGGAGGAACTGGCGCGGCGCCCCCACTGCGTGGTGCTGACGAAGACCGACCTCCTGGGCCCGGACGACCCGGTCCCTTCGCTGGACGCGCCCGAGGCGTGGGGGGTCTTTGCCGTGTCCGCCGTGGCGCGACGGGAGCTGGACACCCTCCTCGAGGCCCTCTGGGCCCGGGTCCGGGCGGGGGCCGACGGGAAGGAATCCGGGGAGGACCCTGGGGAGTTCGTGACGGAGCCCGACGAGGAGTCCGGACCCCCGGAGGCGGTGCGCCCTCCCGGCGACGGACTCGCCGCCGACGGGACGCGCCTCGACGACGAGGAGGAATGGTGGGGGGGCGAGCCGCTCTGACCCTGGATGCGGAGGCCGTGGCCCTCGTGACCCTCCTCGGGCTTCCAGGGGTGGGGAACCGGGTGGCTCGGCGACTCCTGGCCCAGGCCGATTCCCGCGAGGAGGTGCTCGACGGGATCCGCACCGGGGTCCTGGACGCCCCCCGGGGGGCGCGCGGGACCCTCCTCCTGGGCAAGGTCCTCGAGGAGGCCCGCCGGATCGTCCGGATCGCGGGGCGGGAGGGGATCCGGGTCCTGGGGATCGACGAGCCCGACTACCCCCCCTCGCTCCTGCGCCTCCACGACCCGCCGGCGGTGCTGTACGTCCGGGGGAGGGCGGAGCTCCTGCAGCGCACCTCGGTGGCCATCGTGGGCGCCCGGCGCGCCACCCCGGTGGGGCGGAGGGTCGCCGAGACCATGGCCCGGGAGCTGGCCCGGGGCGGGCTCGCGGTGGTGAGCGGGCTCGCCACCGGGATCGATGCGGCGGCGCACAGGGGAGCGGTGGGGGAGCCGGGCGGGACGGTGGCGGTTCTTGGCCGGGGACCGGACCGGGCCTATCCCCTGGCGAATGCGGACCTCTTTCACCGGATCGCCGTGGACGGCCTCCTGGTGAGCGAGTTTCCTCCGGGGGTGGCGGCCCGCGCCCACCACTTTCCCCGGCGGAACCGGGTGCTTGCCGCCCTCGCCGAGGGGGTGGTGCTCGTGGAGGCAGGGGCCCGGAGCGGTGCCTACCACACCCTGACCCACGCCCTGGACCTGGGGCTCGAGGTGATGGTGGTGCCCGGGTCGGCCGAGTCGCCCGCCTCGGTGGGGACGAACGCGCTTCTGGTGGAGGGGGTTCCCCCCGTGCTCACCGCCGCCCACGCCCTCGCGGTCCTGGGGGGGCATGAAGGCCGACCGGAGGAGCTTGCCGACCGCGTGCGGCTCCGCCTCGCGGCGCTTGCCGCCGGGCTTCCCCCCGGGGCCGGGGGACGTGCCGGAGGGGTGGGCGCGGGGCGCGGGGAGCTCTTCGAGGAGGAGGACCCGGAGATCGCCCTCCTCCTCCGCATCCTCGGATCCGGCGCACGCCCGGTGGAGGAGGTCCTGGAAGAGGCCGGGCTTCCCCCGTCGAAGGCCCTGGGGCTCCTGAGCCGGCTCGAACTCCAGGGGCGGGCCCGCCGGGAGCCCGACGGCTGGATCGCCACCCCGGTGGAGCACGGGTGAGGGAACGGGTGAGGGACCCGGCCCGGGGCGCCGCCCACCTGTACCTGGAGGTGCCGGCGGCCCTTGCCGCCGATCCCGGGGGGTGGGCGGAGACGCTGGCCGCGGAGCTCAGGATCCGGGGAGGCAGGCCCCCCGGCGCGCGCCCGCTTCGGTCCCTCCTCCTGGGGGGGGCGGAACCGGAGCGGCTCGGCCCCGCGCTCCCTGACCTCGTTCGCCGCATCCTGAGGCTGCCCCCGGCGGGCCGGGAGGGGGTGCCGGAGTGGACCGTCGAAGTCGGGGATTCCCGGATTCCCGGCGAGACCCTGGCGGCGTGGGCCGAGGGCGGCGTGACCCGGGTGAGCCTCCGGGGCCGGGCATCGGAGCCCGGGGCGGTGCGGCGTGCCGCCGCTGCAGGACTCCAGGTCGATGTGCAGGTCGACCCGGGGGCCGGAGAAGATGCAGGGCTCGGGGAGCGGATCAGGGCCCTCCTCCGCGCCGGGGCTACCTCCGTTTCCCTGGACGAGCCGGAGGGGGCAGGCGAGGAGGCCCCTCCGGCGTCGTGGGCGGAGGCGCTCCAACTCCTCCGGGGCGAAGGCTGGACCCTGCCGGAACTCGCCCGGGGCCACCGCCCCGGGCTGCCCCCCCGACATCCGATGGCCATCCTCCGGAGGGAGCCGCTCCTGGGGCTCGGGCCCGGCGCCGTGAGTTTCCGGAACCCGCTGCGCCGCTGGAACCAACGGGATCCCGCCACGTATCTGGAGGCGGTCCGGTCCGGCGCGGACCCGGTGGCGGGAACGGAGCACCTGGACCGGGACCAGGTCCGGCTCGAACGGAGCTGGCTCGCCCTCCGACGGGCGCGGGGGATCGCCTGCCCGGACCCGCACGCTGCCCGGTCACCGACGGCCCGGTGGCTCGCCCTCGGGTGGGCGTGGAAGTCGGGGGCGCGCATCGTGCCGGCCCTGGAGGGGTGGGCGCGGGCCGATGCCCTCGCCGTGGAACTCGCGGCGCACCTGGACCGGCGACGGGCCCGCCGCCCCGGCCTTCCGGGCCCCGAACCGGGGCGGCCCTCGACGTGAGGTCCGGAACCCTCGAACTTCAGGGAATGATGGAGCAGGACGCACGGGATCCGAACCGAGGAATCGCCGGGGACCCGGAGCTCACCGATCGGGAGCGCCGGGTCCTCGAGGCCGTCGTGCGCACCTACGTCGAGACCGCCGAGCCCGCGGGGAGCCGGAGCGTGACCCGGAGGTTCGACCTCGGCGTGTCGCCGGCGACGGTCCGCAACACCATGAGCGACCTGGAGGAAAAGGGGTACCTGACCCACCCCCATACCTCCGCCGGCCGGGTTCCCACCGACCGGGCCTACCGGATCTTCGTCGACCACCTGATCCGCCCCACCCCCCTCACCCCGGACGAGCAGGATCGCCTGAAGCTGGAGCTCGAGGGGCGGGGCGCTTCGGCGGTGGAGCAGCTCGTGCGGCGGGCGACCCGCGCCCTCGGGCTCCTGTCGCAGGAGCTCGGGGTGGCCGTGGGCCCTCACCTGGCCACGGCGGTTCTCGAGCGCCTGGACCTCGTGCGCGTCTCCTCGACCAAGGTCCTCCTGGTGGCGCAGGTCCGGAGCGGGGTCGTCCGCACCGTCTACGTGGATCTCGCGAGCGAGGTGCCCGACGACACCCTGGTGACCCTCACCGTGCTCCTGAACGAGAGGCTCGCCGGGCTCGAGCTCCGGGAGATCCGCGAGTCGGTGGCCGACCGGATCCGGGGTGCCGTGCCCTCGGACGATCCGGCCGCCGAGGAGATCCTGAACATCTTCATGCAGTCGGGGGCCGAGATCTTCGACTGGCCCGAGGTCGACGCCACCTCCGTCCACCTCGGGAATGCCTCGGTCCTGGCCGCGAAGCCCGAGTTCACCTCGGGTGAGCGGCTGAAGGGACTCCTCGAGCTCACCGAGCGAAGGGAACTCCTTGCCGAGGCGCTCCGCACCCGGACCCACCAGGGCGCCCTCCGCATCACGATCGGGGGTGAGAATCCCCATTCGGAGCTCCAGGACTTCACCCTCGTGACCGCGGAGTACCGCTTCGGCGGGCTCCGGGGGGTGATCGGGATCATCGGTCCGACGCGGATGCCCTACGAGAAGGTGATCACGATCGTGGACCACACCTCGACCCTCGTGAACCGGATCCTGGGCTGACCGGGCTTCCGGCCCGGTCCCGAGGCCGGATCCGCGGCCCTCCGTTCGTTTTCCTCCCACACGACAAGGCAAGCTGCCGTGCCCCTGATGGCTGACTACTACGAACTCCTCGAAGTCCCCCGCGACGCCGACACCGAGCAGATCAAGAAGGCGTACCGGAAGCTCGCGATGAAGTACCATCCCGACCGGAACAACGGCTCCGAAGAGGCCGCCGAGCGCTTCAAGGAGATCTCCGAGGCGTACGAGGTCCTGCGGGACCCGGAGCGCCGCGCCCGCTACGACCGGTTCGGGCCGGAAGGGGCCCGGAGTGCTCCCGGGGGGGGCTTCCACGGAGGGTTCGACATCCAGGACGCCCTCGAAATGTTCATGCGGGACTTCGGGGGCGCCGGTGGCTTCGAGGACCTCTTCGGCGGTGGCCGTCGCCGCGGGGGGCGGGGCCCGGGACGGCCGCGGAAGGGGGAGACGGTCCGCGTGACCCTCCCCCTCACCCTGGCAGAGGTGGTGAAGGGGGTGACCCGGCGGCTCAGGGTCCGGCTCCTCGACCCCTGCGCCCCGTGCGGCGCCACGGGCTCCGCCGACGGGGCCACACCGGAGCCCTGCCGCACCTGCGGCGGGACGGGCGAGGAGCGGGTGGCCCAGCGCTCGGTCTTCGGGCAGTTCGTTTCTCTTTCCACCTGCCGGACATGCGGCGGCGAGGGGGTCTCGATCCAGGCGCCCTGCGGGACCTGCCACGGAGAGGGGCGGACCCGGGGGGAGACCGAGATCGAGGTGGAGGTCCCCGCCGGAGTCACGGGGGAGAACTACATCACCCTCCGGGGGCGCGGGAACGCCGGCCCCCGGGGCGGCCCCCGGGGCGACATCATGGTGATCCTCGAAGTGGAGGAGGACGGCCGCTTCCAGCGGGAGGGGAACCACCTGGTCGTGGACTTCCCGGTCACCTTTGCCCAGGCGGCGCTGGGGGACCGGGTCGAAGTCCCCACCGTGGAAGGAACGGTGGAGATCGAGCTCCCGGCCGGGATCCAGTCCGGGCAGGCGCTTCGCATCCGCGGGCGCGGGGTCCCGGAGCTGAACGGGCGGGGGCGGGGGGACCTGATCGCCCGGATCCGGGTCTGGACCCCCGAGTCCCTCACGAAGGACCAGCGGGAACTCCTCGAGCGCCTGAGGGAACTCGAATCCCCGGCGCCGGCCGAGGCACCCGACGGGGCCCCCGGCGAGGGGCGGGGTCGGGGCTTCTGGTCGCGGGTGAAGGAGGCGTTCACCCCGTGAATCCGGAGGCCGCTCCGGACCGCTGGATGGTCCTCCACCTGGCCGTCGCGCCGGACCCCGGGCTCCGCGAGCGGCTCGTGGATCTCCTGATGGAGGGGTTCCCCGGGACCGAGCCCCCACGGGGGGTGGAGGAGCGGGACGACGCCCTCGTGGCCTACCTCCCGCCCCCGGAAGGGGGAGCGGATGCCGCCGTGGAGGCGGTCCGGTCCACCCTGGACGCGGCCGGGCTCGCGGGCCAGGTCGCCGGGATCTCCGCCGGGTGGCAGCCCCACGAGGCGTGGGCGGACCACTGGCGCCAGGGGTTCGGCACGCGGCGCATCACCGACCGGATCGTCGTGACCCCAAGCTGGGAGCCGGTGGAGGCCGCCCCGGGAGAGGTGGTGCTCGTCCTCGACCCCGGGATGGCCTTCGGCACCTCGGAGCACCCGACGACCCGGGGGTGCCTCCGCCTCCTCGACGGCCTCGTGGCGCCGGGGAGCCGGGTCGCCGACGTGGGGTCCGGGTCGGGGATCCTCGCCCTTGCCGCCGCCGGGCTCGGGGCCCGGGAGGTGGTGGCGGTGGAGCTCGATCCGTGGGCGGCCACGGCAGCCCGGGAGAACGCCGAGCGGAACCGGATGGCCGACCGGGTCCGGGTCCTTTCCCGGGGGGTAGGCCGGAACTTTCTCCCGGGCGAGGGCGTGTTCGACGGGATCGTTGCGAACATCGAGACCCCGATCCTTCGCCCCCTCCTCGCGGGGTTCGCCCAGGGGGTGCGCCCCGGCGGCTGGCTCGTCCTGAGCGGGATCCTCCGGTCCGAGGCCGACGAAATGACGGAGCGCGCCG
>JBJHCE010000024.1:0-25900 GCA_050485865.1 Gemmatimonadales bacterium | reverse complement strand
TCTCGAACGGCTTCGCCTCGGTGGCTCCCTACCCCCGCATCGTGATCTGGGCGCGCCCCCCGGTAGACGGCCCCCGGGCCATGCCCTTCGACGACTGGCTGGAACTCGTGGTGACCCACGAGGTGGTGCACGTCCTGCACCTGGAGACGACGGGGCTCATCGGCCGGCTCGCCCGCTCGGTCATGGGGCGCGCCCCGTACGCCTGGCCCCACTTCCAGGCGAGCACCCTCCCCTCGTGGGGGATCGAGGGGGTGGCGGTGGAGGCCGAGTCGTCCCTCACCGGGGGTGGGCGCCTCCACGGGGGGCGCTTCGATGCCGTGGTCCGGGCCCGGGCCCTCGAATCGGGGGGGGAGCGACTGGACCAGGCCATGGGCACGGGCCCCCTCTTTCCCGGGGGGGAGCGTCCCTACGCATACGGAGGCACCTTCTTCCACCACCTGGCGGAGACCCACGGGGCCGAGGCCGTCTCCACCTTCTTCGAACGCCAGGGGACCCGCCTGAACCCCCTCCGGCTGAACGCCTCGGCCGAGGATGCCTTCGGCGCCTCCCTGGAGGAGCTCCACCGCGGGTGGGCCCGGGGCGTGGAGGCCGGGGGGCGCGCCCTCGAGGAGGCGATCCGGGCCCGGGCCCTGGCGCCGGAGCCCGAGCTCCTGACCCGGGACGCCCGCCTGGCCCTCTACCCCGTCTTCCGCCCCTCCGACGGGGCCATGGCCTGGGTCCGGGGCGACGGCCGCTCCGAGCTCGCGCTGGTCGTGCGCGACGGCGGCCCCGAGGGGGGGGGCGACCGGGTCCTCCTCCCCCTTCACCAGGACGCCCCCCTCTCCTTCGGGCCCGGCGACACCCTCTGGACGACCCAGCCCGAGCACGTGGACAGGTACTCGGTCCGGTCGGACCTCTGGCGGATCGCCCCCGATGGCCGGCGTACCCGCATCACCCGGGACCTGCGGGTGGCGGCGGTGGACGTGCATCCCGGGCACGGGGGAATCGTGGCCGTGCTCGAGGAGGCGGGGACGAACGCCCTTGTCCTCCTCTCGACAGACGGCGCCCGGGTCCGGACCCTCGCCGCCGCGGATCCCGGGGTGCACTGGGCCCACCCGCGCTGGTCCCCGGGCGGCGACCGGATCGCGGTGACCCGCTGGGAGGCCGGTGGGCGGTGGAGCGTGGGGGTCATGGCCACTGCCGGCGGCACCGCCGCCGGGGGTCCCGGCGCGATCTTCCAGGTCGTGGACCAGGCGGCGACGCCGATGGCGGGGGTCGCGTGGTCCCCCGACGGGGGCCGGCTCCTCTGGAGTTCGGAGCGGAGCGGGATCGCGAACCTCTACGCGGCGGACATGACGGGCGCCGGGTCCCCGGGCCCCGTCCGCCAGCTCACCGATGTGGCCACCGCGGCGGTTTTTCCCGCGGTGACCCCTGCAGGGGATGCTGTGGTCTTCTCCCGCCTCGGGGGGGAGGGATGGGAGCTCGCCCGGATCCCCTTCGGCCCGGGGGCGGGGTTTTCGCCCCTCCCCGAGGCCCCGCAGCACGCGGCGGTCCGGGCCGGGGCGCGCTCCCCCATGGCGGAGGGGCACCGGGACGGGCTCCGGGGTGAGGTCCGCCCGTGGCGCCCCGGGGCGGCCCTCCTCCCCCGGTACTGGATTCCCACCTTCGAGGCGCGGACCACGGTGGGAGGGGCGGGGGTCCTCGCCCCCCTCGCGGGGCTCCGGAGCGGTGCCGCCGACGCCATCGAGCGGAACCGATGGGAGCTGGAGCTCGCCCTTCCGCTCGAGGGGCCCGGGCGCCGGTGGGAGGGGCGCGCCGCCTGGAGCTGGGCCGGCCTCGGAAACCCGGTCCTGACCGGCACGGTTGCCCAGGAGTGGCAGGCCCTGCCGCGCCTGAACCTCTCTGCGGGAGCCCCCCCGGTGTACCCCGCCGCCCGGACCCGGACCGTGGGGATCACCGCCTCCCACGTGGTGCCCCGCTACCGGTCCGTGCACCAGCTCCAGGTCTCGCTCCGCTATGCCGAGGACGCCTTCCTCCTCCTGGAGCCCGGAGGCGGGATCACCGACCGGGCCTCCCTCCGCCGCCCGGACCGCGAGTACCTGGAGGCGAGCGGGATCCTCTCCCGGTCCACCGTCCGCTCCACCGCCTTCCAGCCCGGTCCGCAGTTCGGGGGTCAGATCACCCTGCGCGTGCGAATGCGGCGGGAACTCGCCGTTCCCGACACCCTGGCCGGAGTGGCGGGGTCCGACGGAGGGCGGGTGGACGCGGTCGTCGCGGTCCGCCGCTTCCTCCCCCTGGAGGGGCTCGGGTTCACCACGGCCGGGGGGGCGCCCCCGGTGCTCGCCCTCCGGGGCGCGGTGGGCGAGGGCTGGGGACCCGGCGCCGGGGCCACCACCTTCCGCCTCGGCGGAGGGGGCGGGGGGGGTGCCGGTCGCCTCGGTGCCACCTGGGACCGGGTTCCGGGGAGCTTCGCGGTGCGGGGGCACGAGCTCGGGACCCGGGGCGGGGCTTCCGCCTGGGGCGCCGGCGCCGAGCTCCGCCTTCCCCTGGCGGTCCTCCACCGGGGGTACGGGGTCCTTCCGGCGTACGTGGACCGCCTCGCCGCTGCGGGGTGGATCGATGCCGCCGGGATCCGGGGCGAGGAGGCCGAGCCGGGGGTCCCGGCGGGGGCGCTCCTCTCGGCGGGGGCGGAGCTCGTGCTCTCCCACGCCCTCTTCACCTGGACCCCGGAGCTCCTCCGGGCCGGGTTCGCGGTTCCCATCCGGGGAGACGTGTGGGGGGTCGGCCCCGGCGGCGACCCGGGGCTTCCCGGCCCCTCGGTCTATGCCGGGGTGGGGTGGTCCTTCTGACAGGACTCCCCCGGGAGGGGGCCGACCCGGCCGCCTGCACCCCCCTTGCAGGCGCGCCTCCGCCGCATCCCGGAAAGGGGCACCGAGGGCATTCCGGGGGGTATCACGGAAGGCGGGCACGTCACCCTTGACCCACTAGATCTCGTGGCGTACTATGGAGCCCGCCTCTAGATTCGGTGGTCAGCTGCGATTCCGGCTCTCCACGGGTCACCTTCCTGGCACGGCGTCACTTCCGCCGCTTTCCACGGATCAAGGGGCGCGTTTCCACCGGTTGTCCACGGGGTTTTCCCCCCGTTTTCCACATTCGCCGCCGCGCCCCGCACGCACCCGCCCCAGTCCCCCGAAGGAGTCCAGCCGATGTCGCCCAGGAAGGAGCGTTCCGCCGCCCCCGTCCCCGCCACCGCCCCCGTGTTCGGTGCCGAGGAACCCCGCATCTTCGACGACCGGGTCCCCGGGGACCTTCCCCGGGCCACCCTGTCGGAGAACGCGCGCCTCGTGCTCGCGCGCCGGTACCTGAAGAAGGACGAGGCGGGGAACCCCACCGAGGAGCCGGAGACCATGTTCTGGCGCGTCGCCCGCGTGATTGCCGACGAGGATCGGCGCCACGGGGCGTCGGAGGCGGCGGTGGACGAGCTCGCGCGGCAGTTCTACCACCTCATGTCGACGGGGAAGTTCGAGCCCAACTCGCCCACCCTGATGAACGCCGGCCGGCCCCTGGGGCAGCTCTCGGCCTGCTTCGTCCTTCCGGTGGACGACGCCCTCTCGAACGGTGAGAGCGGGATCTACGACACCCTCAAGTCCATGGCCCTCGTGCACCAGTCCGGGGGCGGGACCGGGTTCTCGTTCTCGCGGCTCCGCTCCACCGGCGACACGGTGCGCTCCACGATGGGGGTGGCCTCGGGGCCCGTCTCCTTCATGAAGCTCTACGACGCCTCCACCGAGGTGGTGAAGCAGGGGGGGACGCGCCGGGGGGCGAACATGGGGATCCTCCGGGTGGATCACCCCGACATCCGCGAGTTCATCACCTGCAAGGACGACACCTCGCAGGTCACGAACTTCAACATCTCGGTGGCCATTACCGACGCCTTCATGGAGGCGGTGAAGGCCGGGACCGAGTACGCGCTGAAGAGCCCCCGGTCCGGCGAGGTCGTCGGCACCGAGAACGCCCGCGAGATCTTCGACATGATCGTGCACGGGGCGTGGAAGACCGGCGAGCCGGGGGTCTTCTTCATCGACCGGGCGAACGAGTACAACCCGGTGCCGGCGCTGGGGAGCTACGAGGCGACCAATCCGTGCGGTGAACAACCCCTCTTGCCTTACGACGTCTGCAACCTGGGGAGCGTGAACGTGGGGGCCTTCGTGCGTACCGACGTGGCCGAGGGGACGCCCCCGGAGGAGCGGATCGACTGGGAGAGCCTCCGCACGGTGGTGCACCTGGCCACCCACTTCCTCGACAACGTCATCGACGCGAACCGCTACCCGCTTCCGCAGATTCACGAGCTCGCGCAGAACATCCGGCGGGTGGGGCTCGGGGTCATGGGGTGGGCGGACCTCCTCGTGCGATGCGGCGTGCCGTACTCGTCGGAGGAGGGGGTGGAGCTCGCCCGGAAGGTCATGGGCTTCCTGGACGAGGAGGCCCGGAAGGCGTCGGAGCGCCTCGCCGAGACCCGGGGGGTGTTCCCCGCTTGGGAGCACTCGATCTGGGGTCCCGACGCCACCTGTGCCCGCCGGGCCGACGGCTCCCGGGTGCGCCCCGAGCGGCGTCTCCGGAACTGCAACATCACCACCGTGGCCCCCACGGGGACGATCTCGATCTTCGCCGGATGCTCCGGCGGGATCGAGCCCCTCTTCGCCGTGGCCTTCATGCGGAACCAGGCCGGCGCCCTCATGCCCGACGTGAACGAGGACTTCGTGCGGATCGCGAAGGAGCAGGAGTGGTACTCGGAAGCGCTCATGGAGCGGATCGCCACCGAGGGGCACATCCACTTCGACGAGGTCCCGGCCGAGGTGCAGCGGGTCTTCGTCACCGCCCACGACATCACCCCTGAGTGGCACGTGCGGATGCAGGCGGCCTTCCAGGAGCACACGGACTCGGCCATCTCCAAGACCACGAACTTCCCCCACGAGGCCACCGAGGCCGAGGTCCGGGCCATCTACGAGCTGGCCTACGCCCTCGACTGCAAGGGGGTGACCGTCTACCGCGACGGGTGCCGCCCCATGCAGGTGCTCTCCACCGGAAAGACCGGAAAGAAGGAGGAGCAGGCGCCTGAGCCCGCCGCCCTCGAGACCGCCGTGGCCGCGGCCAGTGCCGAGCTCGAGCAGGCCCTCGCCGACGCCCGGGAGGAGGCACACCGCCTCCGGGTGGAGATCGAGCAGCTCAAGAGCCACTACGCCGAGCAGGACGAGGTGGCCCGGGCCTCGAGGCACAAGCGCCACCGACCGGAGATCCTCCGGGGCCGCACGATCAAGATGATGTCGCCCCTCGGCGACCTCTACGTGACGATCAACGAGGACGAGCAGGGCCGCCCCTTCGAGGTCTTCACGACCCTCGGAAAGGCCGGAGGTGCCGCGAACGCCGACGCCGAGGCCATTGGCCGCCTCGCGTCCCTCGCCCTCCGCTCCGGGATCCCGGTCACCGCCGTGCGCGACCAGCTCCGGGGGATCTCCTGCGACCGGGCGGTGGGAATCGGGCCCAACAAGGTGCTCTCCGCCCCCGACGCCATCGCCCAGGCCATCGAGCGTTACCTCCTCGAGCGCGAGGGGGTGCAGGAGGAGCTTCCCATGGGCCCCCGGGTGCAGGGGGTGGCCGCCGCCATGGTCCCGACCCCCGCGTCGCCCCCCACCCCCGGTCCGGTGGCCCCCCAGCTCCAGCTCTCCTCGGTCCACGACCAGGTCCAGGAGTCCTTCCTCGGAGCCTGCCCCGACTGCGGCAGCTCGCACATGGCCTACGAGGAGGGGTGCGTGAAGTGCCACGTGTGCGGGTACAGCGAGTGCGGATGACGCCGTCAGTGGAGGTCGCCTGACGGGCGGTTGGCACCGTAGACGGGAACGTGGACGCGAACGCGGGCGGGGGGCCAGGGAACTGGCCCCCCGTCGTGCTTTCGGGGCCCGGCGACGCTCCTCACGGCTGGACTCGCTCGTCTGCCCCATGCGGAGATCCCCACCGGGCGGCAATCCCGCCCGGGACGGGTTCTTCGGGGGGCAGGGGCGTTGTCGTGGACCACCACCGGCGGACCGCACGCAACCTTCGGATCGAGAGGCCGGCGTTGCCGTATCGCATCGCAGGAGCGACACTGCCGGCACAGGCAGCGAGCTCCAACGCAATGCGCGATCGGTCCCACACACCCACATGAGCCAACTCGACGCCCTCGAAGGGCTGCCCCATGGCAGCCACGTCTGCCCGATCTACGAGCACGATCGGGAGCGGTTCCTCGCGGCCGGTGCTTTCCTTGCACCCGGACTCGAGCGGGGCGAGCGGTGTCTCTACGTCGCCAGTGAGCCCGGGATCGAACGCCTGCTCGCCGAGCTGTCGGCCCGGGGGGTCGATGTCAGGGCTGAACTCGATCGAGGTGCACTCCACCTGTTGAGCGACCGGGACGTCTATCTGCGGGACGGGGGCTTCTCGGCTGAGGCGATGCTGCATTACCTGGACTCCAAGGAACGTGAAGCGACCCGGGACCGCTTCAGCGGCCTCCGGTACGCGGGCGAGATGAGCTGGGCCGTTACCACGAACGGCGAAACCGCTCTCATCCCGTACGAAGCCCGCCTCAACGAATTTCTGGAGGGCCGGCGGATGGTGGTGGGTTGCTTCTACCATCGCGGGCGCTTCGACGACGCGATTATCCACGACGTCATCCGAGCGCATCCCCTGGTCGTGATCGGCGAGCGCGACTATGACAACCCGTACTATGAACCGCCGGAGCTCCTCATGCAGGCGGCGCCGGAGCTCGATGGATTCAAGAGAATTCGGGTGCGATGGTGGATCGAACGCCTTCGCATGATCGCGGAGCGGGAGACGGAGCGCGAAGAACTGCTCGAGCAGCTCCGCCAGGCGCAGAAGCTCGACGCGCTGGGGCGCCTGGCCAGCGGGGTCGCGCACGACTTCAACAATCTCCTGACCGTCATCGTTGGATGTGCAGACCTCCTCACGGCACTGGTGGATGGTGAGGAGGCCCTCGCGCTCGTTCACGACATCAGGCGCGCATGCGAACAGTCGGCAGGCCTGACGCGGCAGCTCCTCTCCTTCAGTCGGAAGGATGTCCACGCGCGACGGGCGGTCGACCTGAACGCGCTCGTGGAGGAGACTCGCGGTGTGCTCAAGCGGCTACTGGGTGAGCGGATCCGGGTCGAGACGGATCTTGAGCCGTCTCCGCTCATCGTGCGGGCAGATCCGGGACAGGTCCAGCAGGTCCTGATGAACCTCGCTGTGAACGCCCGTGACGCCATGGCGGACGGGGGCACGCTCACGCTTCGTACGCGTGCCGACCGGGTTGAGGGCGAGCAGGCTGAACGACTTGGGCTGGTACCCGGCCCTTACGCGAGACTGCAGGTCCGCGACACCGGAACCGGCATGACGGATGAGGTCCGCCAGCGCCTGTTCGAGCCGTTCTTCACCACCAAGGGGCATGGACGCGGCACCGGGCTCGGTCTCCCGGTAGTCCATGGCATCGCGATCCAGAATCATGGGGCCATCGAGGTGGATAGCCGGCCGGGCAAGGGGTCGGTGTTCACGTTGTGGCTGCCCATGGTCGCCGGCGCGATCGACGAACCGGAACCGCGGGCTCCTGACGCCGTCACCGAGGCGCAGGGACGGACCGTGCTGATCGTCGAGGACGAGGATGCAGTCAGAGTCGTCCTGCGGAAGGTGTTGGAGCGCGCGGGCTACCAGGTGCTGCAAGCCGCAGACGCGGCGGAAGCGGCGCGCCTGTTCGTTCAGCACACCGTCGACCTGCTCGTTCTGGATGTCGGGCTCCCCGACATGCGCGGTGACGAGCTGGCGGAGGCGCTTCTGGGAGCAGCCCCCGCCACGCCCGCCCTCCTGCTCTCCGGTTATTCGGAAGAGGAAATCGGAGAGCGAGTGCACGACCTCGACATCGCCTTTCTCCCCAAACCCTTCGCGCCGCAGGACCTCCTGTCCGCCGTCGCGCG
The DNA here is from genome assembly GCA_050485865.1 of Gemmatimonadales bacterium. Taxonomy (GTDB): domain Bacteria; phylum Gemmatimonadota; class Gemmatimonadetes; order Longimicrobiales; family Gaopeijiaceae; genus SKNW01. The sequence continues at coordinate 17,924 of JBJHCE010000024.1, read as the reverse complement.
CGTCCTCAGCCGCGAAAGCGAGTGATCACATGGGGTCACGATCCTTCCGGCATCCCCGGTTGGACATCTGAAGGCCTGCCGTCATCGCGCATGTGGCACATGGCTTTTTCGGCCGGCCTGCTGTGGAGCGTCATGCACTCATCTCCGGCTCGAGCCTTGCGGCCGAGCGGAACCACGCGGCGCTCGTGGACACGAACCGGGACGTTGCCACGACGTGCTCCTTGACCCGTGACCCCGCGGGGCGGGTTTCGCCCGCGAAGGGTCACCGGTCCGCCCCCCCCTGAACCTCGACAAGAATCCCCCGTTCCCCCGCACTGGCACCCGCCCGCTTCCCAGCCCTACCTTTCCGCGCCTCCCGGGCCCACGGCCCTCCCCTCTCCTCGCGCACCCACGCCCATGTCCCGGACCTCCCCCTCTTCCAGCCCCTCCACGCCCGAAACCGTCAAGGTCGCGGTGGTGCAGCCCCGGGGCCGCCCCTTCGACACGCCGGGCGCCCTCGAGGCGGTGGAGCGGGGGGTGGCGCAGGCGGCCGCAGGCGGGGCGGAGTTCGTCCTCTTTCCCGAGGCCTTCGTGGGCGGGTACCCCTGGGGGCTTCGCTTCGGGACCGCGGTGGGGGGGCGCACCCCGGCGGGGAAGGCCCTCTTCCGGCGCTACCACGAGGGGGCCATCACCCTCCCCGGTCCCGAGAGCGACCGACTCGGAGCGGCCGCCCGCGCCGCCGGGGTTCACCTGGCGGTAGGGGTCATCGAGCGTCTCCCGGGGCTCGCCTCCACCCTCTACTGTACCCTCGCCTACTACGGCCCCGACGGGGCTCTCCTCGGGATCCACCGGAAGCTCAAGCCCACCGCCGCCGAGCGGCTGGTGTGGGGCGAGGGCGACGGGAGCACGCTTCCCGTCATCGAGACCCCCTTCGGCCGGGTGGGGGGGCTCATCTGCTGGGAGAACTACATGCCCCTGGCCCGGATGGCCCTCTACGGAAAGGGGGTGGAGGTATACCTCGCCCCCACCGCCGATGCCCGGGACCGGTGGCAGGCCACCCTTCGGCACATCGCCGTGGAGGGGCGCTGCTTCGTCCTGGGATGCAACCAGTACGTGACCCGGGATCACTACCCGACCTCCCTCCTCGGGGACCCGGAGGTCGGGGAGGCGGTGGCGCGGGAGCTCGGGGCGTGGCCCGAGCTTCTCTGCCCCGGGGGGAGTGTCGTCGTGGGGCCGGACGGAAGCGTGCTCGCGGGCCCCCTCGAGGGAGAGGCCGGCATGCTCCTCGTGGACCTGGAACTGGAGCAGCTCGCCGCCGAGCGCCTCGAGTTCGACGTGGTGGGGCACTACGCCCGACCCGATGTCTTCAGGCTCGAGGTGGACGAGCGGGCCCGTCCTGCGGTGGAGTTCCGGAAGGGGACGGAGGGGACCGGTGGGGGGACCGGTGGCGGGACCGGCGACGGAGCCGACGTGAGGTCGTAGAGGTTTTCAGGACAGGATGTGGACATGAATTGTACGAGCGCGGAACCTGGGGGCGTTCCCGGGGTTCCTCGGCGTCCGACTCCCTGATTTTCCACTTCCATGTCCATGGAGACTTCGATGCTTCGCACGAATGGCAGGACCCTCGCCGTGGCGGCTCTCGCCGGCGCCCTCACCCTCGGAGCCTGCTCCGAGGCTTCCCTGAGCCCGGTATCCGCCCCCGACGGCGCCCTCGAGCGCCGGGCCCCGGCACCCTCGGCCCAGTCGATCGCCGACATCGTCATCGCCTCGGCGAACGCCGAGGAGAACGCGGAGTTCACCCTCCTCCTGGGGGCCATCCTCTACATTGCCGAGACGAACCCCGAGAGCGCCCTCATCGCCGGGCTCTTCGACAACGACCAGTACACCGTCTTTGCTCCCACCGACGCGGCCTTCGGGGCGCTCGTGGAAGCCGTGGCCGACCTCCTGGACCCGGTGGTCCTCGCGGAGGAGGGCGCCTTCGCCGCCATCGACGACCTGCTCGGCGCCGGCACCGTGGAAGCGGTGGTCTCCTACCACGTGGCCGAGGGACGCCGCGCCGCGAACAGCGTGGTCCCCCGGATGGGCACCCGCCGGATCACCACGCTCCTGGGCGCGACGTTCGGCGTCGACACCTTCGGGGTCATCACCGCGGTGGGGAATACGGCGAACATCATCCGGGCCGACGTTTCCGCCTCGAACGGGATCATCCACTTCATCGACCAGGTGATCCTCCCGGTGGACCTGGGGCTCTGATCCAGGTCCAGGGCCCACCCCCGCCCCCGGTTGCCGGGGGTGCGGGGGGGTGACAGCTTCGGAGGGCCGGCCCCGATCGTCCGGGGCCGGCCCTTCCTGCACCCCCCCCAACGGAGCCTCCATGTCCACCCCCCCCGGCCTCAACCCCGAGCTCGGACCCGGTCCCGCCACCCTCGCCTTCCTGGAGGAGGCAGATCGGTACTCGGCCCACAACTACCATCCCCTCCCGGTGGTGCTCGAATGGGGCGAAGGCGTCTGGGTCCGCGATGCGGACGGGCGCACCTACCTGGACATGCTCGCCGCGTACTCGGCGCTGAACCAGGGACACCGGCACCCGAAGATCCTGGAGGCGCTCCGCACCCAGGCCGACCGGATTACCCTCACCTCCCGCGCCTTCCACAACGATCAGATGGGCGCTTTCCTCCGGGAGCTCTGCCAGGCCTCCGGGTTCGAGAAGGCGCTCCCCATGAACACCGGGGCCGAGGCCGTGGAAACGGCGATCAAGATGGTCCGGAAGTGGGGGTACCAGGTGAAGGGAGTCCCGGAGGGGAAGGCCGAGATCCTGGTCTGCACCGGGAACTTCGCCGGCCGCACCACCACGATCGTGGGCTTCTCGTCGGAGGAGCAGTACCGGAAGGGCTTCGGGCCCTTCACCCCGGGCTTTCGCCTCGTTCCCTACGGCGACGCCAGGGCGCTGGAGGAGGCGATCACCCCGAACACCGTGGCCTTCCTGGTGGAGCCGATCCAGGGCGAGGGCGGGGTCGTGGTCCCCCCCGACGGGTACCTGGCCCGGACCCGGGAAATCTGCCGCGAGCGGGGGGTGGCCTTCGTGGCCGACGAGATCCAGACCGGGCTCGGCCGGACCGGGCGCCTCTTCTGCTGCGACTGGGAGGAGGTCAGGCCCGACGCGGTGGTGGTGGGGAAGGCCCTCGGGGGCGGGGTCTACCCGGTCTCGGCGGTCCTCGCCGACGCCCCCCTCATGGACGTCTTCCGCCCCGGGGACCATGGCTCCACCTTCGGCGGAAACCCCCTCGGCGCGGCGGTGGCCCGGGCCTCCCTCCAGGTGATCCTGGAGGAGCGCCTCCCCGAGCGCTCGGCGGAGCTCGGGGGGTGGTTCATGGAGGAGCTCCGGAAGATCGATTCCCCCCACGTGGCCGAGGTGCGCGGAAAGGGACTCATGATCGGGGTCGTGGTACGGGATCGGTCGGGTCCGGCCCGCCCCTTCTGCGAGGCCCTCATGGCGCGGGGGATCCTGGCGAAGGAGACCCACCGCCAGGTGATCCGCTTCGCACCGCCCCTGGTCATCCGGAAGGACGAGCTCGAGCGGGCCCTGGACGACATCGCCCCCGTGCTCCGGGGGGAGGGGGTTCGCCTGGCAGGATAGGCGACCCCGTCAGCCCGATCGCATCACCACTCGATGGACCCCTGCTTCGAGGTGTCGATCTCCGCGCCCCCGTCGCCGTCCCCCAGGAGGACCTGGTCGATCTGTTCGTAGAGGAAGGTCCGGGCCTCGGGGTCCCGGGGGTCCAGCCCGTAGTGGTTGATCAGGAGGGTCTGGTGCTTCAGCCACTCGCCCCAGCAGATCTGGCAGATCTCCCCCTGGATCCGCTCGCCCCGTGCATCGCGAAACGGCGGCTTCTGGAGGCGGGGGCGGGGGGCGTCGCAGCGACGGCAATGGATCTCGACGTCGGGGGTCGTCACGGTTCTGTCTCGGGGCACGGAACCGGATTGCCACGGGCGGGTCCGGGAGTGGACGGCTCCGTTCCGGTTCGGTAGATTTTTCGTCTGATTCCGGTGGAGGCTTCGGGCTCCATTCGGGGATCCCGGCACCTGGACGGTGCCCGGAGGTCCGCACGGCCACATCCTGAACGGTCCGGTCATGCTCACCAAAGACCAGCTTGAACATCTCGAAAAGCGGCTCCTCGAGGAACGGGCCAAGGCCCTTCGTGCCCTCGGGCTCTTCGACGAGATGACGAAGCGTGACCGGGAATACGGCGACACCGACTTCTCCGCCTACACCGACCACATGGCCGACCAGGGGACCGAGGCCATGGAGCGGGAGAAGGCCGCCCTCTTCGCCACGAAGGAGGGGCGCTACCTCTACCGCATCGAGGAGGCGCTCCGCCGGCTCTACAACGACCCGGACAACTTCGGGCGCTGCCACGGCACGGGAAAGATGATCGCCTTCGAGCGGCTGGACGCCCTCCCCCACGCCCGTTACTCCATCGAGTACAAGCGGAAGCTCGAGGAAGAAGGGGAATAGGGGGAGGACGACCTCCCGTCGGGACGGCCCGGGCCGGGGGGGATCAGCCCACCTCCTCCAGCGCCTCGGCCTCCTCCTTCGGCTCGTCGCGGAAGAGCGGGCTCGCCTGCCGCCAGAGTTCCTCGACCTCGTCACGAATGTCCCGAATCCGTGCCTCCACCTCGTTGTCCTGGAGGTGGTAGCGGGCCGCGCTGAGTGCCCGGTAGGCCCGCCACAGGGCGGCCGAAGCCGGGGTCTGCTCGTGACTCCGCCGCTTCTCTCCGCGCACCCGGGCCAGGACCCAGTCCGACATCTCGTCGTCGAGGAGCATCACATCGCCCTCGGACTTGGACTCGGTGCCCACGAACTTCTGGAGCTTCTTCTTGAAGCTCTTGGGTACGCCGGCCACGACGTAGATCGAGAGATCTTCCCTCTGTAGCATCTCCGAAGCCATTCAACCTCCGGTTTCGTTCCTGGATGAGCGCGAGGGGGATACGGCCCGAACGGCCCCGTACACCCTCGCTGAAGTCGGAAAGGGGGCGGGCGCGTGGCCCGGTCACCCCACCTTCCTGAGTGTTTCGAACAGCTCGTCGCCGAGGATCCCCGCCTGCCAGCGGCGGAGCCCCGGGGTTTCCGCAAGCGCCTGCGCGGACGCCGGCGGGGCGTCGGCGAGGGCCTGGAGGACCGCGTTCGGGAGAAGGGTCCCCCGGTCGATCCCGAGGGCCACCGCATGGCGGTTCCGGACCTCCTTCAGGCGGAGGAAGCGCTCCTCCACCTCGGGGAGGGGGCGCCCACGCCCATTTCCCTGGTACCTCGGGTAGGGAACGAGCTCCGACTCCGGGAGCGCGTCCACCCGGGCGAGCGCTTCGACCAGGGGGGCACCCTCACCCCGGGCGAGGCCGCCGTTCATTCCCTGGATGTTCGCCAGCGCCTCGACGCTCCGGGGGCCGCGGCGAGCCACCTCCAGGAGCACCGGGTCCCCCGCCACGCGGAAGAGGGCGCGGTCCCGCTCCCGGGCGATCCCGTCGCGCCACCGGAGGGCGGCCCTCAGCCGCTCCACCTCGCGGGGGGAGAGGTCCCGGGCACCCTTGACCCGGGTGGCCGGGTCTTCACCCTCTTCGGCGGGCTCCCAGCGGATCCGCTCGAGCTCCCGGAACTCCTCCTCGGCCCAGGCCATCCGCCCCGCGGCCTCGAGGCGCTCGCGGAGGAGGTCGGCCAGCGACTTGAGGTGGATGGTATCGTGGGCCGCGTACTCCTTCATCCCGTCGCTGAGGGGCCGCTCCGCCCAGTCGGCGCGCTGGTACTTCTTCGAGAGCTTGACCCCGAAGTACCGCTCCAGGAGCGAGGAGAGGCCGATCCCCTCCTCGCCGAGGAGCGAGGCCGCGATCTGGGTGTCGAAGAGCCCGGAGAGCCGCAGCCCGAGGTCCCTGTCCAGGAGGCGGATGTCGTAATCCGCTCCATGCATCAGGACCTCGACCTCCGGGTCCTCCACCACGGGGCGGAGAAGCTCCCGGGGGTCCAGCGACAGCGGGTCCAGGAGGAGGGTGAAGGGACCGGCGGTGAGCTGGACGAGGGAGAGGCGATCCGAGTACCGGTGGAACCCCGCGGCCTCGCAGTCGAGGGCCACGCTCCGGAGCCCGGTCACGAGGGGGCGGGCGTCGTCCAGGGCGTCGTCCCGGTCGATGAGGCGGATGTCCATTCCGTTCGGTTCGTGTCCTTCAGGAGGCGGGTGCGGCCCCGGAGGCGCTCCGGCGGGCCGATTCCACTTCTACCGCGAAAAGACTGAAAAGTTCCCCCCCGGGCCGCCCGAGTGCGGCATCCACGCGACACCACCCGGTCACGCTCCGGTGTCGGTTCCCCCCACCGCCTTGCACGGGGATCGGCCCCCGGACAACTTCAGGCGGCTCGAGCCCCGTCGCCGACCCTCCCTGACACACCCCCTGACACACCCCCTGACACCCTCCCCGACCCCCGCCCGGATCCCCCATGCTCCGCACGAAGATCGTCTGCACGATCGGCCCCGCCACCTCCGACCCCTCCATGCTCGACGCCCTCGTGCGCACGGGAATGGACGTGGCCCGGATCAACATGTCGCACGGGGACCGGGAGACCCACCGCGCCACCCTGCGGGCGGTGCGGGAGGCCGGCGCCGCCGCCGGGCGCAAGGTGGGAGTCCTCGTGGACCTCCAGGGTCCGAAGATCCGGGTCGGGAAGCTCGCCACGCCCCGCACCCTCGTCCCCGGCACCCAGGTCACCTTCGCGCCGGAGGGAACCGAGAAGGGTGACGAGCTCCCCACCACCTACACCCGCCTCGCCGCCGACGTGACCCAGGGCGACCAGGTCCTCCTCGACGACGGCCTCTTCGAGCTCGTCTGCACGGGCACCGACGGCGACCGCGCCCACTTCGAGGTGATCCGGGGCGGCCTCCTCAAGTCCAACAAGGGGATCAACATCCCCGCCGGCACGATCTCGGCGGCGAGCCTCACCGCGAAGGACCTGGAGGACCTGGACTTCGCCCTGGCCGAAGAGGCGGATTTCGTGGGGCTCTCCTTCGTCCGCTCGGCGGAGGACGTCCGGGCCCTCAAGGAGCGGGTCCGGGGCCGCGCCCTCGTCGTGGCCAAGATCGAGATGGCCCGGGCCATGACCGAGGTGGACGACATCCTGGACACCGCCGACCTCGCCATGGTGGCCCGGGGCGACCTGGGGGTGGAGCTCCCCTTCGAGCAGGTCCCCCTGGCGCAGAAGCGGATCATCCAGCTCGCGAACTACCACGCGCGCCCGGTGATCACCGCCACCCAGATGCTCGAATCCATGATCGAGAACCCCCGCCCCACCCGGGCCGAGGCCTCCGACGTGGCGAATGCGGTTCTCGACGGCACCGACGCCGTGATGCTCTCCGGCGAGACCGCGGTGGGGAAGTACCCGGTCCAGGCGGTGGAGGCCCTCGTCCGGATCATCCGCGAGATCGAGTCGTCGGGCGCCCTCGAGTCGGGCCCCCGGTACCTTACCGGCGAGGACCACGCCCTCCGCTCCGGCGCCACCGCCCGGGAGCACGCCGTCGCCGCCGCCACCGTCGACGCCGCCCGGAACCTCCACGCCGCCGGGGTCCTCGTGATCACCCGCTCGGGGTTCTCGGCCCGCCTCGTGGCCTCCCACCGCCCGGGGGTGCCGATCTTCGCCGTCACCACCGATCCCGCCACCCTGGGGCAGCTCGCCGCCGTCTGGGGGGTGCGCCCGGTCCTCGCCGACGAGGTCAAGATCAGCTACGAGGCCCTCACCGCCTTCGGCAAGGAGGTCATGCGCGCCGCCGGGGTCGGGGCCGAGGGCGACGCCATCGTGGTCACCGCCGGCTTCCCCTTCCACCAGTCGGGGACCACGAACACGATGCGGATCGAGTCGCTCTGACCATGGACTCCGCCGCCCCCCCCAGCGCGGGCGTCGAGCTCACCTTTCTCGGAACGGGCACCTCGTTCGGGGTGCCGGTCATCGGGTGCCCCTGCGGCACCTGCGCCTCCGACGACCCGCGGGACCGGAGAACGCGGCATGCCGCCCTCGTGCGCATCCCCGGATCGGGTACCCTCCTCGTGGACACCCCCCCCGAGCTTCGCCTCCAGCTCCTCCGGGCGGGGGTACGCTCCATCGACGCGGTCTGGCTCACCCACCTCCACGCCGACCACCTGCACGGAATCGACGACCTCCGCATCTTCTCCCTCCGCGAGCAGCGGAGCGTCCCGGTTCACGCCCCCCGCGACACCGTCCCCCACCTGGTCCGCCGCTTCGACTACATCTTCGACCCCGACGGCGCGCGCGACCTCGGGACCTCGCCCCCGGAACTGGATCTCCGCCCCGTGGACCCGGGCACCCCGGTCCCCCTCCTCGGCACCACCTTCCACCCGGTCCAGGTCCCCCACGGCTCGGCGCGACCGCTGGGCTTCCGGGTGGGGGAGCTCGGTTACGTGACCGACGCGAAGCGCCTTCCCGACGAGGCACTCGAGGCACTCCGGGGGGTTCGCGTACTGGTGCTGAACGCCCTCTGGCACGGCGACCCGCACCCGAACCACATGAACGTGGAGGAGGCGGTGGAGGCGGCCCGTGCGGTGGGCGCCGAGGCCACCTTCCTGACCCACATGACGCACCGGATCCGCCACGCCGAGCTGGCCCGGAGCCTCCCCGAGGGGATCCGCCCCGCACACGACGGCCTCACCCTCCGCATCCGCCCCGGGGAGCCCCTGGCCCTGGGCGCCTCCTGAACTGCATGGACCCCGACCCCACGCCGGCCATGACCTCCGAACCGAAGCCCCCCGTATTCCTGGCCTACGCCAACCTCCTGGAGCCTTCCCTGGGTCCTGGAAGGGGGGTGGATGCGACGCGCCTCGCCGAGGGCGGTGACCTGGCCACCCGGTTCCAGGCCGCCCATGCCGCCTTCCGGACCCGGGAGGAGGCCGGAGCGCTGGGCTTCATGGCGCTCCCGCACGACGCCGGCGCCCGGGCCGCGGTCCAGGAGGTGGCCGACTCCTTCGGCCAGTGGTTCGAGGACCTGGTCGTGGTGGGAATCGGGGGGTCGTCGCTGGGGGGGCGGGCGCTGGCCGACGCCCTCCTCGGCCCCCACTGGAACGCCCGCTCCGACGAGGGGCGGGACCACTACCCCCGGCTCCACTTCCTGGAAAACGCCGACCCGGACTCGGTGGCGGAGCTCCTGACCCGGGTGGACCCCAGGAGCACCCTCTTCAACGTGGTGAGCAAGTCCGGCTCCACCGCCGAGACGCTGGCGCAGTTCCTGGTCCTGGAGCGGGCGGTGGAGGAAGCGGCGGGGCCCGACGCGGTGCGCGGGCACTTCCTCTTCACCACCGACCCCTCCGCCGGACCCCTCCGGCGGCTCGCCCGGGACCGGGGGATTCCGGCCCTCGCCGTGCCCCCGGACGTGGGCGGGCGCTTCTCGGTCCTCTCGCCGGTGGGGCTCCTCCCGGCGGCGGTGACCGGGGTCGACCTCGAGGCCCTCCATTCCGGAGCGGCGGCCATGGCCGAGCGGTGCCGGAGCCCCCGCCTCCTCGAGAACCCCGCCGGGCTTCTCGCCACCCTCCTCCACGCCGCCCACGGCGAACGCGGACAGTCGGTGCACGTCCTCATGCCCTACGCCGACCGGCTCCGGAGCTTCGCCCTCTGGTTCCAGCAGCTCTGGGCCGAGTCGCTGGGAAAGGCGGAAGGGGTGGACGGGGCCCGGGTGGAGACGGGCCCCACCCCGCTCGCGGCCCTCGGGGCGGTGGACCAGCACTCGCTCCTCCAGCTCTTCGTGGAGGGGCCCCGCGACAAGGTGGTCCTCTTTCTCCGGGTGGCCGAGCGCGACGACGCGGTCCCGATCCCCCCGGGGCACCCGGACGAGGAGGCGCTCCGCTACCTCGGGGGGCACACCCTCGAGGCCCTTCTCGAGGCCGAGCGCCGGGCCACCGCCGAGGCGCTCCGGCAGGCGGGACGCCCCTCGGCCCTCCTCCAGGTGGAGCGCCTGGACGCCGCATCCCTCGGGGGACTCTTCACCCTCTTCATGATGGCCACCGTCTACGCCGGGGCGCTTTACGGGGTGAATCCCCTGGACCAGCCCGGGGTGGAGGCGGGGAAGCGCTTCACCTCGGGACTTCTCGGCCGCGAGGGGTTTCCGGCCCCGGACCTCGCGCCGGAAGACGGGGGCGGGGCGGTGGCCTGAAGGAACCCTCTCCGCCGCCCCCGGTATCCTCCCGAAGGCCGCGAAACGCGGTAGATTACGGGAAGCCACGTCGAGATCTCCGTTCCACGACCATACAGGAGGCGCACCATGCGGGACCGTGAAGAAGCCCCCACCTTCATCATCGAGCGCGACGGCGGGAGCGGGGTCGGACCCTTCCTCCTGGGCGCCCTCCTCGGCGCCGGCGTGGCCCTCCTCTTCGCGCCCCGCTCCGGCGAGGAGACCCAGGCCGAGCTCAAGGAGCGCGCCCTCCGGTTTCGCGACGCCGCCGAGGACCGGATGAAGGAGGCGCAGGCCCAGATCGAGGAGCGCCTGGAGCAGGCCCGCGAGGAGCTCATGGAGCGGGTCGAGGCGGTGAAGGAGGCGGTGGAGCAGGGAAAGTCCTCCGCCCGTGAGGCCCGGGCCGAACTCGAGGAGAAGATCGAGCGGTCGAAGGCCGCGTACCGCGCCGGCGTCGACGCGGCGCGGGAAGTGGCGAAGGAGGGAGAGGAGGCGTCCTGACCTCCCCCCCGACCGTCCGCGACCGGGGTGAGGCCGCCTGGGGCTTCCTGAAGGAGTTCGGGGAGCGGATCGGCCGGAGCGACCTCTTCTTCCTCGCGGGCGCCATCACCTTCAACGTCCTCGTGGCCGTGATCCCCCTCGTCATCCTTGCGGCGGGGCTCTCGGGCTTCCTCGTGGGCGACCGCTTCGGACGGGTGAGCCCCGACGTGGTCGAGGTCGTGGTGGGCTACCTCCCCCCCGGCTCCGAGGTGGGGCTCCGGGACTTCGTGGACCGGATCCTGGAGGGGCTCGTTGCCGACCGGGCCGGGCTCTCCATCATCGGTGCCGTGGTCCTGGCCTGGATCTCGACCCGCCTCGTGGGGACCCTCCGGGTGGTCCTCCGCCAGCTCTTCGACCTGGACCAGGAGCGGGGGGTCGTCCGGGGGAAGCTCTTCGACCTGAAGGTCGTGCTCCTGGGCTCTCTCCTGATCCTCCTGAACTTCGGGGTCACGGTGGGGATCCGGACCCTCGAGGCGGTGGGCGCGATCTTCTTCGCCGTGGACGGCCAGGGGGCCGCCTTCGCGGGGCTCCTCCTGGCCCGCCTCCTCTCGTTCGGCTCCGCGTGGGTCCTCTTCCTCCTCCTCTACCGCTTCGTCCCGGCCCGGAGGGTGGAGTTCCGCACCGCCGTCGCGGGCGCTACCTTCGCCGCAGTGGGGTTCGAACTCCTGAAGGAGCTCTTCACCTGGTACGTGACCTCCGTGGCGGACTACTCGAACGCCTACGGGGGGCTCGCCGCCGGCGCCGTGCTCTTCTTCTGGATCTATTACAGCTCCATCGTGTTCGTACTGGGAGGAATCCTCGCCCGAACGTACGAGGTCCGCCGCAAGGAAAGGAAATCCGGCATGAACGACTCGAACGCTCCCCCCGCCTCCTCCGGCGCCCCGGCGGCCCCGGTCCTCGCCCTCGTGGCGCTCGCCGGCGCGGCCCTCCTCGGCGCCCCCGCCGACGCCCGGGCCCAGTCGGCCCCGGCCCTCTTCGGCGGGAACGGCCACGAGGTGGGGCTCCTGGACCTGGGAGCCGGCGTGGTCACCGGCGCCCGGTCCCTCGAGCGGGAGATCCGCCTCGACCGCCCCCTCGTGGACCACGACGGCCCCTACGTGGTGGTCCACCTGGCGGAGAACCGCGTCCTCCTCATGGAGGGGACCGAGATCGTCTGGTCCGCCCCCGCCGGGACGGGCCACGGCTTCGAGCTCCAGGGACAGGGGCGGGAGTGGACCTTCACGACCCCCATCGGGATGTTCCGCGTCCTGCGGAAGGAGAAGGACCCGGTCTGGATCCTCCCCGACTGGTGGTACGTGCAGCGCGGCCTCCAGATTCCCGCCTACAACGCCCCCGGGCGCCACGTGAGCGGCCCCCTCGGCACCTCGGCCCTCTTCCTCGGCGACGGGATCGCGATCCACGGCACCGACCAGCCGGAGCTCCTCCTCGATCCCAACCCGGAGAACCGCCGGGTCTCCCACGGGTGCATCCGCCTCACGAACGAGGCGGCGCGCCAGCTCTACCACCGGGTCGACGTGGGCACCCCGGTCCTCATCTTCTGACCGGCGGCCGGGAGGTCCCGTGACGAAGGAAGCGCCCGGGGGGCGAAAGCTCATCGCGAGCAACCGGAAGGCCCGGCACGAGTACCAGGTCCTGGACCAGTTCGAGACGGGAATCGCCCTCACCGGTCCCGAGGTCAAGTCGATCCGCGCAGGGAAGGTGAGCTTCCAGGACGCCTTCGCCCGCATCGACGGGGGGGAGCTCTGGCTCCACTCCCTCCACATCGCCCCCTACGAGCAGGCGAACCGCTGGAACGTCGACCCCCTGCGCACCCGAAAGCTTCTCATGCGGAAGGACCAGATCCGGAAGCTCGTGGGAAAGGTGGAGGAGAAGGGGCTCACCCTGATCCCCCTCGACCTCCATTTCCGGAACGGCTACGTGAAGGTGGAGCTCGCCCTCGCCCGCGGAAAGCAGCTCCACGACAAGCGCGAGACGCTGAAGAAGCGGACCATGGAGCGGGAGGCCCGCCGGGCGGTGGACAGCCGATGACGCCCCCCGCCCCCCTCCTGGCCTCGACCCTGGCCCCGGCCTTCCGGGCCCTCGTCCTTCTCCTTTTCCTTCCGGGGATGCAGGGGTTCGGACCTGCCGCCCCCTTCCCGGCACCGGGCGAAGGCTCGGCCCTTGCGGCCCAGCTGCCCCCGACGGGTGGAGCCCCCGGGGCCCGCACCCCCGACCCGGTGGCGCTCCACCTCCCCGGCGGGCGGACCGAGCGGCTCGAGCTCCGGGCGCACCGGGGGTATCCGGCCTTCGCCGCCTCGGCCCTTCGCCCCCTCGGGTGGGAGTGGCGGGCGGAGCGGGGGCAGGTCCTCCTCCGCCACCGGACCGGGATCACCCTGGCCTTCCGCGAGGGATCGTCCTGGTTCACCTGGGACGGCGATCTCCTCCAGCTCGCCCACGAGGTCTACGCCTTCGGCGACGACGTGTGGCTCCCCCTCCAGGTGGTGGCGGACCTCCTCCCCGGCATGCTTCCCGCCGCCTACCGGTGGGATCCCGGGGCCCGCGCCCTCCAGGTGGAGGGGGCGGCGGGCCCGGCTCTCCCCACCCCGCAGCCGGCACGGGGGGCCGAGGGGCCCCCCACCCCCGCCGAGGCCGTGGCCCGGGCCCAGGCCGAGGCGTCGGCGGGCCCCGGCCCCTCGGAGGTGGGTGCCCGGGCCCCCGCATCCCGGGTGGTGATCATCGACGCCGGACACGGGGGCGACGAGCCCGGAGCGGTGGGCCCCGGCGGGACCCGGGAAAAGGACATCGCGCTGGCGGTGGCGCTGGCCCTGGCCCGGGAGCTCGAGTCCGACCCCTGGATCGAGGTCCACCTGACCCGCGACCGCGACGCCACCGTGCCGATCTGGGGGCGGGGCGAGCAGGCCACGGCGTGGAAGGGCGAGCGCCCCGGGGTCTTCGTCTCGATCCATGCGAACGCCGTGCCCGAGCGCCCCACGGTGCGGGGGTTCGAGACCTACTTCCTGTCGGAGGCCCGGACCGAGCACGAGCGCCGGGTCGCCGCCGCCGAGAACGCCCCCCTGGCCCGGGAGCGCCCCGACGCCGTGCCGATGGTGGACGACCCCTTCCTCGCGTCGATCCTCCGCGACCTCATCACCCACGACCACATGCACTGGTCGGCGCTCCTGGCCGAGAAGGTCCAGCGCGAGCTCGGCACCTTCCACCCGGGCCCCGACCGGGGGGTCAAGCAGGGCCCCTTCGCGGTCCTGACGAACGCCCTCATGCCCTCGGTCCTCGTGGAGATCGGCTTCATCACGAACCGGGAGGAGGAGGCCCTCATGACCCGCACCGAGTTCCACCGGGACTCGGCCCGGGCGCTGGCCCGGGCGATCCGGGCGTTCTTCGACCGGTACCCGCCGGGGGGCACCGGGTGAGGGGAGGGAGCGACCCGCTCCGGCAGACCCTCTTCGGCGCCGAGTTCCGGAACCCGGTTCTCCTGGCCGCCGGGACCTGCGGGTTCGGCCGCGAGGTGGCGGAGGTCGTGGAACTGGACGCCCTGGGGGGGCTCGTCACGAAGTCGGTGACCGCCGAGCCCCGGAAGGGAAACCCCGCCCCCCGGGTGGGGGAGTTCCCCGCGGGAATGCTGAACTCGATCGGCCTCGCGAACCCGGGGGCCCGGGCGGTGCGTCGGGAGAAGCTCCCCTGGATCCGCGACAACCTCCGGGGGATCCAGGTCTTCGTGAGCGTGGCCGGACACCGCCCCGAGGAGTACCTGGAGGTGGTGCAGGAGCTGGACGACGCCGACGGGTTCCTGGGCTTCGAACTGAACCTCTCCTGCCCGAACGACACCCGGCTCGGAGGGCTCCCCTTCGCCCTGGACCCGGAGGCGCTCGAGGTGGTGGTCTCGGGGGTGCGCCGGATCACCGGGCGCCCCCTCCTCGTGAAGCTCGCCCCGAACGCCCCGGACCTGGGGCCGGCGATCCGGGGGGCGGAAGGGGCCGGCGCCGACGGGATCACCCTCGTGAACACCATGCCCGGGCTCGTCCTCGATCCCCGCACCGGCGAGGCCCTCCTGGGGGCCGGCCCCGGCGGGATGAGCGGCCCCGCCCTCCGGGCCGTGGGGGTGCAGGCCACCTGGAAGGCCCGCTCCCTCACCGGGCTCCCCCTGGTGGGGGTGGGGGGGATCGCCACCGGGGGCGACGCGGCCCAGTACCTCTGGGCGGGCGCCTCCCTCGTGCAGGTGGGGACCGCCTCCTTCTGGGACCCCCGGGCACCGGTCCGTGTAGCACAATCGTTGGAGCGGATCTCCCGGGCGATCACCCGGAAGGCCGCTCCCGGGGCCCGGACCGACGGGCCCGGATGGATCGGAGGGGCCCGGGTCGGCCCTCCGCCCTCGCCATGAACGTGCACGCCTGACCCCGTCTCCCCCGTGACCCGATCCCCCGGAGTACCCGAGCTCGTCGTGGCCCTCGACGTGGCCGATGCCGCGGAGGCCCGCGCCCTGGTGGGGCGCCTGGGTCCCGGGCTCGACTTCGTGAAGGTGGGGCTCGAGCTCTACACCCGCGAGGGCCCGCCGGTGGTACGGATGCTCCGGGAACGGGGGCTCCGGGTCTTCCTCGACCTCAAGCTCCACGACATTCCGAACACGGTGGCCGGGGCCGTCCGCTCCGCCGGGGAGCTCGACGTGGAGCTCCTGACCCTCCATGCCTCCGGCGGCCACCGGATGCTCGCCGCGGCGGCGGAGGCGGCGGGCCCCGGGCTCCACCTCCTGGCCGTCACCGTCCTCACCTCCCTCGGGGCCGGCGAGGTGGCGGAGGCGTGGGGACGCCCCGACGGAAGCCTGGACCCGGAGGCGGAGACCCTCCGCCTGGCCCGTCTCGCCCGGGGGGCCGGGGTCCACGGCGTCGTCTCCTCGCCCCGGGAGGCCCGGGCCCTCCGGGGAGCCCTCGGCCCCGACGCCCTCGTCGTGACCCCGGGGATCCGCTTCGCCGAGGGGGACGCCCACGACCAGACCCGGGTCGCCACCCCGGCGGCGGCAGCCCGGGCCGGGGCGAGCCACCTGGTCCTCGGGCGCGCCGTGACCGCCGCCACCGACCCGGCCCGCGCCCTGGCCCGCGCCCGCGCCGAGGTGGAGGAGGCGGTGGTTGCGGCCACGGCTCCCGCGACGGTTCCCGCCACAGGAGGGCCCCCATGACGCGCCGCGCCCTCCTCCGCCTCCTCCTTTCGCTTCTCCTTCCCGGGATCGTGCTCGCCGCCCCCTCTCCGGCCCTCGCCCAGGGGGGGAGCGGCCAGGCCGAGCTCGAGCAGGTGGCAGGCCGCTTCGCCACCGCCTGGGCCCGGGGAAACGCCGAGGCCGCGGTGGGGCTCCTCTCGTCGGGGGGGATCCGCCTCCGTCTCGAGGGAGCGGAGCGCAGCGCCCTTCCCACCCGGCAGGCCTCCGCCGTGGTCCGGGACTTCCTGAAGGGCTACGACCCCGGCGAGGCCCGCCTCGTCCGCGCCGCCCCGGTGGCGGGGAACCCCGGCCGGGGCTTCGCCGAGATCCGCTGGCAGACCCGGGTCGCCGGTACCTCGCACCCGGTGGCCCACGTGGTCTTCCTGGGGCTCGTCCGCGAGGGGAACGGCTGGAGGGTGGACGAGCTTCGGCTCCTCCCCTAATCTCCGGGGCTCGCGGGGCACCCCCGCCCGAGCGGGCGCATCGCCCCGAAACCCGGACCCACCGCGCCATGGGCCTTCACCTCCACAACACCCTCACCCGCAGCGTCGAGCCCTTCGAGCCCCTGGAGCCGGGCCGGGTGGGCGTCTACGCCTGCGGCCCGACGATCTACGGCCACGCCCACATCGGGAACTTCCGCTCCTTCGTCTTCTACGACCTGGTCCACAGGACCCTGGAGTGGCTGGGCTTCGACGTCCACTTCGTCATGAACTTCACCGACGTGGACGACAAGACGATCCGGGCGGCGCGGGAGCAGGGACAGACCCTGGCCGGGTACACCGCCCCCTTCGCCGAGGCCATCCTCGCCGAGTCCGACGCGCTGGGGCTCCGCCGTGTGGATCTCTACCCCCGGGCCACCGCCTACGTGGACCGGATGATCGACCTGGTCCAGACCCTCCTCGACCGGGGGCATGCCTACGTCACGGACGACGGCTCGGTCTGGTACGACATCTCCTCCTTCGAGGGGTACGGAAAGCTCTCCGGCCGCGACCTGGACGAGGCACGGCAGGGCGAACGGGTCGCCGCCGACGAGTACGCCAAGGAGGACGCCCGGGACTTCGCCCTCTGGAAGGCCTCGAAGCCCGAAGACGAGGAAGTGGGCGCCGCCTGGGACGCCCCCTGGGGGCGGGGCCGCCCGGGGTGGCACCTGGAGTGCTCGGTCATGGCGCTCCACGAGGTGGGCGAGACGCTGGACCTTCACCTGGGGGGCGAGGACCTGGTCTTTCCGCACCACGAGGACGAGATCGCCCAGTCCGAGGGCGCCACCGGGAAGCCCTTCGCCCGGTACTGGCTCCACGTGAAGCACCTCCGGGTCGAGGGCGAGAAGATGTCCAAGTCGGCGGGGAACTTCGTTACCGTCCGGGAGCTCCTGGACGAGGGGGTGGAGCCCGCGGCGGTCCGCCACCTCCTCCTGTCGGCCCACTACCGGAGCGAGCTCAACTTCACCCGGGACGGGCTCGCCGCCTCGACGCGGGCGGTGGGCCGGCTCCTGGACTTCGATGCCCGCCTCTCCGCATCCCGGAAGGAAGAAACGGGAGGTGAGGGAGATGCGAAGGGGGCCGCCGCCAACGAACTCGCGGACGCCGTGGCGCGCGCCCGGCGGGGGTTTTCGGAAGCGCTCCTGGACGACCTGAACGTGGCCGGCGCCATGGCGGCGCTCTTCGTCTTCGTGAACGAGGCGAACCGGGCCCTGGACCGGGGCGTCGTGCCGGCGGGGGCCCTGGAGGAAGCCGGCGCGCTTCTCGACGAGATGGACTCGGTGCTCGGGCTCCTCGAGGTGGGACGCCGGGGACGCGCGGTGGACGACGACCTGGCCCGGTGGGTGGAGGAGCGGATCGCCGAGCGGGCCCGGGCGCGGGCGGAACGGGACTGGGCGGAGGCGGACCGGATCCGCGACGCCCTGGCCGGGCGGGGGATCGTCCTCGAGGACGGGGCCGGGGGCACGCGGTGGAAACGGGCCGGGGAGGAAGGGTGAGGACGAGGTGCGGACGCGGCTCCGGAGGCCGGTG
>JBJHCE010000023.1:0-26623 GCA_050485865.1 Gemmatimonadales bacterium | reverse complement strand
GCCGGGCTCCCGACCCTGGGACCGGAAGTCCCGGTGTCCCGGCTCAGCGGGGGCGAAATCACCCGCCTCGCGCTGGTCGGGCTATCCGAAAATCCGGCCCGGGTTCTCCTCCTGGACGAACCCACGAACCACCTGGACCGGGCCACCCGGAGGTGGGTGGGCGAGCGCCTCTCCGCCCACCCGGGCGGGGTCGTGGTCGTGACCCACGACCGGGGGATCCTGGCCCGGGCCCACCGGGTGCTGGAGCTCGGGGCGGGGCCCGACCCCCATCTCGTGACCGGCGGGCTCGACGCCTGGCTCGAGGCCCGGGAGACCCGGGAACGGTCCACCGAGGCGGCGCTCGAGCGGGCCCGCCTCGAGCGCGACCGCACCCGCCGCGAGGCGGCCCGGAAGGGCGAGCGCCAGGCCCGCCGAAGCGCCGCCGGGGCCCGGGGGGCGCGAACGGCGAACCTCCCGAAGATCCTCCTCGGCGCCCGGGCGCGGCAGGCGGAGGCGACCACCGGTCGGCTCCGGTCCCGGAACGCCGAGGCGGTGGAGGAGGCCGGGGCCCGGGTCCGGGAGGCCCTCGAGGCCCACCACCCCAGGCGGCACCCCCGCTTCGCGCCCGCACCCTCGGGGCTCGAGTCCTGGCGCGAGGTACTGGCGCTCGACGGGGTCGGGGTCCGGGGGCTCTTCGGCCCCCTGGACCGGCGCTGGACCGGGCCCGTGCGGGTGGGGCTCGCGGGGCCGAACGGGTCGGGAAAGTCGACCCTCCTCAGGGTCCTCGCCGGTGCGAGGGGCCCGGACACGGGGCAGGTGGTGCGGGGGCTTCCTCCGGGGCGGGTGGTGCACCTTCCCCAGCTTCCGCCGCCCATGACCGGGACCACGGTACTCGGAGCCTTCCGGGAGGCGCACCCCGGGGTGGCCGAGCCCCGGGCCCGGGAGCTCCTGGATGCCCTCCTCTTCGGGGCGGAGGCGCTCTCGACTGCGGTGGAGGCACTCAGCCAGGGAGAGCGGGTGCGCCTCGCCCTGGCCCTCGCGCTCGGGGGTGCGCCCACCCCCGGGCTCCTCCTCCTGGACGAGCCCACGAACCACCTGGACCTCGAAAGCGTGGAGGCCCTGGAGACCCTCCTACGGGGGTGGGACGGGGCCCTCGTCGTCGCATCCCACGACGAGACCTTCCTGGAGGCGGTGGGGGTATCGGAGGTCCTGGAGCTCGGCTGAGCGCCGGTGGTCCGGAACTTGAATCCGTGAGGGGGAGGTGGGCGCGTCCCCGGCGGTGGGATGCCAGAATGACAGGAACGGAGAAGGGCGACACGATGGCGGATGCGGAGCGGCAGTACACGATCAGGGCGGGGGAGGCGATCCAGGAGGCGGCGCGGCGGGCCCGGGAGGGAGGCCATCCCGAGCTCGGGGGCGTGCACCTCCTGGCCGCCCTCCTGGACCAGTCGGAGGGGATCGTCCGGCCGATCCTGGAAAAGGCCGGGGTCCGGACCGACGCCCTCAAGGCCGGTGTCCAGGACGCCCTCGGGCGCTACGGCCGGGTAGAGGGGGGAAGCGATCCCCAGCCGTCCCGCGACCTCCGGAAGGCGCTCACCGAGGCGGAGCGGATCGCCCGGGAGCTCGGGGACCGGTACATCTCGACGGAGCACCTCCTCGTGGGACTCTCCTTCGAGAAGGACGACGCCGGGCGCCTCCTCGCCGAGGCGGGGGCGGGGCCCAAGGTGATCCTGGAGGCGCTCGGGCAGGTCCGGGGGCCGCACAAGGTCACCGACCCGAACCCGGAGGAGAAGTTCGAGGCGCTCAAGCGCTACTCCCGCGACCTCACCGAGCTCGCCCGGCAGGGAAAGCTCGACCCGGTGATCGGCCGCGACGAGGAGGTCCGCCGGGTCATCAAGGTCCTGGGGCGTCGGACCAAGAACAACCCGGTCCTGATCGGCGAGCCCGGGGTGGGGAAGACCGCCATCGTGGAGGGGCTCGCCCAGCGGATCGTGGAGGGCGACGTCCCGTCGTCGCTCGCGAACAAGGCCCTCGTGGCCCTCGACATTTCCTCGATGCTTGCCGGTGCCAAGTACCGCGGCGAGTTCGAGGAGCGGATGAAGGCGGTGCTCAAGGAGATCACCGAGTCCGAGGGGCGCTACGTGGTCTTCATCGACGAGCTCCACACGATCGTGGGGGCCGGGGCCGCCGAAGGGGCCGTCGATGCCGGAAACATGCTGAAGCCCATGCTGGCCCGGGGGGAGCTCCGTCTCGTGGGGGCCACGACCCTGGACGAGTACCGGAAGCACGTGGAGAAGGACCCGGCGCTCGAGCGGCGCTTCCAGCCGGTCTTCGTGGCGCCCCCCTCGGTGGAGGCGGCCATCGCGATCCTCCGGGGGCTCAAGGAGCGCTACGAGGTGCACCACGGGGTCCGGATCCGCGACGAGGCGCTCGTGGCTGCGGCCCGGCTCTCGGACCGCTACATCGGCGGGCGCTTCCTTCCGGACAAGGCCATCGATCTCATCGACGAGGCGGCGAGCCGGCTCCGGATCGAGATCGATTCCCTTCCGCAGGAGATCGACGAGGTGGAGCGGCGGATCACCCAGCTCGAGATCGAACGCCGGGCGCTGGAACGTGAGACGGAGCGCTCCGCCACCGAGCGGCGCGAGGCCATCGAGTCGGAGCTCGCCGAGCTCCGGGAGAAGGCCTCGGGGATGAAGGCCGAATGGCAGTCCGAGAAGGACGCCATCACCCACCTGCAGCAGCTGAAGGAGCGGATCGACGAGCTCCGCTCCGAGGCTGAGCGCGCCACCCGGCAGGGCGACCTCGAGCGGGCCGCCGAACTCCAGTACGGAGAGATCCCGCGCCGGCAGCAGGAGGTGGTGGCCGCCGAGGCCCGCCTCGCCGAGCTCCAGGCCGAGGGGAAGTACCTGAAGGAGGAGGTGGGGGCCGACGACATTGCCGAGGTCGTGGGGGAGTGGACCGGGATCCCGGTTTCCCGCCTCCTCGAGTCGGAGCGGGCGCGTCTCACCCACCTGGACGAGCACCTGGGTGAGCGGGTCGTGGGGCAGAACGAGGCCCTCGGGGCGGTGGCGAACGCGGTGCGCCGGGCCAGGGCCGGGCTCCAGGACCCGAACCGCCCGGTGGGGTCCTTCATCTTCCTCGGGCCCACCGGGGTCGGAAAGACCGAGACGGCCCGGGCCCTCTCCGAGTTCCTCTTCGACGACGAGCGGGCCATGGTCCGCATCGACATGTCGGAGTACATGGAAAAGCACGCCGTGGCGCGGCTCATCGGCGCCCCGCCGGGCTACGTGGGATACGAGGAGGGAGGCCAGCTTACCGAAGCGGTCAGGCGAAGGCCCCACGCGGTGATCCTCTTCGACGAGATCGAGAAGGCTCACCCCGAGGTGTTCAATCTCCTCCTCCAGATCCTGGACGACGGGCGCCTCACCGACGCCCAGGGGCGAACCGTCGACTTCCGGAACGCGGTCATCATCATGACCTCGAACATCGGGAGCCAGCACATCCTGGAAGCGGGTCCCGAGGCGCTGGAAAGCGAAGGATGGAGCGAGGTGGAGGCCCGGGTCCAGCGGGAGCTCCACCACCACTTCCGCCCCGAGTTCCTGAACCGGGTCGACGACGTGGTGGTCTTCCACCCGCTCCGGAGAGAGGACCTGCGCCGGATCGTGGACCTCCAGCTCGCCCGGGTCGAGGGGCTCGCCGCCGAGCTGGGCGTGACCCTCGAGGTGGACGACGCGGTCAAGGAGCTCCTGGCCGCCGAGGGGTACGATCCGGTGTTCGGCGCCCGCCCCCTCAAGCGGGTCATCCAGAACCGGATCCAGAACCCGCTGGCGATGCTCCTCCTGGAAGCCGAGGTGGAGGAAGGGACCCGGATCCGGATCACGCCGCCCTCCGTCCCGGGGGGCGAGGTGGGGTTCCAGGTGGAGGGCGCTTGACGGCTCCTCTCCCCGTCTCTAGCCTCCGGGGGCGGGGGGGGCCCCCCCCGGGGGCCGCGCCGGTCCCGGAACCCCCGCACGGACCCGGAGTCCTTCATGCCGCACCCGTTGCAGTCCGCTCCGCGCACTCGCGCAGTTCCCGCCCTCGTCCTTGCGGCGGCCCTCCTGGCGGGGACCGCGGGGTGCGCCTCCTCCGGGCCCCCGACGCCCCGCATGGCGGGGGGTCAGCCCATGGTCTCGGTGGAGCGCTTCCTCCAGGCGTCGAACACCGGGGACCTGGGGGCCATGGCCTACATTTTCGGGACCGCGTCGGGGCCCGTGGCCGACGAGACCGGAAACACCTTCAGCTGTGCGTTCCGGCGCATGGGGAGCTGGATCCGGGTGTCGGACCGGTGCGTGACCTGGCAGGAGATCGAGCTCCGCATGAACGTGATCGCCCTCGTGCTCCGCCACGACACCTACCGGATCCGGAGCGAGTCCCAGGTGCCGGGGCGGCAGCGCCCGACGATCCGCATCGGGGTGGACCTGGACCGGGGGCGCGACCGCTACCCCGACGTCCCCTTCGTGGTGGTCCAGGCCCGCGACGGCCGGTGGTTCGTGGAGCAGATCGGGCTCAACCAGATCACCCAGGGTGAGGAGTAGCGTCGCTGGCTTCCACGAGCTCCACGAGGATCCCCCCGGTGCTTCGGGGGTGAAGGAAGGCGACCCGGTGCCCTCCGGCGCCGGGTCGGGGCGTGCGGTCGATGAGCTCGTACCCTTCCGCCTCCAGCCGGCGAAGCTCCGCCTCCAGGTCCGGAACGCGCCACGCCACGTGGTGGATTCCCGGGCCGCGACGGGCCAGGAACCGGGCCACGCCCGACTCCGCGTCCCGGGGCTCGATGAGTTCGAGCTGGCCGAAGAAGGCCACGTTGACCCCCTGGTGGGGGAGCTCCTCCACCGGGGAACCGGGGCCGCCGGTCATGCGTTCGAAGAGGGCGCGGGCTCGAGCGATGGACTCCACGGCCACCGCCACGTGGTCGAGGGGACGAGGGGACATGACGAAGACGACCTCCGAAGGGAAAGGGATTCCCGGATGGGGGCCGAACCATAGCACGCCGGAATGACCGGCGAAACCGGCCGCGCTGCGGCCACACAGCACAAGGAGAACCCGATGTCCGACACCGCGACCCTGCAGGTCACCGACGACACCTTCGCCTCCGAGATCGAGCAGTCCAAGGGGCTCGCCCTCGTGGACTTCTGGGCGGCCTGGTGCGGACCCTGCCGGATGGTGGGCCCGATCGTGGACCAGCTTGCCGGCGAGTACGCCGACAGGGGGGTGACCGTGGCCAAGCTCGACGTGGACTCGAACCCCCGGACCACCGCCCGCTTCGGCGTGCGTTCGATTCCCGCGATTCTCTTCTTCAAGGATGGAAAGCAGGTGGACACGGTGGTGGGGGCGGTTCCGAAGGCGGTGCTCGAGCAGCGCATCCAGCACCACCTCTGATCCCTTCCGGATCACCTGTCAGGCCCCGGAGAGGGGGCATCGGACCCGGGGTCCGGTGCCCCCTCTCCCTTTCCGTCCCCGATCGCTATGTTCGAGCCCCATGACCCCCGGCATTCTCTACGTCGTGAGCACCCCGATCGGGAACCTGGATGACCTGACGGTCCGGGCCGGCCGCATCCTCTCCGAGGTGGACGCCCTCCTCGTGGAGGACACGCGCCGGACCGCCACCCTGCTTCGCCACGTGGGGGCGACGACGCCGATGATCTCGCTGCACCGCCACAACGAGCGCGAGCGCGAGCGGATGGTCCTGGAGCGCCTGGGCGCCGGCGACACCCTGGCCCTCGTCTCCGACGCCGGGACTCCCCTGGTCTCGGACCCTGGCGAGCGCCTCGTGGAGCGGGTCCGGGAGGCCGGCCACACGGTGGTCCCCGTTCCGGGTCCGTCGGCGGTGATGGCGGCCCTCGTGGCCTCGGGGCTTCCGGCGGTCCCCTTCCTCTTCCTGGGCTTCTCCCCCCGGAAGGGGCGGGAGCGCGCGGCCTTCCTCGAACGGGTGCGGGAGGCCCGCGAAACGGTGGTCCTCTTCGAGTCGCCGGAGCGGACCGCCTCCCTCCTGGCCGAGCTCGCCGCGGGGGGCGACGGAGCCCGGGTGGGGGCCGTGGCCCGGGAGCTCACGAAACTCCACGAGGAGGTCCGGAGGGGAACCGTTCAGGAGCTGGCGCACTATTACGCGGAAGACCCCCCACGCGGCGAAGTCACCCTCGTCCTCGCACCCTCCGCGTCCGAAGCGGTGGATGCGGAAGCGGTGGACGACGCCGCGGTCCGGGCCCTCGGGCGCGCCCTCCTCGACGAGGGACTGCCTCCGAGCCGGGCGGCCCGGGAAGTGGCGCGCCGGCTGGGGCTCCCCCGGAACCGGGTCTACGCCCTTCTCCAGGAGCTTGCCCGCCCATGATTCGTGCCGCCGCCCTCGGGATCCTCGTCGCCGCGTGCGCGGTGGCGGGAGCGGTGCCGGGCCCGACGGCTCCGGTGGAGGCGGCCCCGGGGGTGCCGGTGGAGCGCGCCGGGGAAGCGCACGCCCGGGTCGGGGCGCCTGACCCCGGCACGAACCCGGGCATCCTCACCGTGGGAAGACTCCGGTATGGCGGCGGCGGGGACTGGTATGCGAACCCCTCGTCGCTGCCGAACCTCCTCCGGGCGATCCGGGAGCAGACGGGCTTCGACGTGGCGGAGCGGGAGATCGTGGTGGGTCCTCTCGATCCGGGGCTGGCCGAGCTCTCGTTCGTGCACATGACCGGGCACGGCGAGGTGGTGTTCACCCCGGAAGAGCGGGTGGCGCTCCGCCGTTGGCTCGAGGACGGGGGGTTCCTCCACGCCGACGACAACTACGGAATGGACACGGCGTTCCGGCGCGAGATCGGGCTTCTCTTTCCGGACCGGGAGCTCGTGGCGGTTCCCCCGGAGCACCCGGTGTACCGGATCGTCCATGACTTTCCGGAGGGGCTCCCGAAGATCCACGAGCACGACGGAGAGCCCCCGGGAGGGTACGGAATCTTCCTCGAAGGGCGACTCGCCGTGTTCTACAGCCACGAGACGGACCTCGGAAACGGCTGGGAGGATGCGGAGGTTCACGCGATCCCCGCAGAGCTTCGGGCGGCGGCGCTCCGCATGGGTGTGAACCTCTTCGTGTACGCGCTCACCCGGAGGGCTCCGTGACCCCGCTGGGCGTGCCGGAGAGTGCGGGCCCCACGGTACGGGCGGCCCTCGAGGCGTGCCGGCGGTACCTGAGGCGGCGGGGCGGAGGCGGGGCGCTCCTCCTGGGGGTCGGGGTGGCGGCTGCGGCGCTGCCCGTGGGGTTCGTGATGGCCGGGGCCGGAGGTTGGAGGCCCGGGTCCGTGGGGCCCCTCCTCCTGGTGCTTGTCGCGGGGGTGGGGGGGGTGGCCGCTGCCGGGTGGATCCTCCTCCGCCTCGGGCGCGTGACCGAAGAGGAGTCCCTCGTGCGCCGGATGGAGGAGGCGGCGGGGCTTCCCGAGGGGAGGCTCCGGGCCCAGCTCGAGCTGGACGACGCGTCGGCGCCGGGGGGCGGCGGCGGGCCTCCCGGGGGGACCTCGGCGGGGCTCGTGGCGAGCGGGCGGGCGCGACTCGCGCCGTCGCTCTCCCTTCCGCCCGAGCGGCTCTCGGGGCGGGCGGCGGTGGAGTCCCGGCGCCTCTTCCGGCTCGGTGCCGGGGTTGCGGGCGGGGTGGCCCTCGTGGTCCTCCTCCTCCTCCTCGTGGCGCCGGACCGGAGTGCGTCGGCGTGGGGCGGGCTCGTGCGGCCGGTGGCGATCCTGAACCCGGCGCCCCTCCCGCCCATGGAGGTCGAGCCCGGCGACCTTTCCGTGCCCCGGGGGGACTCGGTCCTGATCCGGGTGGAGGCACCGGGGCGGGGAAGCGTGGTGGTACACCTGGAGAGCCCCGGGGCGGTCCCCCGGCGGATCGAGGTGCCGGGGGCGGAGGCGGCGGAGGGGGTGTGGAGCGGGGCGGTCACGAGCCCGACGCGCTACCGGGTCGAGGGAGACGACGGAAGCGTGACCCCCGAGTTCCTCCTCACCCCCCTCGATCCCCTCCTCCTCGAGCGCTTCGTGCTCGAGCTCCGCTTTCCGCCGTGGACCGGGCTTCCGCCCGAGCGGCGGGAGCATCCGCCCGAGGCCCTGGAGCTTCCGGCGGGAACGGAGCTCCTCTTGAGCGGGCGGATCTACGGGGTAGCGGAGCGGCTTGCCCTGGTGGATGCCGACGAGGGCGGTGAGCTCGCGGCGCTCGGGGTGGAGGGCGCGGACTTCTCGGGGCGGTGGGTGCCGGCCCGGTCCGGGCGGGTGAACTGGGAGGCCCGGGGGGAGTTCCCGGCGGGGCACCGACTTCCGCCCTCCTTCGAGGTGGAGCTCCTTCCCGACCTTCCCCCCCAGGTGCACCTGGCCGCGCCGCACGTGCCCGACGGGAGCGGGGTCCTCCCCCCGGGCGACCTGGTGCTCCGGGTGGTGGCCGAAGACGACTGGGGACTCGACTGGGTGGAGCTCCAGGTCGAGGTCTTCGCGGCCGAGGGGGCGCCCCGACGACTCGTGGAGCGGACGGACGCCGAGGGGCGGACCGAGGTCGTGCTCCTGACCCGCCTGGACCCGGGAACGGGCGCGCTTCCCGCCGGGGCGCGGATCCGGGTTCGTGCGGTGGCGGCGGACCGGGGGGTGGGACCGGGGGTGGGCATGTCCGAGACCCTGGAGTTCCGCCTTCCCGAGGGGGCCG
The DNA here is from genome assembly GCA_050485865.1 of Gemmatimonadales bacterium. Taxonomy (GTDB): domain Bacteria; phylum Gemmatimonadota; class Gemmatimonadetes; order Longimicrobiales; family Gaopeijiaceae; genus SKNW01. Next base: position 17,956 of record JBJHCE010000023.1, on the reverse strand, counting down.
AGGCCCGTCGCGAGGCGCGGGCGCGGGTGGAGGAGGCGGCGGGAGCCGTGGGAGAGATGGCCGACGGGGCCGCCGAACTCGAGGCCCGGATCCAGGAGCTCCGCCGGGAGCAGGTGGCGGCGGGAGCAGGGTCCGGAGACGGGGCGGCGGAGACCCCGGCCGACATTGCCCGGGCTGAGGCGCTGGAACGGGCGCTCCAGGGCGAGGCCGAGCTCCGGGCCCGGATGGACGCGCTCCGGGAGTCCCTCGCCCGGGGGAGCGAGGCGCTCGGCCGGGACCCGGGGCAGGGTGGGGGCGCCTCCGGCGACCTTCGGCGCCTCCTGGACCAGCTCGACCGGGCCTTCGAGTCGGCCCACGGCGCAGAGGCCCGGGCGGAGCTCGGGCGCGCCCTCGAGCGCCTCGAGGAGGCGGCGGCGGTCCCGTCGACCTTCTCCGAGGCCGAGCTCGCCTCCCTCCTGGAACAGGCGGAGGAGCGGAGCCGCGCCCTCCAGGAGCGCATGGAGACCCTCCGCGAGGAGGCCCGCGACGCGGCGCTCCGGAGCGGCCTCGACGGGCTCCGGGAGGAGGCGTCGAGCCTGGCCCGGGACCAGCGCGCCCTCGCCGAGGAGCGGCGTGCCCGCGGGGACTCGGCGGCGGGGACCCCCGACTCGGCCCTCGCGGCCCGGCAGGAAGAGCTCCTGCGCCGCGCCGAGCAGGCATCCGAGGCGCTGGACCGTCTGGAGGCCGAGCGCCGCGGGGACGGGGCGGCGCCCCGCACCCCCGACGGGGGGGTGACCGAGGCGCTGGAGCGGGCCCGGGGAGCCCTCGACGAGGCCCGGTCCCAGATGGCCCGGGCGGGAGGGGATCCGGCCGGGGGTGACCCGCCGCGTGGTGACCCGGACCCGGCCGCCGGGGGCGCCGGGGGCGATGCTGCGGCCGATGCAGCCGCCGAAGCCGCCGCCGAGGCCACGGAGCGGGCCCGAGACGCCCTCGACGAGGCCGGCGCCGAAATGGCGGAGGCCCGGGAAGCCCGGATTCGGGAGGAGCTCCAGGGGATCGCCCGGGGGGCCCTTTCCCTTTCGGCCCTCCCGGAGGACTCCGCCGGACCCGCCCTCGTGAACGGGGTGACCCTCCTGGCCCGCGATGCCGGGGGGGTGCTCTCCCTTCTCGGCGACGCGGGGCGGGAGCTTTCCGTGCGCCTGGGCTCGGCACTCCGGGCCGCCGAGCGGGTGGCGGCCGGAGGAGGCGCGGACGCGGCGTCCGATCTCCGGGGAGGGCTCCGGGCGGCGGCGGTGGCGGCGCTGGAGCTCGCCGCACGCGGGGGTGAATCGGGGGGTGGGGAGGCTGCCGAGCGCTCCCTCGCCGAGGCGCTGGAGGAGCTGGCCCAGCAGCAGCAGGCGCTGAACCAGGACTCGGGCGAGATTCCGGGCGGAGGGGATCCCACGGGCGGGGCGACCACGACACCCGGCGCCACGGGTGATGCCGGGGAGCTCTCCGGCCGCCAGGAGGAGGTGGCCGCAGGACTCGGGGACCTCTCCCGCCTCCCTGGCAACGAGCGGATTCCCGGGAACCTCGAGGATCTGGCCCGCGAGGCCCGGGAACTGGCCCGGGAGCTCGCCGGGCTCGAAGCCGGCGAGCGGCCGTCGGCGGAGCTCCGGGAGCGCCAGGACCGGCTCCTCGACCGGATGCTCGACGCCGGGCGTACCCTCGAGCGCGACGGGCCCACCGAGGAGCGCCGGGGGCGCCCCGCGGGGCCGGTCCTGGACCGCCCGGTGGTGGCCCCCATTCCCGACGGACTCCTCCGGGGGAGCCGTGTCCTCCTTCCCTCCGAGGAGGCCCTGGCCGGGCTCACCCCCGGGGAACGGCGCCTCGTCCTCGACTACTTCGAGCGGCTCCGCCGGGAGGGGGGGAGGTGATGGCCCGGAACCGCACCCCGGCAGGCGTCCTTGCCGCCGCCCTCCTCGCCCTCGGGGCGCTGGCGGGAGCCCCGGACCCGGGCGTGGCCCAGGCCACGGGCCCCCTCGCCCACCTGGAGCGGCTCGCGTCGCCCGAGACGCGGACCGCCGCCACCCTCGAGCTCCTGGGGTGGATCCGCACCCTGGAAGGGGCCCGGAGCGAGCCCTGGCTTCGACTGGTCGAGGCGCTTGACCGGCTTCCCGGGGCCCTCGCCGTGGAGGCGGGGCGCGCCCTCGTCGTGGCCGACGCCGGGGGAAGGCCGGACCCGGCCTCCCGGCGCCGGGGTTCGGACACCCTCGCGGGCCTCGCCGGGGGCACGGGGGCTCCGGGTGCCGCCGCCCTCCTCTCCCTTGCCGCCCACCTCGTGGAGGGGACCGACGCGCCCCGGGCCCTCGTGCTCCGCGAACGGATCCGGACCGATCACCCCGAGACTCCGGAGGCCCCCGAGGCCACGGTGGCGGTGGCGCGGGCACTCCTGGCCACCCCGGCGCGTCGGGACGAGGCCCTCGCCCTCCTCGACGCCTTTCTCCTCGCCCGACCCGAACACCCCCTCGCCCCCGAAGCCCGGCGCCTCCGGAGCGAGGGCGAGGCACCCGGATCCGCACCCCGATGAACGACCTCCGAACGCCCCGGCCGAGGCGCGCCCCTGCCTCGGCCCTCCTCCTGGCCCTGGCCCTGGCCCTCGTCCTGGCCCCCACCGAGGGACAGGGTCAGCACCTCCTCGTCCCCATGGACCGGGGGCAGACGAACCACCTGAAGGCCTACGGGCTCACCTACCGGGTCCTCGAGCGGGGCGGCGAGGCCGAGTGGCTCCTGAACCACCGCGACGGGGCCTTCCTCCTTCCCGACCGGGAGTGGGTCCGGGAGGAGGCCGCCCGGAGCGGGATCCGGGTCGAGCCCCTGGACGGCGCCGCCCTGGCCCGCATCCGGGCCACCATGGCCGAGGGCGACCGGGAGGCGGTCCTCCTCGAGTCGGCGCCCCGGATCGCCGTGTACGCCCCCCCGGCCTCGCCCCCCTGGGCCGACGCGGTGACGCTCGTCCTCGAGTACGCCGGGATCCCCTACGAGCAGGTCTGGGATGCGGAGGTCCTGGAAGGCCGCCTCGGGGACTACGACTGGCTCCACCTCCACCACGAGGACTTCACCGGGCAGTACTCCAAGTTCTACATGTCGTTTGCGGCCACCCCCTGGCTCCGGGAGGAGGTGTCCCGGAACGAGCGCATGGCCGACCGCTTCGGCTTTGCCGACGTCCCGGCGCTGAAGCGCGCCGTGGCCGAGGAGATCCGCTCCTTCGTGGTGGGTGGCGGCTTCCTCTTCGCCATGTGCTCCGCCACCGAGACGCTGGACCTGGCGCTCGCGAGCCACGCCACCGACATCACCGCCGCCTACGCGAACGGCCGCCCCCCGGATCCCGACGCGTCGGCCCGCATGGACTGGAGCCGGGCCATTGCCTTCCAGGGGGCGCAGGTCGAGGTGTCGGCCTCGGTGAACGCCTTCTCCGACATCGACACCCACCAGGTGAACACCCCGCGGCGCATCCCACTCGGGGCCTTTGCCCTCTTCCGCTTCAGCGCCCGGGTGGACCCGGTGGCGGCCATGCTCGTCCAGAACCACGAAGGGGTGATCCCCGACTTCTACGGCCTCACCACCGCCTTCCGGGAGGAGCGCCTCAAGCCCGGCTCCACGATCCTGGCCCGGGAGGGAGGCCGGATCAAGTACGTGCACGGGACCGCCGGCGAGGGGACCTGGACCTTCTACGGGGGGCACGACCCCGAGGACCCCGAGCACCAGGTGGGCGACCGCCCCACGAACCTGGAGCTCCACCCGAACTCCCCGGGGTACCGGCTGATCCTGAACAACATCCTCTTTCCGGCCGCACGACCCCGGCCCCTCACGACCTGAGGGCGGGCCCCCCAGCCCCGGCCGCCCACGGTGATCCGCACCTCGAAACCCGCCGCCTCCACCGCCCCGCTCCGCCTGGACCCGGAGGCGGCGGCCCGCGTCCGCGCCGAGATCGAGCGTGCCGGGGGGCGCGAGGTCTGCTTCCTCGCCGCCGTCGACCCCGACCGCATCATCCGGAACCCGCGCGCCGTGGCCCGGGGAAACCGGAGCGCGGTCCTGGTCGCCGCGAAGGATGCGGAGGCCGGAGAGATCCTCCTCCACAACCACCCGTCCGGGGTCCTCGAGCCCTCGGAGGCCGATCTCGAGCTCGCCGCCCGGGTCTACGAGAACGGCCTCGGGACCGCCATTACCGACAACCGGGCCGAGGGGCTCTACGTGGTGGTGGAGCCTCCCCAGCCCCGGGTGCGGCAGCCACTGACCCCCCACGAGGTAGACGGCTTCCTGGCCCCCGGCGGCGGCCTCGCCGGCGCCCACACCGGGTACGAGGACCGCCCCGGGCAGCGGGAAATGGCCCGCCTCGTGGCCGAGCGCTACAACGAGAAGGGGGTGGCGGTCGTGGAGGCGGGGACGGGCACGGGAAAGTCCCTCGCCTACCTCCTTCCCGCCGCCCTCTGGGCGCTCCGGAACGGCGAGCGCACGGTGATCTCCACGAACACGATCAACCTCCAGGAGCAGCTCGTGGGGAAGGACCTCCCCCTCCTGGAAGGGATCCTGGGCGAGGACCTCCGCTGGGCCCTCGTGAAGGGGCGGGGGAACTACGTCTCGATCCGCCGCCTCCTTCTCGCCGCCCAGTCCGCCCCGACGCTCTTCGAGGACGACCGGAGCGCCGAGCTCGACGCCCTCCGCGCCTGGGTCGCCGCCACCGAGGACGGGTCGCTCTCGGACCTCTCCGCCCCCCCCTCCGACGAGGTCTGGGAGGAGGTGCGCTCCGACGGCGACATCTGCCTCAAGGCCCGCTGCCCCCACTTCCAGCGCTGCTTCTACCAGCGCGCCCGCCGCCGCGCCGCCGCCGCCGACCTCCTGGTGGTGAACCACGCCCTCCTCTTCAGCGACCTGTCGCTCCGCCGCGCCGCCGACAACTGGGCCATGACCGCGGTCCTCCCCCCGTACCGCCACGTGATCCTGGACGAGGCCCACAACGTGGAGGACGCCGCCACCTCGCACCTGGGCGCCGAGGCCACCCGCCTCGGGCTCTACCGCCTCCTCGCGCGCCTCGACCGGAACGGGAAGGGGGTGCTCGCGGCGGTGGAGGAACGCCTGAAGGGCGAGGCCCCCACGGACCCCGAGGCCTCCTCGCTCCTCCGCCGGGTGGGCGAGCGGATCCGCCCCGAGGTGCTCCGCGGGCGCGAGGCCCTCGGCCGCTTCTTCGACCTCCTGGAGCCCCGGGTCCCGGGCGAGGAGGAGGAGCCCCTTCGCCTCGGCCGGGGCGACCCCCGCGACCCCACCGACGACGAGGCCACCCTCGAGTCCCTCGACGCCCTCGTCGCCGCCTTCGACCGGATCCGCCGCGAGGTGGGCGAGCTCCGGGCGCGTCTCGAGGAGGACCCGGCCCGGGAGGAGCGGATGGAGGACCGGGTGCTGGACCTGCGGGCGGTGGAGCGCCGCCTCGAGTCGGCGGTAGGGGCGCTCGGCACCGTGCTCGCCCCGGGCGACAGCGGGACCCGCTTCGTGCGCTGGATCGAGGGGCGGGGCAGGGGGGGCGAGGCCTTCCGGAACGTGCGCCTGGCCGCGGCCCCGGTGGAGCCGGGCGAGCTCCTCCGCGAGGCCCTCTTCGAGCAGGTGGACACGGCGGTCCTCACCTCGGCCACCCTCACCACGGGCAGCTCGGGGTTCCGGTTCCTGCGCGAGCGCCTCGGGCTCGTCCCTCCGAAGGATCCAGGGGAGGATGCACACGAGGCGGAATTCCAGGGGGCGTTGGCCCTCCACGACCCCGCGGCCGCGTTCGAGGGTGGGGTCGAGGTGGGGTCCGCGCCCCGAAGGGGGGCCGGAGCGGAGCTCCCGTTTCCCGTCGTGGAGGCGCAGGTGCCGTCTCCCTTCGACTACGCGCGGCAGGCCCTCTTCGCCGTCCCCACCGACCTTCCGGACCAGGGCGACTGGCGGGCCTTCCAGGAGGCCACGGCCCGGGTGACCCGGGAGTTCGCCGAGCTCTCCGGGGGCGGGGTCTTCGTGCTCTTCACCTCGTACCGGGCGCTCCGGGCCACCGCGAACCTCCTCCGGGCCGGCGGGGTGGAGGCGCGCTTTCCCCTCTGGGTGCACGGCGAGGGGTCGCGGCACCGGATGCTCCGGGAGTTCACCCGGTCGGGGCGGGGGATCCTCCTCGGCACCTCGTCGTTCTGGGAGGGGGTGGACGTGCCCGGCGAGCCTCTCCGGGGCCTCGTCCTCCAGAAGATTCCCTTCCGGGTGCCCACCGAGCCCATTACCCAGGCGCGGACCGAGGCACTGGAGGCCCGGGGAATGAGCGGGTTCTCGCACTACCAGCTCCCCCTGGCGGCGCTCCGCCTCCGGCAGGGGTTCGGCCGGCTCATCCGGGCCCGGAGCGACCGGGGGGTGGTGCTTCTCCTGGACCGGCGGATCCTCACCGCCCGGTACGGGCGTCGCCTCCTGGGTGCACTTCCTGGCCTTCCTCCCATGCGGGCGCCGTGGAGCGAGGTGGCGGAGCGGATCCGGGAGTTCCACGAAGGCGGGGGCGGGTTGCCCGGAGGCGAGGGCGCGGTAGATTGAGGCGTCCGGGCCCGCCGCGCGCACGCGTGCGCGGGCTCCACCGCCTGCCACCGAACCCCGCCAGGACCCCGCCATGTCCCGCATCTTCGGATTCGTCGTCGGAGCCGTCTGGATCGTCTTCGCCCTGATGGCCTTCGGGGCCCGGAGCGCCGGAGCCGCCGCCGATCAGCCCGACGTGGTCTTCTGGTGGACGGTGATCCTTCTCGGGTACGCGGGCGCGGCCACCGTGGCCATCGTCGGGACGATCCGGTACCGCCCCACCGGCCCCAGGAAGCCGTAGGCGGCACGCGGGCGCCGGACCCCCCCGGCCCCGGCCCCGCGGACTCCCATGATCCCCCCTCCCGGCGGGGCGCCGCCGCGCCCCACGAAGATCCTCTGCGTGGGACGAAACTACCTGGCCCACGCCCGGGAACTCGGACACGAGGTTCCCGCCGAGCCCCTCTTCTTCCTGAAGCCCCCGTCGGCTCTCGTGGGCCCGGGCGACGCCATCGTCCTTCCCCCGGAGTCCGGGCGGGTGGACTTCGAGGGCGAGATCGCCTTCGTGGTGGGGCGGAGGGCCCGCCGCGTCGCCCCGTCCGAGGCGTGGAGCGTCCTCTCCCACGTCCTCCCGCTGAACGACGTGACGGCCCGGGACCTCCAGCGCACCGACGGCCAGTGGACCCGGGCCAAGGGGTTCGACACCTTCGCGCCGGCGGGCACCCCCGTTGCCCTTGACATTGTCAAGGAGGCCGGACTCGACCCTGGGCGCCTCCGGGTCGAGACCCTCGTGAACGGGGTCCTCCGGCAGGCGGGCTCCATGGACGACCTGGCCTTTCCTGTGCCCGAACTCGTGTCCTGGATCTCGGGGGTCATGACGCTGGAGCCCGGCGACATCCTGGCCACCGGCACCCCCGAGGGGGTGGGCCCCCTCTCCGCCGGAGACCAGGTGGTGGTCCGGATCCCCGGGGTGGGCGAGGTCGCGAACCCGGTTCGCGCCGCGGGCGCGCCCTGACTCCGCCGCCGGCACTTCCGGGAAGCGCGTCGGAACTGCCCCCGGGCGGGGGGTTACCACCCTCCATGGCCACCGACCCGTCCCCGCCTCCCGACGCCGCCGAGTCCGCGGGCCGGAGCCGCACCCGCCGGCTCGACCGCACTGCGATCCGGGTCGGGATCGGGGTGTCGGTCCTCGTGCACATCCTGCTTGTGCTGGCCTACCCCGGGCTCCTGGACCGGATGCCCGAAATGCGCATGTCGCCCCCCTCGGACCCGGATGACCCGGAGCTCGTGGGGATCGAGATCGTGACCTTCCAGGAGGTCCCGGACGACCCGGAGCCCACCGAGGTCACCACCCCGCCCGAGATCGTTGTGGACCTCCCGGACCCGATGGAGGAGGAGGCACCCCTCGCCGTGCCGATCCCCGCACCCCCGGAGATCCCCCGGCCCGGCACCGGGGCCCAGGCGCAGGCCGACGACCCGGATCCCAGGACGGCGTGGGAGCGCCTCCAGCCGCAGATGGGGGACCCCCGGCTCTGGGCGCCTCTTTCCCGGGACTACGCCGACCTCACCGACGAGGAACGGGCCGAGCTCCTCCTCAGGGCCATGATCCGCGACTGGAACGACTCGGTGGCGGTGGCGGTGGCCCTCTCGGGCGAGGCCACCGACTGGACCTTCACCGACGAGCAGGGCCGTCGCTGGGGGCTTTCGCCGGGGCGCCTCCACCTGGGGGACTTCTCGATCCCCCTTCCCGTGTCCTTCCAGATGCCCCAGGCCCGGCGCAATGACATGATGGTCCGCGACTGGGAGGTCCGCGACATCCTTCGCGGCAGCGCCACCGCCGAGGTCCGGCAGAGCTGGGCCGAGCGGGCCCGGGAGATCCGGGAACGCCTCGATGCGGAGCGGGCCCGGGCACAGTCGGGCTCCGGCTCCGGCTCCGGCGGCAGCGGTGGCGGAGGCGGGGGAGGTTCCGGTGGCGGTTCCGGGGGCCCCGGCCCGGGCGGCGGGGGAAATTGACGGACGCCTTTCGCCGGAACACCTTTCGGGTTCCCTGATCGCGGCCCGGGGGCCCCCGCCACGCCGGCCCCCCGGCCCCGGACCCCCACGTCTGCATCTCCCCCCCCAAAAAACCCCCACCGGGACCACCTCCCCGTGTCCGAAGCCCTTCCTCCGCGCCTCGACCCCTCGTCCATCGAGGGTCCCCTCTTCCGACGCGCCCTGGACCACGGCGTCTTTTCGCGCTCCGCCTCCGACGTCCTCGAGGGCGGCCAGGACCCGTACGTGATCGTGATTCCTCCGCCGAACGTGACCGCCGTGCTCCACATGGGGCACGGGCTGAACAACACGGTGCAGGACGTGCTCGTGCGGTGGGAGCGGATGCGCGGGCGCGCGGCGGTGTGGGTGCCCGGGACCGACCACGCCGGGATCGCCACGCAGAACGTGGTCGAGCGGAAGGTTTCCGCCGAGGAGGGGGTGACCCGCTTCGACCTGGGGCGCGACGCCTTCGTCGAGCGCGTCTGGGCGTTCGTGGACGAGACCGGAGGGACGATCCTCGAGCAGCTGAAGGCGATCGGGGCGAGCTGCGACTGGAACCGCACCCGCTTCACCCTGGACCCGGAGCTCTCGCGGGCGGTGCGCGAGGTCTTCGTCAGCCTCTACGAGAAGGGGCTGATCTACCGGGGCGAGTACATCATCAACTGGTGTCCCCGCTGCGGCACGGCGCTCTCGAACGAGGAGGCGGAGGGGATCGAGACCGACGGGCGGCTCCACCACCTCCGGTATCCCCTTTCGGGGGATGCCGAGGCTGCGGCTGCGGCGGCGCATGCGGCCGGGGCGGAGGCGATCGTGCAGCTCGCCGACGGCGGGTGGGCCCTCACCGTGTCCACGACGCGCCCCGAGACGATGCTCGGCGACACCGGGGTGGCGGTGCACCCGGACGACGCGCGCTACGCGGGGCTCGTCGGGAAGCACGTGCTTCTCCCCCTGGCGGACCGCCCGATCCCCATCGTGGCCGACGCCTGGGTGGACCGGGAGTTCGGCACCGGCATGGTGAAGGTGACCCCGGCCCACGACCCGAACGACTTCGAGATCGCGAAGCGGACCGGGCTCCCGGTGCTCGATGTCCTCACCCCCGGGGCGCAGGTGAACGAGAACGCCCCGGAGGCGTTCCGGGGGCTCGACCGGTTCGAGGCCCGGAAGGCGGTGATGCGGGCGCTGGAAGCAAAGGGGCTCGTGGCCGGGGTGGAGCCGCACCGGCACAGCGTGCCCCACTGCTACCGGTGCGACACGGTGGTCGAGCCACGCCTTTCGGAGCAGTGGTTCGTGAAGATGAAGCCGCTTGCGGAGCCGGCCCTTGCCGCCTCCCGTTCCGGAGCGGTGCGCTTCCACCCGGCGCGGTGGACGAAGACCTACGAGGAGTGGCTGGGGAACATCCGCGACTGGTGCATTTCCCGGCAGCTCTGGTGGGGGCACCGGATTCCGGTGTGGACCTGCGGGGACTGCGGCGAGGTGATGTGCCTCCGGGAGGACCCGGCGGCGTGCACCGCCTGCGGCTCCGCATCCCTCGAGCAGGACCCCGACGTGCTCGACACCTGGTTCTCGTCGTGGCTCTGGCCCTTCAGCGTCTTCGGGTGGCCCGAGGAGACCGACGACCTCGAGGCCTTCTACCCGGGGCACACCCTCGTCACCGCGCCCGAGATCCTCTTCTTCTGGGTGGCCCGGATGATCATGGCCGGGTACGAGTTCCAGGGGGAGGCGCCCTTTTCCGACGTCTTCCTGCACGGGACGGTGCGGGACGCGAAGGGGCGGAAGATGTCCAAGTCCCTGGGGAACGGGATCGACCCGCTGGAGGTGGTGGACCGCTTCGGCGCCGACGCCCTCCGGTGGACGGTGCTCTCCATGTGCGGGGTGGGGACCGACATCCACCTGGACCACGAGGACCTGGAGGCGGCCTTCGCCCCGGGGCGGAACTTCGCGAACAAGCTCTGGAACGCGGGGCGCTTCACCCTCATGTCGGTGGGGGAGGGGCCGGTGCGGTCGCTCGCGGCGGTGGAGGGCGAGCTCGAGACCGCCGACCGGTGGATCCTGTCGCGCTACCACCGGGCCGCCGCCGGGATGACCGACGGGCTCGAGCGCTTCCGGCTCCACGACGTGGTGGAGCGGGCGCACCGCTTCTTCTGGGGGGATTTTGCCGACTGGTACCTGGAGGTCGTGAAGTCGCGCCTTCGGGGTGAGGAGGGGGAGGGGAGCCGCGAGGCGGCGCGGGCGGTGCTCGTGCACGTGTTTGACGGGACGCTCCGGCTCCTGCACCCCCTCGTGCCCTTCGTGACGGAGCACCTCTGGGACCGGATCCCCTGGCCCGAGGGCGAGGGCGCGGAGCCCAGGCCGGAGTTCCTGTCCCTCGCGGCGTGGCCTTCCGGGGATGCGGAGCGGTTCGACCCCGGGGCGGAGGCGGACTTCGAGGCGCTCCAGGAACTCGTGGCCGCCGTGCGGAGCCTCCGGAAGGAGTACGGGGTGGGCGAGGGGGCGCCGGTTCGCCTCGTGCTGGTGGGGGCGCCGGGGGAGTTCCGGCGCTCCGTGGAGGCGGAGTCGGGGCGGCTCCACCAGTTCGCCCGGGTCCAGGGGGTGGCCTTCGAGGCCGCCGCCCCCGGGGGTGCGGGAGCCACCGCGGTGCTCCAGAACGGAACCGAGCTCTTCCTCCCCCTGGACGGTCTCGTGGACCTGGAGAAGGAGCGGGGGCGGCTCGCCCGCGAGATCGAGCGCCTCGACGGGCAGCTCCGGGGTGCCGAGGCGAAGCTCGGAAACGAGGGGTTCACCGGGCGGGCTCCGGCGGAGGTGGTGGCGAAGGAGCGGGAGAAGGCGGACACCTTCCGCTACCAGCGCGACAGGCTCAAGGAGAAGCTCCAGACCCTGGGGGCCGGGTGAGGCCGCTCGCCGCCATCGCCCTCGTCGCCCTCGTGGTCGCGGGGGGCGGGTGCGCCCGGACGATTGCCCCCACCGGGGGTGAGGTGCCGGAGCTTCCTCTTTCCGTGGTGCGAACGAGCCCCGACACCTTCGCGGTGGTCCAGCCCTTCGGGGGCGCGGTCACCTTTCACTTCGAGCGGACCCTTTCCGAGCGGCTCACCACCGGAAGCCTCCGGGACGCGGTGGTGGTCTCGCCCCGGACCGGCGAGGTGGAGGTGCGGCAGCGGGGGAACCGGGTGGAGGTGACCATGGAGGGGGGCTTCCGGGGTGCGGCGGTGTACCGGGTGACCCTCCTTCCGCGCTTCCAGGACCGGTACCAGAACCGGATGGACCGGCCGGTGGAGCTCTTCTTCTCCACCGGGCCCGACTTCGACCCCACCCTGGTGGCGGGGCTCGTGGTGGACCGGATCACCGGAGACGACTTCCCCCAGGCCCGGGTGGAGGCGATCCCCGAGGTCGAGGGTCCGGCGTACGCCGCGGTGAGCGACTCGACCGGGGTCTTCGCCTTCCGGTACCTCCCGCCCGGGGACTACCGGGTCGTGGCGTGGGACGACCGGAACCGGAACCGGTTGCTGGACGACCCCGAGCCCCGGGCCGAAACCCGGGTCTCGGTGGCCCCGGCCGACACCCTGGTGCTCACCGAGCTCGCCCTCCTCGAGCCCGACACGACCCCCGCGATCGCCGAATCGGCCCGGGCGCTCGACTCCCTGGCGGTGGAGGTGACCTTCGACGACTACCTGGCGCCGGAGTGGGACCCCTCGGGGGTGCTGGCCAGGCTCCTGGACGAGGACGGCGCCCCCGCCGACGGGCTTCCCCGGGTGGTCGAGGTGCTCCACCACGCGGAGTGGGAGCTCCGGGAGGCGGCGGCCGCCGTCGCTGCTGCCGCTGCCGCCGCCGATGATCCGGACGATCCGGATCCGCCTGCCGCGGCCGGAGCACCGGAGGACCCGTCGGGGCCGGCGCTTCCCGACCGACGCCTGGTCCTCGTGCTTGACGGCCCCCTCCCCCCGGGGATCACCCTCCGGGTCGAGGTGGAGCGGGTGGAGAACGTGAACGGGGTCCCGGGCGGGGGTGGGGAGGTGTCCTTCGAGACCCCGGAGCCCCCCGGGCCGGCAGACGGACCGGGCGACCCGAACCCGGACGCTCCCTCCGCCGCGGGGGGGTGAGCCCCCGCCCTCGCCCCCGGGACCCGCCGTGCGCCCCGCCATCTTCCTCGACCGGAACGGCACGCTGATCCGGGAGCCCGACTACCCCCTCGACCCCGACTCCGTCGAGCTCGAGCACGGGGTGGACCGGGCGCTCCACCGGTTCCGGAGCGCGGGATTCCTCCTGGTCGTGGTGACGAACCAGTCGGGGCTTGCCCGGGGGCTCTTCACCGAGGCCGAATACCGGACGGTGGCGGCCCGGATCGACGCCCTCCTGGCCGGGGTCGGGGTGCGCCCGGACCACGTGGAGTTCTGCCCGCACCACCCGGCGGTCTCGGGCCCATGCGAATGCCGGAAGCCCGGGGTGGGCATGCACCGCGCGGCCGCCCTGGCCCTGGAGATCGACTTCGCCCGGTCCTGGTGCGTGGGGGACCAGGTCCGGGACCTCCTTCCCGCCCGGAAGCTCGGCATGGCGGGGGCGCTCCTCGTGCGCACCGGTCATGGCTCCGACGAGGCCCCGGGGGCGCCCCCGGGGTTTCCGGTGGTCCCCGATCTCGACGCCGCCTCCCGCTTCATCGTGGAGGGGCATCCGGGGGCCGGGTCGGCGCGCCGGGGCAGGTTGCCCTCGCCTTGACCCTTTCGAGCCCTCCGGGGTAGTTTTCCCGGGTGTGGAACGCCCCCGGCACCCCGCCGGGGAACCCGCTACAGAAGGCAGGAAGCGCAGATGCAGATCAACCTGAGCGAGACCGCTCTTTCCAAGGTCACCGGCTTCATGGAGGAGCATGGCGCGCAGGACGGCGCCGGCCTCCGGGTGGCCGTTCTCCCCGGAGGGTGTTCCGGGTTCCAGTACGGGCTGAACATCGAGGACGCGCCCGAGGCCGACGACGAGGTCCTCGACCTTGCACAGGGGATCCGCGTCTTCGTGGATCCCTTCAGCGCCCAGTACCTGGAGGGTGTGGAGATCGACTACGTCACGACGATGATGGGGTCGGGCTTCACCTTCCGGAACCCCGCCGCCGCCGGTGGCTGCGGGTGCGGAAGCTCCTTCACGATCTGACGCCCCCCTTTTCGCCCGGCCCGGCCATGACGACGGTGCACGACGGGGCCGGGCTTCGCGTCCGGTTCTTCACCGGAGGCGCCTTCCAGGAGAACACCTTTCTCCTGTCCGACCCGGGCTCCGGGGCCGCCGTCGTGGTGGACCCGGGCGCCGCGACACCGGCGCTCCTCTCCATCGTGGCGCGCGAGGGGCTCACCCTCGAGGCGGCCTGGCTCACCCACGCCCACCTGGACCACGTGGAGGGGCTTCCGGCGCTGAAGGAGGCCTGGCCCGACGTGCCCGTGGCGCTCCACCCCGCCGACCGGCCCCTCTACGACCGGGCGCGGAACCAGGCCGAGGCCTTCGGGATCCCCCTGTCCGGCCCCCTTCCAGAGCCCGACGTGGAGCTCACCCCCGGGGATGAGCTCGTGCTCGGCTCCACCCGGTTCCAGGTCCGCTTCACCCCCGGCCACGCCCCCGGGCACGTGATTCTCGTGTGCGAGGCCGAGGGGCTCGCCCTCGTGGGTGACGTGATCTTCCAGCGCTCCATCGGGCGCACCGACCTTCCCGGGGGCGACATGGGGACCCTCCTCCGTTCGATCCGGGACGAGGTCCTGACCCTCCCGGCCGGGACCGTCCTCCTTTCCGGCCACGGCCCCCCGACCACGGTGGGCGAGGAGCGGATCGGAAACCCCTTCCTGGCCTCGATCCGGGGAGACTTCCGGTCGTGAGCCCGCCTCCGGTCGCGGCCACGTCTCCGGTTCCCACCGCCGTCCTCGCCTCGGGTGCCGGGTCGAACCTGGCGGCCCTCCTGGAGGCCCGGAGCTCGGACCCGGACCCCTCGTGGGCGCCGACCCTCGTCCTCTCCGACCGGGAGGGGGCGGGCGCACTGGAGGTTGCCCGGGCCCGGGGGATTCCCGCCGCCGTGGTCCCCCCGGGCGACGACCACGCCCCCCGACTCCTCGCGACCTTGGGGGAGGCGGGGATCGGGCTCATCGTGCTCGCCGGGTACCTCAGGCTCGTGCCCCCCGCCGTGGTGGCCCGGTGGCGGAGCCGGATCCTGAACGTGCACCCGAGCCTTCTTCCGGCCTTCGGGGGGAAGGGGATGTACGGGCGTCGGGTGCACGAGGCGGTGATCGCTTCCGGGGCGCGGGTGAGCGGGGCCACGGTCCACCTCGTGGACGAGCGCTTCGACGAGGGCCCGATCCTGGCCCAGTGGCCCGTGCCGGTGGAGCCCGAAGACGACGCACCCGCCCTCGCGGCGCGCATCCTCCGGGTGGAGCACCGTCTCTATCCTGCCGTCGTGGCCCACGCCGCCCGCGCCGTGGCCCGGGGCGAGGACCCGGGCCCCCTCTCCGCCTCGAGCCTCCACCCCTCCGGACTCCGCTTTCCATGACTCCGAGCGACCGTTCCGCCCACACCTCCGCCGACCGACCTGCCGAAGCCCCCGGCGAGCGCCCCCGCCGCGCCCTCCTGAGCGTCTCCGACAAGACGGGGCTCGAGCCCTTCGCCCGGGCCCTCCACGAGCACGGCTTCGAGCTCCTCTCCACCGGGGGGACCGCCCGCGTCCTTGCCGAGGCGGGGCTCCCGGTCACGAAGGTGTCGGAGGTCACGGGGCACCCCGAGATCATGGACGGCCGGGTGAAGACCCTCCACCCCGCGATCCACGGCCCTCTCCTGGCCCGGCGCGACATCCCCTCCGACCTCGAGGCCCTCGCCGACCACGGCTACGCCCTCATCGACGTGGTGGCGGTGAACCTCTACCCCTTCCGGGAAACGGTGGCCCGGGGCGGGGTGACGGTGGCCGATGCCATGGAGCAGGTGGACATCGGCGGGCCCACGATGATCCGGGCCGCGGCCAAGAACCACGCCCACGTCTTCGTGGTGGTGGACCCGGCCGACTACCCCCGGGTGCTCGACGCCCTGGCGGACCGGAAGGCGCCGGACGGCACCCCCGACGACACCCCCCTGCGGCGCGAGCTGGCCGCAAAGGTCTTCCGCCACATCTCGTCCTACGACGAGGCGGTGGCCCGCTTTCTCGAAGCGGGGACCCAGCCCGCCGCAGCGGCCGAGACCGCAGCCCACCCCCTCCTCCCCGAGCGCCTCACGGCCTCCTGGACCCGCCGGAGCGTGCTCCGCTACGGCGAGAACCCGGACCAGGCGGCCGCGCTCTACATCCCCGAAGGGCCCTCCTCCGTCCCGGCAGGGATCGCCGCACTCGAGCAGCTCCACGGAAAGGAGCTTTCCTACAACAACCTCCTGGACCTGGACGGCGCCCTCCTGGCGCTCGCCCCGTTCGCGCTCTCGCCCGCGCCCGCGGTGGCGATCGTGAAGCACACGACCCCCTGCGGCCTCGGGGTGGGGGCGACGGTGGCGGAGGCCTACCGGAAGGCGCTCGCCACCGACCCGGTGAGCGCCTTCGGGTCGATCATCGCGGTGAACCGCACCGTGGACCGGGAGGCAGCGGAGGCCCTCTCGGAGCTCTTCGTCGAGTGCATCACCGCCCCCGATTTCACCGCCGAGGGCCTCGAGATCCTCACGCGGAAGAAGAACGTCCGGATCCTCCGCTTTCCCGAGACCGTGGCCTTCGACCCGGCGGACCTTCCCCTTCCGGAGGGTGCATGGGATGCGTACGTGGCCGGCCTCGATGCCGACGCGGACGCCTTCCGGGCGGCACCCTTCCTCGCGCTCCATGGCCGGGTGCCCGAGCCCCGGGTCCTTCGGGGGATCCATGGCGGGATTCTCGCGCAGTCGGCCCCGGTGCCGCCCTTCTACGGGGTGGAGGACGCGGACTGGAAGACGGTGACCCGGCGCGCCCCCACCCCGGACGAGGCCCGGGACCTGGCCTTCGCCTGGGCCGCGGTGGCGGGGGTCAAGTCGAACGCAATTCTCCTGGCGCGGGACGGGGCCACCCTCGGGATCGGGGCGGGGCAGATGTCCCGGGTCGACAGCTCGCGCCTCGCCGTGTCGAAGGCCGCGGACGCGGGGCTCGATCTTGCCGGATGCGCCCTCGCCTCCGACGCCTTCTTCCCCTTCCGCGACGGGGTGGACGCCGCCGCCGAGGCCGGGGTGCGGGCCATCATCCAGCCCGGCGGGTCGGTGCGCGACGAGGAGGTGATCGCCGCCGCCGACGCCCACGACATGGCCATGGTCTTCACCGGCCGGAGGCTCTTCCGGCACTGAGCGGCTCCCGGTAGGTTCCGAAAAGGACTGCGGGTTGGAGGGGTGGCAGAACGGCTATTGCACCGGTCTTGAAAACCGGCGTCCGAAAGGACTTGTGGGTTCGAATCCCACCCCCTCCGTACCAAGACGGCCGATAGGCCCCCGGGCCTGAACGGGGGTGAGGGATCTGCGGAGCGAAGCGTAGCTCATCCCACTCCCTCCGTATCGTGACGGCCGCCATCCGCGCTCGGCACCTCAGCCCGCGCACGGAGAGGGCCTGCATCGGTTGGGTGCGCTGGTACGTTCGGCACCATGGGATACGGCACCCGGCCGAGCTGGGTACGGCCGAGGTGAACGCGTTCCTGACCGCCCTCGCGGTTGAGGAGAAGGTTTCCGCATCGACCCAGGCGCAGGCCTGGGCGGCGCTGGTCCTTCTCTACCGGGAGGTGCTCGAGCGGCTGGTCCCTCCGGCGCGAACGGTCGTCCTTCTCCTCTACGGAGGAGGCCTCAGGCTGAACGAGGCGCTCCAGCTTCGTGTGAAGGACCTCGACGACGCGCGGCAGCAACTCGTCGTGCGAAGGGGGAAGGGGAGTCGGGACCGGATCACCCTCTTCCCGGCCGCTTCTCATCGAGCCGTGAGGGAGGCCGTGAGGGCCGCGGGGGTCAACCGGCGGGCGACCTGCCACACGTTCCGCCATTCCTTCGCGACCCACCTCATTGAAGACGGCTACGACATCGGCACCGTCCAGGAACTCCTGGGCCATCGGAGCGTGCAGACAACCATGATCTACACGCACATGCTCAACCGGGGAGGACGGGGCGTTCGGAGCCCTCTCGGTTCGCTTTGACGCCCTCTACCCTCATGGAGGCGCACGGCCGCGTCTCCCCCCCCCTCCAACGGCCGAAGGCTGCATAAGCCTGTCAGCGAGCGTCGAGCTTGGGCTGCGCCAGTGGCAGGATAAGCCGGCGGTCCGAGCCGTCATGCCTGCGCTTGCGCCGCGATGGATCTCGGGGCATTCTCACACCGAAGCTGCCCCCCGTTTCGGGGGCATGGTGGGCAGGCTATCCCCGAAGGCCCGGCCCCGCGGGGCTTGCGCCCAGGGCGGTCGAATTGGCGTTA
>JBJHCE010000022.1:0-27188 GCA_050485865.1 Gemmatimonadales bacterium | reverse complement strand
GCCGCCGACATCGCCTAACTAGAGCTTTACCGGTTCCGGCGCCTGGCGGCGCCTCCACTGCAACCCTGCGGCTCGTCACGCCCCGTGCGGGGCACGGGTCGCGCCGAGCTCTCCGGGTTCGGAAACGAAAGATACCTTATCCGACATAGGCTCCTTTGTCACAGATGGAGCTGTGAGGTGCGGTTCGAGCGCGATGAGACCGTGGGACAACTCTGGCGGCAGACGTCGCGGGGCTCCTTCGATTTTCTGCCGCGGTTCTTACCACCGGTTTGAACTTTGGCAGGAGCACCGTTTCGGAAGTGGAAAGGATGTGGTTGTCACGTGTCGCCTGACTCACTTAGACCCGTTCCCTGAGGCGGCAATCACCTGCAGCCCTCGAAGAGAATCATGAAGATGAAGCCACTGGCAGCTCATGCCGCAGCTCGTTCCCCCGAGAAAACCTGGTCTAGGTTCTTCGCAACGATTGCCGTGGCCGTGGTTATCGCGGTAGTGATGCGAGCTTTTGCCTCCCTGTTTGTCGAAGAAACGATGGCTAGGTTTCTGGGTCATGCTGCTATGTTTGTCGTGATCTTGTGGCGTTTATCCTCACGCAGGGAATTGACGGGCTCTCGGCGCATTGTCGTCACGGCCATGGGGGCAGTGGTTGCAGCGGTGGTCACTACGGGGGTTGAGTCAGCTCTGTGGTATCTGATGTAACCAGACAGGTCTTTTCTACATGGGGAGATCACTCAGCAGCCGATGGTGTCTCAAGCCGGGGCCATGGTCAGGTGGCGGAAGGCAAACACTCGGACGTCGAACCCAGGAGGGTGGTTCGGGCTGCCACGGCTCCGGTCGCGGCGCAAGGCGCCTACGCCGTATACCTCATGCTTTACCGGTTCCGGCGCCTGGCGGCGCCTCCACTGCAACCCTACGGCTCGTCACGCCCCGTGCGGGGCACGGGTCGCGCCGAGCTCTCCGGGTTCGGCAATGCAAGATTGGTTATCCGAAGCCGCTCCGAGCGCAGGGTTGGTCGGCGGGTGGTAGGGGTGCAGGCCGTTGACTGGGCGTAGCCGAGAGGCTACACCGTGACATGATCGAGATACGCAAGACCGGGGTCTTCGCTCGGCGGCCTGACGGGCTTCAGGATACATGAGGGCAAGCGAGGGTCCTCGCCAGGATCGAGCGGCTCGCCTGGGGGAATCCCGGGGATGGTTCCCCGGTTGGGGAGGGGGTATCGGAATTGCGGATCCACCACGGCCCCGGGTACCGCGTCTACTACAGAGGGCGCGGCGGCCGGGTGGTCATCTTGTTGGCGGTCGGTAACAAGAGTTCAAAGGCCAGAGGTATCCGGACGGCCCTGCGGCTTGCCCGAGCTCTCGAGGAGTGGCGAATGGTCAAGACAAAGACAACGCGCTACGATGTCGCTGAGCATCTCAGGACGCCTGAGGAAATGGCGGCCTACCTTGAGGCCTGCCTCGAGGAGGCCGATGGCGATGCCGCGTTTGTTGCGAAGGCTCTCGGCGACCTTGCCCGAGCCAAGGGGATGACCCAGGTGGCCCGGGATGCCGGGCTTTCCAGGGAGAGCCTCTACAAGGCGCTTTCTGGGGAACGCACCCCTTCGTTCGACACGATCCTCAAGGTCGTTGGAGCGCTTGGCATCCGGCTGCATGCTGAAGTACAGGGGGGGTGATGCGGCCCTTGTGGTCCGCGGCCTCGTCTGACCGGAGCTTCACCGATCCCCGCGCCTGGCGCCGCTTCCACTGCAACCCTGCGGCTCGTCATGCCTCGTGCTGGCGCACGAGTCCCGCCAGGCCCCAACTTCGGTAAGGCCGACACGGTGGGCGATCGGCCCTACCAGGAGCGAGGGCGCCACCGAGACGGATGGTCTGATCTCGTCCGAGGCCTTGCATCGCATTGTCCGTCTCCCAAGCCAGGGGCGCGAATGAGATAACTCTCACGGGCCGGCCAGGCGACGGCGATCAAAAGGATTGCAGGAGGAATAGAGATATGAGCACGTTAGGCATCATCTTGGGCGTGTTGCTCATCGCATTAGGTATATGGACATTGCTGGAGGCCCGGTTTGGCGCGGGTGTTCTCAGGGGTGAGGTCCTGACGGCGTGTAGCCAATTCCTCCTCGGCGCCGGTATTCTGACGATAAATCTGGTGCCGTCCGGCGTCGTTCGGTTGTCGATCGTCGGAATAGTGGTCCTGCTCGGTGTCTCGATCGCGGTCGTAAAGTATCGCGGCGGTCGCCGGGCGCGAAATGGTGAAAGCGAAAGAGCTGCGTAGCGCGCGAGCCGCGCAGTCGAGATTGGGCACAACTCGATGAATGATCAGCAACCACGGTAGGTGGTAACGGGCCAATCGTCTAACTCATGCTTCACCGGACGTTGCACGCGCCTACGAGTTGGGTGTTACGAGTCCTCCGACACGGTCTCGAGGATCGCTTCCGGGTGGTTGGCCGCGACGCGGAGAAGCACCCGGGCCGGGCCCTGAGGAGCGCGGCGGCCCTGTTCCCAGTTCTGCAGGGTGCGAACGCTGATGCCGAGGAGGGCGGCGAACTTTTCCTGAGACAGGCCGTACTCCGCCCTCAGCTCGGAAACGTCGGGGTCAGAGCTGGTAAACGCTCGCGAAGGCACGGCTTCGCCCCGGAGGATCGCCCCTCCTTCGCGGACGCTCTGGAGGAGTTCCTGGAAAAGGTCGTCGTTCATGGGTACTCCTTGCGAACCAGGTTCGCGAGCTGGTGCAGTTGGGCCTTGGAGAGGTCGTCCCGCTCGTTCTTCGCGAAGGCGAAGAGGAACAGTATGGTGTCGTGTGACCCGGCCCGGTAGTATGGGACCCGGGTCCCAACACGTTTCCCGGAGCCTTCGGCCTTGGAGAGAAGCGGGGACCCCCTCGGCGAAGTCAACAGGTCGCGAAGCGCGTCATAGCTGGAGCTCCACCGATCCCCGCGCCTGGCGCCGCCTCCACTGCAACCCCGCGGCTCGCAACGCCCCCTGCGGGGCACGGGTCGCGCCGACCGCTCCCGGTTAGGTACGGCCGGAGACGACCTGAGTGATCGAAACCCCCGACGGTACCAGACCTGGGAGGTACGCCTTGGCGGCAAGCCGCTTGGCAGCACTGGTTCCCGCGCTCCTGGTTGGATGCGTGGGGAGCGATGGTTCAGAGGGTCTCGCTGTCGTGCGCGACAGCGTGGGGATCCAGATCGTGGAGAGCGAACCCCGGGACCGGCAGTTCGGGACCGTGGGAACCGAGCCCACCCTGGAGATCGGGCTGGTCGACGGGAACCCTCCGTATCAGTTCCACCAGGTGCGCTCGGTCCGGCAGCTCTCCGATGGGAGGGTCGTGGTCGCAAACGGTGGGACCCAGGAGGTCCGGTTCTTCGACCCGACCGGAGCCTTTCTGGGATCGACCGGAAGACGGGGGGCGGGTCCCAACGAGTTCGAGAACCTGGCTCGACTCGAGCAGATTCAGGGGGACTCCCTCGTGATCTTCGACAGCCGACTTCTCCGGGTCACGGTGCTGGGTCCCGATGGTGAGCTCAGTGAAACCATCGATCTTCCCCGGGCTCTGAGCGCCGGGCCGTCCCCGGCGATGATCGCTGCGGCACAGGACGGGACGCTCGTCGCACGCAGGCTCCACGGAGGGGATCCCGCTCCGGACGGTTATGCCCGGAGCGCTATGGAGATCCTGCTCGTTTCGAAGGGCGCGGTGGAGGCCCGTTCCCTCGGTCGGTTCGGGGGGGGCGAGGTGGTCCGCCGGATCAGTTCGCCTTCGCCGGAGATCTTCAACATGCAGGAGCGGTCCCTCCCCTTCGGCAGAAACACCCATGTGGCGGCGGGTTACGACCGGGTGTACGTGGGGACGAGCGATCGGTACGAGGTACGGGAATACGGGACGGACGGGACCCTCCGCCGCATCATCCGAAGGCTGGGAAGCGCCCCCGGCGTGATCGGGACTTCAGAACTTCGCAAGTATGTCGAGGCGGTCCTCGTGATGATGGAGTCCACGGGGAGCACACCCGATCGTCAGGCCTTCGAAACCTCGATTCTCGAGCTGCCCCGCGCACCCTCCATGCCCACGTTCAGCCAGCTGCTCGTGGACGACCTGGGAATGCTCTGGGTACAGGAGTACGCTGCGCCCTGGCAGGGAGATGAGCCCTTGCGATGGACTGTGTTCGATCAGGATGGCCACATGGTCGGGAGCATCGAGTCTCCGGAGCACATTCGAATCCAGCAGGTTGGCATCGATTTCGTGCTCGGCATCGGAACCAATGACCTGGGGGTCGAACGTATCGTGAGGCTCCCGCTGGATCGGGCACACTGATGCCCGGTTCCCCGGTCCCATGGACGCGAACAGGCGTGCACTGCGGCCGGTGGGACAATCGAGGGAGGTAGCCATGGCGACGGTAATAATCATTGTTGGCGGCCTGAACGTTCTCTACGGCCTCACGCTCATCCTCTGGACATGGCTCGCGAGGGAGCCCGTGTGGATCGCCTGGTTCGGTTTGATGTTCGTGGGGATCGGAGGGGTGTTTCTCGTAGGGAATGTCCTTCCACCCGGCGGCCCGGCGTATGCGGCGGCGGCTCTCCTGGCGGTCCTCACCTTCTGGTCCGGGTGGCGGTCCATGAAGCTGAACCGGTCGTCGAGGGCATGAGCCGCAGAGGCGCTGGAGGCCGGCATGGGCCGTGCTGTTCGAAGGGACCGAAAGGAACAATCCCCGGGATCTGCCGGACCATGAAGCGGGGCTCGAGCCTGACGCTCGTGTCCATGCTTGTCCTGGGATGCGATGCACCTGCGCCGGATCCCGGGTTCGAGGCCCACGACGTCGAGCCCGCCTTCTCGATCCGCGATAGCGCGGGGATCCAGATCGCCGAGAGTGCTCGCCCCGAGTGGCCGGTCGACGCGGGCTGGACGGTCGAGCCCCAGGCATCCCTCCAGCTGGGAAGCCTCCTCGGAGACGCGTCGCAGCCGGCCCTTGGCAGGATCGCGGACGTCGTTCGGTTTGGCGACGGACGGATCGCGGTCGCGGACCAGCAGGCAGCCCAGGTGCTCGTCTTCGACTCGGTCGGTCGCTTCGTCGAGCGCTGGGGAGGCCGAGGGGAGGGCCCGGGCGAGTTTCAGAGAATCGACCGGCTGGCCGTGGTTCGGGGCGACTCCCTCGTCGTGCGGAACGAGGGAATGGGACGCCACGAGATCTACGGTCCCGACGGCGTGTTCGCCCGGAGCGTCCGCGCCACGAGCACATCTCCTTCGGGCGGGATCGGCGAGGTGGCCGGATGGCTCGACGACGGCTCGTTTCTCGTGGTCTCGGTCTTCGTTCCGGGCGCGGACCTTCCCCCCGGCCGGCAGGTGATCGAGGGCGAGTGGTACCGGTTCGACCCCGTGGGGGCGCCCCTGGGACTCTATGCAGCGCTCCCGGACCGGGTCGTCGAGGTCGCCGGGAGCCCTCCCCGGTCCAGGCCCGTGGCCCTGGCACCTCGAGGCCAGAGTCACGCGGAAGGGTCCGGGCTGTGGCACGCCTTCCCGAGCGCCTTCGAGATCCGCAGGGTCGGGCCCGACGGCGTGGAGCGGGTCATCCGGAGGGCCTGGACGCCGCAACCGGTGACGATGTCGCTCAAGGAGGCGTACCAGGGCTGGTACGCCACCCCCAGGCTGTACGCGGAGGTGGATGAGTCGGCACGGGCGGCGTACGTGGAACTCCGTCGGGCCGAGATCGTGGCCATGAGCAGGGGCGGATCCGTCTCTCCGCCCCCCGTTTCGGACACGCTTCCCGCCTTCACTCGTCTGGTCGTGGCGCGTGACGGCCATCTCTGGGCCGAAGTGCATGCCTCGGCAGATGAGCTCCTCCTGGCCGGATCCATGCAGCCGAGCACCGGGCGTTGGACCGTGTTCGCGCCCGAAGGACGGTGGCTGGGGACGGTGGAGATGCCCGAAGGCCTGCGCGTGATGGAGATCGGCTCCGACTACGTGCTGGGGATCTGGCGCGACGAGCTGGACGTGGAGTTCGTGCGCCTGCACAGGATCGTCAAGGACCTGCGACTCCGAGCCCCCTGAGGCCAGGGCCAGGCGGTGGGCCGTTCCGCGCTTGGACGGGACCTACGAAGCAAGGGGTAGACGCGAGACCGGTCCGCTGATACGTTCACTTACGAAGCGGTTCGTACGCACGGCCCTCCACGCGGTCCGAGCGGGGCAGGGGATGCGGTGATGCCCGCGCACGGAAACGGAGAAACCACGGTGAAATCCCTCGTCAGGGCGGTCCTCCTCACTGGCCTCCTGTTCATGGCAGCCGAGCTTTCGGCGCAGACCCCGGTCCAGCGAACCGCCGTGGAGCTCTGGCGGCTGGGTGGTCCGGATGCGAGCGGGCCCGAAGCCTTCAGCCAGGAGCCCGGGCTCGTGGTCGATCGGTCCGGTCAGGTATTCGTTCGATCACGAAACCCACCCCACGTTTCCGTCTTCAACGGGGACGGGGAGTACGTGAGATCGATGGGTCGCGGCGGTGAAGGGCCCGGAGAGTTCTCCTTCGCGTTCGCCCACGGACTCCTGGGGGACACGGTGTGGGTCGTGAACTGGCCGGCTCCGCGCGTGTCACGCTTCCTCGCGGACGGCACGCATCTTTCCACGACCCGGCTCGAGCCCATCGATTTCGGAGTGCCCCTCTCCGCTCCCCAAACGGTCAGTGCGTTCATGCGCGAGGGGCGCGCCGTCGCCGTGCCCAGCGGCACTCCGGTCGGGGAAACGGGTCGGGTACGGCTCCCGGTGCTCTTCGGCGATCCTGGGCGTCCGGGCCATGGTGTCGCGGAGGTGTCGGTTCCCCAGGGGATGATGATCCCGGGGGTGGGATCCTTCGCCTTCGAGCCCGTGCGCGTCGCTCCGCTGTTCGTTGCCTCCTCGACCGGCGAGGGATTCCTCACGGTCGACTGGAACGACGACGGTTCCGGCGACCTCAGGCTGTCGCGGTACGGCTACGATGGAGCCCACCGGTGGAGCCGGACCATTGCCTTGCCGACCGGTCGCATTCCCGATGCCACCCGAGCGGCGTGGATCGCGCGCGGAACCGACATGGCGCGCCCGCATGTGGAACCGGCGATGCGGGACGGTCGCATCCGGGGGGGATCGGTCTCCTCCGTCGTTCAGGGTGCCCTGGATCTCCCGACGTACTTTCCCCCCGTAGATGCCGTGGTGCTGGGTCTGGACGGATCCATCTGGCTCGGCCGCCCCGCCATGGGGGACGAGCGGGAGTGGTGGGTCCTCGATGACGGGGGCGTGCCCCGGTTCTCGGTGCGGCTCCCGTCGGCCGTGAACGTGCGTGCGGCTCACGGGATGTCCGCATGGGGCACGCACCTGGGAGAATTCGACGTACCCCTCGTGTCCCGGTTCCAGGTGCGATGACCGGATGACGCGAAACTTCCCGGCAATCGTGGCCACGATCGGGGCCTGTGCTCTCCTGGGTACCGGCTGCGATCCCGAAGACCCCAAGGTGAACCGATCTCCGGGCTCCGGTGCCCCGGAGCTCTGGATCGACGACGCTCCGATCCTGTCCCTCGAGGGTCCCGGCGGGGCGGAATCGCCGTTTCACCAGATCACATCAGCCGTCGTCCTGGCGAACGGGGAGTTCGCGATCGCGGATCAGGGCACACGGATCGTGATCCTTGATCCGGAGGGCTCCCTGGTCCGTACCCTGGGGAGAAGTGGCGACGGGCCGGGTGAGTTCCGGAGGGTGGCCTGGGTGCAGGCGGCACGGGGCGACTCCCTGCTGGTGTTCGATCCCGTGCTCAACCGGGCCTCGCTGTTCTCATCCGAGGGCTTGCACGGTCGTACGATCACGCTCGAGCCCAGGGGCGGGGCGGGTCGCCCGCCTGCGATCCTCGGGGTCTTCGAAGACGGTCAGCTTCTTGGAAGCGAGCCCTTGCCGGCCCCCCCGCCCGAGGGGGGCTCCGGGATCATCCGCCCGGACATGATCCTTTCTCTTCACGACAAGGATGGTCGCTACCTGGACTCCCTGGGGGTCGTCCCGGGGAACGAGCGGGCCGTCGCAGAGGGCGTGCTGGTCGGAGGCCTGCCGCTCCTCCGTTCGACCATGATCGTCGTGGATGCAGGCACATTTTACGTGGCGACCGGCGAGCGCCGGGTGGTCGAGTCGCGGGATCTCGGCGGGGTCGTCGTCCGGACCGTCGGCGATGGCGGGGAACCGGAGCCCGTGACCCGGGAGTTCATCGAGTCCGCCGAAGTGCCCGAGCCGCTGGTTCCCCTGCTCCCGACCCACCCCCCGGCTGTGGGTGGCGTCATCGCGGATCGGCACCGACGCGTTTGGGTGGGTCCGTACGTTCCTGCATCCCGGCAGGAGGCCGTACCCTGGACGGTCTACGGGCCGGACGGAGAAGAGGTCGGTGAAGTGCGGGTGCCGGCCGGGTTTCGTCCGCTGGACGTGGGGCGGCTCCAGGTGATCGGGATCTGGAAGGACCACCTGGGCGTCGAGCACGTGCGGGTGTACGCGGTCGACGGACCAGGACCTGAAGGCGGGTGAACAGGCCTGCGCGGTCGGCCCCCGGCCGAATGTGCCTCGGGGTGGCCCTGATCGCTTCGCTCGGGGCCTGTGCCGAACCGTCGCCGGGCGGTCCTGACCGGGTCGTGATCCGGGACAGCGCGGGGGTCGCGATTGTCCAGAACCGCGGACCGGCATGGCCGGAGGGGGCAGGTTGGACGATCGGTAGCGACCCGGTCCTCGTCATCGCATCGGACGAGGTCGGGCTCCACCTGTCGAACGCTGTCTTCGCGGGGGCGCTCGGCAACGGCACGGTCGTGGTCGCGAACGCAGGATCGAGAACGATCGAATGGTTCGATGCCGCCGGCGAGCACCGACAGTCGGCCGGTGGACCGGGGGAGGGACCGGGGGAGTTCCGGGGGATCTCGTGGGCAGGCCTCGCGGCGTCGGACTCCCTCTTCGTCTGGGACGGTCAGGCACGACGGATGTCGGTATACGCTGACCACGACCTCGTCCGATCGTTCGGGATCCGCACCCCGGAACCATGGGGAGCCATCACGATCGGCGGCGTTCTGGCGGACGGAAGCATCGTGGCCATCGCCGTACCTCTCCCCGGTGGGGATGGAAGGGAGGGGGTCACTCGCTCCGAGGTGCCCGCGTGGATCGTTTCGCCCGAAGGCGATGTCGTGGCGGAGCTCGGCAGCTTTCCGAGTGCAGCTGTCGACCTCCGAAGGGGGCAGACCCCCGGGTCGGTGATCCGACGCGTGATTCCCTTCGGGCCCAGGACCGTCCTCGGCGCTGCAGGCGACTGGGTCGCGGTGGGGGACAATGCACGCTACGAGGTGGCGATCCACGGAGCGGACGGCGCCCTGAAACGCCTCGTCAGGGTCCCGGTGGAACCCGAACGCGTGGGGCCGAGGGATCTCGCGGCGGAACTCGAGCGCCGGCTCGAGGGGGCCCCGCCGATCGAGGAGATTCGCGATGGCATCCGGGCCACCTTCGAGGACACGGCGGTGCCGGAGTGGAAGCCGTTCTTCGACGAACTCCTCGTCGACCCAGCCGGCTTCGTGTGGGTGAGACGGGGTGGGCCGGGCGCGCCGGGTGGAGGGATTCCCTGGGATGTGTTGGGGACGGATGGTGAATGGCTCGGGACCCTCCGGGCTCCGGGCGAGCTGAGAATCACGCAGGTAGGCGCCGGATCCGTGCTCGGGGTGTGGACCGACGAGCAGGGTGACGAGTCGGTGCGAGCGTTCGGACTGGAGCGATAGCACCCGGAACCCTGCCACCCAGGCCACCGACCGAGGCAGGAAGGACATCGGACTATGGGCACCGAAGGCCAACGCCCTGCCGGCTCCGGACTCCCACGTGGCCCGAGGCCTGTCGCGCCTCGTACTGGCGCTCGATCCCCGCCGGTCCCAAGTTCGGTGAGCCTTGCGAACGTGTGCGCAGTCCCCTCGATCCCGAAGGTTGGACTGAATTCACCCGGAAACAGGCAGGTGAACCATGCATCGGCTCGGTCGAGGCGCCTTCCCGTCGGCGCACATCGCAGGAGCGGTCTCCGTGGTCATCAGTGTCGTGGTCGGAGGGTGCGTTGGAACCGGGCCGCACGTCGGGCCCGGTGAGCGCGGCGCCCCGACCGGAGAACGGGTGTTCTCGGACGCCGCTGAGCCCTGCCCTGGCTGTGCCCTCGTCATCTCTCCGATTTCCGTGATCGGTGACCGGGACCACAACGCCCTGGATGGCCCGGTCCTTGGCCAGGCGCTGAACCGTGCGGGGCACGTCTGCGTTCTCGCTCTGACCAACCTGAGGAGCGTGACGGAGTTTGACCGCAGCGGGCGCCTCGTGCAGCAGATCGGGCGAACGGGTGACGGGCCTGGCGAGTTCCGGAGAGCCTCGGGGCTACTCGTCGGGGCGGGGGACTCCGTCTTCACAGTTCACCAAGCCGGGACTTCGGTCTTCGGACCCGATGGAGTCTTCGCCCGTCAGTATCGGGGCCACCAGGGGCTCCAGCGCCCGATCCGCGTGGAGGCGGGGTACGCCGTGCGCCCGATCCAGCGTCCGATCCTCCTGGAGTCGGGGGACATCGTCAACCTTGCGAATCCGGGCGGTCCGGCGGGGAATCCGATCATACACGTCTACGGGGAGAGCGCGGGCGAAGCCCGATCCTTCGGCCCCGTCACCGTCGACGGCCTCCGCGAAGGGACAGCGGTTTCCCCTCCGCACGTTCACGCCCCGTCCAGGGGGGACGCATTCTGGATCGCGCCCCGTGCACCTTACCGCCTGGAGCGCTGGAACCGCCAGGGCTCGATCGAGCTCGTACTCGAGCGCAGCGCAGCCCACCACCCGGCGACCGACTACCAGGTCCGGTACGACGAGGGTCGGGTGGTCGCCACGTACCCATTCCTGAGTGCGATCGCGGAGGACTCCGAGGGCCGGGTGTGGACAGCCGTGGTCGATCAGGTGAGCGGTCGCCCCGAAGACCCCCCGAACGACGCACCTCGCTTCGAATCCGTCCTCGAGGTCCTCGATCCCACCGACGGACGGCTCCTGGGTACGGCCCGGGTGCCGGGGATCGTCAGGACCATCTCCCCCCATGGTCATATCGTGAGCAGTTCGGTCGGGGATTCCGGAATCCAGCGTCTGATGGTCTTCCATGGGGAGGTCCGGCAGCCGTAGGGCTGCCATGGCTGCGCTGAAGGCGCGTGTGGGGGATGGAGTGGGCCCCACTGCGACCCGCCGGCTCGTCACGCTCCGTGCGGGGCAGGGGCGGCGCCGGGCCGGTGTCCACCCTTTCCGAACCGGCTTCCCCCCGACCCAACCGAGCTTGCCGACCATGAAGCTGCTCATGCCCCTGATCGTATTCATGGTGTTGCCGGCGCATGTACGCGCTCAGCAGCCCCTCCCGATCCTCGACATGCACATGCACGTGCGTCCGGTCGACCACTACGGTCCACCTCCGATGCTCCTGTGCGCTCCCCCGGTTACCATGCCGCGATGGGACCCACTGGAACCGATCGGGGTGATCTTCGAACCTCGCCCGGGGGAGGCACCGTGTCCCGATCCCCACTGGTCGCCTGAGACGGACGAAGAGGTGTTTCGGCTGACCATCGAGGTGATGGAGCGACATAATGTCTACGGAGTGCTCGGAGGGCAGCCGGAGCAGGTCAGGGCATGGACGAACGCGGCACCGGGGCGCTTCATCCCGGCCCTGGACTTCCGGCTCGACCGGCCGACCGGAACCGCGACGCCCGGTGCAGCCCTCGCCGCCGAATCCCATGTGCCGTTGTCGCCGGATTCGATGCGGGCGCTGCATGAGGCAGGTGCCTTCGAGGTGCTGGCAGAGGTGCTGAACGCCTTTGGGGGGATCGCCCCAGACGACGAGCGGATGGCTCCATACTGGGCCTTGGCCGAGGAGCTGGACATTCCCGTGGGGATCCATATCGGCCCCGGGGCGCCGGGAGAGGTCTACCTGGGAAACCATGGGTTTCGCGCACGGCTTCAGAGCGCGCTGACCATGGAGGAGGTGCTCGTACGGCACCCGGGGTTGCGCGTGTACATCATGCACGCCGGGTACCCGTTCCTCGACGACCTGCGAGCGCTCCTTTTCACGTATCCGCACGTCTACGTGGAAGTGGGCATCCTCGCGAACCTGGAGCCGCGACCGGCGTTCTGCCGGTTCCTTCAGGGGATCGTCGAATCCGGATACGGGGACCGTGTCATGTTTGGCTCGGACGGAACCGTCTGGCCAAGCCTGATCGAGGTCGCGGTCGAAGCCATTGCGGAGGCGCCGTTTCTTACCGAAGGGCAGAAGCGTGACATCTTCTACAACAACGCGGCGCGTTTCCTTCGGCTGTCCGAGGCGGAGATCGCAAGGCACCATGGCAGGTAGGCCGGACACGATGTCGGAGCCGGCGGAAGGTCACCCCCGACGGCGCACGGTCCGATCCAGTGTGGGGATCCTGATGAGGGCGGCGGCTCCACGGGTCCTCGAGGAGACTCGGGGCTCGCATGCGACTGCAGCCCGAGGGACCCCGTGAACCGTTCACCGTTGCGCCGATTCCTTCCGTTGGATTCCCGGCTCTTGCTCGTTCCCTGCGTCCTCCTTCCAGGATGCGACCAGGGAGCCGGTCCGGCGCTCGAGGCTGTCGCCAGGGATTCCGCCGGTGTGCTCATCCAGGAGTTTCCTGCGAGCGCCCTCGAGCGTCCCGCACCCATCCGCCTGGCCGCGACTCCGGATGTGCGGATCGGGGTGGTTGAGGGAGCGGCAGCCTACCAATGGACTCGACCGGTGGCGGGGGCCAGGCTCTCCGACGGAAGCTTCGCGGTCGTGGAGCAGGCGCCTGCCGAGATCCGGGTGTTCAACGGTTCCGGTGGCTTCGTGGGACGCGTCGGCTCGGCAGGGGATGGACCTGGTGAGTTCCGTTCTCCCACAGGACTCGTGGCTCTTCCGGGCGATACGCTTCTCGTGTGGGACCGTGGCCTCCATCGCTTGAGTTGGTTCTCGAAGGACGGGGCCTTGCTGCGGGAACGTACCGTTCGGGAGCCTGGCGGGATCCGGTCGGTACGAAGGGTGGCGCTTTCGCCGAGCGGTCCGGTCCTGGTCCTGGGCGCGACCACGACGGAGGAGGACCTGGAGAACCAGGGGAGGGTGCGAGAGGCCTGGCAGGTGGTGCCGGTCCATGCGACCGACCTGGAGAGCCGTGCCGTTGGAACGGTTCCCGGAACGGAACGGGCCATTGCCGTTCAGCGTTCCGAAGCGGGCGAGATCGTTTCGGTGAATGTGCAGGGTCGGTGGTGGTGGGGAGAAGGATTCGCCTGGGCATCGGGGCGCGGGGTGTGGACCGCAGACCGGCTGTCCCTCGAAGTCAGGCATTTCGACGTGGAGCGCGGCCTGGACCGGATCGTCAGGATCCTCGCTCCGGATCGACCCTTCAACCGGGCCCTGATCGATTCCCTGCATCGCGTGGAGTTGGATCGCGTGCGGGACCCTGAGATCCGGGAATTGTGGCGCACCGATTTCGAGGCCCGGGAATACCCCGAGGGCGTCCCACCGAGCGCGGCGGTCTTCGGAGACGCGGCGGGCCGGGTGTGGCTCGGCATGACCGATCCACCGCCCGAACGCCTCCCGTCGGGCGAATTGCCGGCTGTCCGGCGGTGGGTGGTGTTCGAGGAGAATCCCGCGGTGCACCCCGTAGGTACGGCGCCTCTCACCCTGATCGGGGTCGTGACCCTCCCCTCGCGAAGCCACCCGTTGTGGGCAGACGCCGAAGGCGTTCTGTTGGTGAGAAACGACCCGGAGTTGGATGTTCCGTACATCGAATGGTATTCCTTCGTGGGAGGATGACGCGTTGATGGCGAGCGTGCCGAACCGGCATGGTCCACGGCGCCTCGGACAGGGCGGTCGGCTTCGGCAACGCCGGGAACGAGGTGTGCGGTGGCCAGACCGGCGCCGATCCCCGGTGAACGAGGAGGAGGAAAAGCCGATGCATCGAGACCGGGCCGCTCCCCGCGACGCCGTGCCATGCCCTTCTGGACCCCTCGAAATGGGGAGGAAGCTGCGCTGGAATCGGGAGATCTTCGGCGTCGGCGACACGCTCACGGTGCGGGAGTTCGAGGATGACCAATGGAGCCACGCAGGATCGGGATGCGACGTGCACCCTTCGGTGAACGATGACCTGGCTACGCAAGCCCCGATGAGATCGAGGGCGTCGATCACGCTTCTGGCGACGGCCGTGACATCCGCATGTGGCGTGGACGAGGGTCCGGCCCCGCTGATTGTCCGCGACAGCCTCGGGGTCCGGATCGTGGAGGCACAGGCCGATGAGATCGAGAGCAGGTGGCATGTAAGCGATGAGCCGGAGTGGGTGTTCGGAGGGATCGGATCCGGGGTGGCGGACCAGGTGCTGTATGGCGTCGCGGACGTGCGTCAGCTGAACGATGGGTGGGTGGTGATCGCCGAATCGAGCACCCAGGAGCTGATCTGGGTGAGGCCCGAAACCGGAGAGATCAGGAGATGGGGTGGCGAAGGAGATGGTCCGCACGAGTTTCGAGGGATCGCCACGTTGATCGATGTCGCACCTGGAGTCGTAGGCGTTCACGACGTCCGGCGGAGCCGGTACCTCGAGGTGGCCCGGTCGGGTGAGGTACGATCCGTCACGCCGATTCCTCCTGTTCAGGGCACCGGGTTCCCCGTCCTGCGCCAGGGCGGTGGCGCACATGGGGACCCGAGGCTCTTCCTGGGGGTCGTCTCCGGACTTCCCGAAGGACCTCATCCAGGTCCCTATCGTGGCACCGGGCCTGTTCTCCGGCTCGGACCCACCGTGGACACCCTCACCGCGGTCCACGGGGCGACGGTATTCAGCGGTGACGAGGTCTCCGGATCGGTCCTTTTCGGGGCCACCACACTGTTCGCCGGAAGCCGTCTGGGGCTTTGGATGGGTGACACGGCCCGGGAGGAGGTCTCGCTCTGGGCGGGCCCCGGCGATCCGGAGGCCATGATTCGATGGACCCGCAGGGAGGATCGGTCGCTACGGCCGGAACGGAGGGAGAAATTCTGGACCCACCTGACCGAGGGCGTGTCCGACCAGGAGAGGGCTTCGTTCGAGAGGATGCGCAGCATGGTGGTGTTCGCCGATAGCGTCCCCGCGTTTGGATCCCTTCTTTCGGATGCCGAAGGCAACCTGTGGGTCGGAAGCCATGTGCCTCCAGAAGTGCAGCTTGGGGATGAGCCGTGGCCGGCACAGACCTGGTTGGTGTTCGTCCTCGATGAACCGGCGGTGCACCAGCTGATCACACCAGACGGCCTCAGGGTCTTCCAGGTCGGCGAAGGATTCGTGGTGGGGGTACACAAGGATGGGCTCGGGGTTGAATCCGTGCGGCGATACCGCCTTTCGCAGACGCCTGACGCGGGGACGTGAACGGAGTATGCGTACCCTGACGATTCTGATTGTGCTCGGCTTCGCGCTCCCATCCAACGTCCCGGGACAGACCCCACCGTGGGAGCGGGATTGGCGGGAAGTTCCCGTGGAGGAGGGAGTCAGGGACTGGAGCGCGGACACCTATGCCGCGATCACCGGGGCCACCGCGCGCCTGTACTGGGACACCGAAAGCATGAGCGTCGAAGGTTGGCGCGTATTCCATGTCCTTCTCGAGATGAACCAGGGTGGATCGGTATTCTCGTGGTACACGGCGAGCGCGCTCCATTGTGGCGAGCTCTCCCGACTTGAGCTTCAGGTCGCGTTCATCGAGGACGGCGAGCCGGAACACGTGGATGGGGTGCGGGAGTCGGGATGGGTGGCCGAGGTCGAGCAGGCGCTGGGCGACCGCGAGGGGTCACTCAGGGACGCGTTCGAGTCGTGGGTGGTCGACGGAAGCGCGGCGTGCGCCTGGGCCGCTTCGGGCGATGGGGGATCCGGGGCCGAGCGGGAGGACACGCGGTTCTCTTGCCGGTCGTTCCCGGCGGATCTGACCCATGACCAGCTGGTCGCGCGATACGGACCCGACCGGGTGAGCATCGGATCGATTGAACCGATGAATGGGTGGCCGTTCCGGCTGTGCGGCCTCGCCCGGGAGTCGCTCGGGGTCGTGCGGTCGTGGGGGCCTCAGGGAAGGCTGACCGACGAAGGCGGGTCGGGATGCCGTATCGCGATCCACTTTCAGGTCAGACAAGGGGAAGAACGGAATGACCTGGTGCGCCAGGTCTCGAGAGGGCAGGAGTTCTCGTCCGGGCATCCGGCGTTCCAGAACTTGAACCCGACGGTCCAGTTTCTTCGGCCCTGCTTCCCACCCCTCACCTGGGCTCCTGGACAAACGCGAAGCACCGGACCCGAGCCTCCTGGATCGGTTCCGGGACAACCAGGTTCTCGTCAGTCGGTTCTCCGCGGGTCGATCCTCGAGTTCGAGCGGTCCGGAGGCGCCCGCTCAGCCTGGCTGTGCCGGCTTCCAGCTCGTGGTCGCCTGGCGGCGTCGCCACTCAAACCCGTAGCTTCGTCTTGCCCTGCGGGGGCATGGGTCCCGCCAAACACCACATCCGCAAGGCTGGTCTGAAGCACCCAACCGGTCGCGGGGTGACCGCGAGTCGGCCACCTGAACCCGGCTACGGGGCCGGGACCCACAGGAGGGGCGTATGATGCTTCGAATGACGATCCCGCTCGTGCTCACCGGATTCCTGGTTCCGGTGCAAGTGGAGACCCAGGAGCGACTCGAATCATGGGGTTCAGGGAGCGCATGGCGGGTGTCCGCCGGGGTCCCGGCCGGCACGATCGCAGGACTCGTCCTGAACTGGGATGGTGAACCTCTCCGAGGCGCTCAGGTTTCGCTCGTCGGGGCGAGGCCCTGGGCACTCACCGACGAGGATGGAAGGTTCTCCTTGACTCCACCATTCGGAGGTCGGTGGGAGCTTCAGCTAAGCTACCTCGGAGCCGTAGCACTGGACGTGGAGGTCGTGGTCCCCTGGGACCATGGTGTGTTCGTGACCGCCATGCTTCACCGCCTGCTGATGCATGGCTTGTGTGGCTACGGGATTCTGGGCCTCGATGACCTCAACATCCGAGTCCGGGATGCCGGCACGGGGGGGGAGTTCGAGGGGCTCGTCACCCTCCGCCTGGAGCATGAAACGGGGGATTGGACCAACCGGGTTGAACTGAAGCCGGACGCCCCACCCTACGGGCGCATGGGCCTCGGGCGCCGGATCGAGACCGAGGGTCTCCATTCGATCGAGATCTCCGCCCCCGGGTACCAACGGTGGCGGGTTGATGATGTGTTCCTGCGACAGGTTCCTGGCTGCACGCTCAGGCTGCTGAACCGGGACCACGAGGCCTGGCTCGAACCGATCAGGTAGGATGGACGAGCCGAGGCGCAACGCCCCGTTCTCCGACATGACCTCAGGTCGCCCCGGAGTCGTACCTCGTCGACGGCTTGCCGTCGGCGTGACCCTGGGCGTGCTCTGCGTCGCCGGGTGTGCCCCCGATCTCGCAGAGCGGGAGGTCGACGAAGCGCCTTCCACAGTCAAGGTGACCACGCCCGCGGAACTCCGGCGGTTGTCTCTGGACGTCGTGCTCACCCTCGGTCACGATGGACCGGGGGCGGGCCCTCTCGGAAGGATCGCCGTTTCGCCGGATACCTCCATCTTCGCGGTCACGGACGTGTTCAGGCCCCATGAAGTGCACCTCTACGGGTCGACCGGGGAGCACCTGATGACGCTCGGACGACGAGGAGACGGCCCCGGTGAATTCCGGAACATCATCTTCCTGACGGCGGTGGGAGATTCCCTCTTCGTGTACGACAATTCCCACGGCCGGGAGACCGTCTACACCTTTGACGGAACGTACCACCGGAGCCGACCCCTGACGCAGAACCTGTGGCGGGCTCTTCCGCTCCCGGGCGGGACGGCCGTGGTGAACGGCTACGATCCCGCGCCCGGGCGGTCCGGAGCCCCCCTCCACCTGGTCGTCGAAGGGCAGGGCACCTGGTCCTTTCCGGCGCCCGCGGGGCCGTTCGAGCCCCGGGACCGGCCCTTCCTCCGGCGGGCCCTCGCCGCGGAAAGCGACTCGGCGTTCTGGGCCGCAGCCGAGACCGCGTACGGAATCGAGTTGTGGGGTGTGCCGGGGACCCGTATCGTGACACTGGAACGGGACGCGGACTGGTTTGTCCCCCACGACGAGGCGGGCGTGATCCTGCCCAACGTCCCCCCCGCGCCGCGGATACGCGACCTCCACAGGTCGCCCGACGGCCTGCTGTGGGTCCTCCTCCACGTGGCGGATTCGAATTGGCGGAACCAGTTCGATCCGGAGCGACCTGCGGACATGGCCTTCACCGGGAACTTCCATGGATACCGAGACTCCGTCCTCGAAGCCATCGAACTGGAGACGGGTCGGCTCGTCGCATCGGAGCGGTTTCCGACGTACTTCTCCGGCTTCACCTCGGCGGGGCACGTGGCGGCGTACCACGAGCCCGCGGGTGGGCCTCCGTACATCGAAATCAGGTCGATCCGCCTCCGGGAGCCGTGATGGGCTCACCGTCGCTCCGGGACGCATGACCAGCCCACCCGCACCCGCCGCGCCCCCGCCACGGATCTGGAGCTGCCTCCTGCTCCCGCTCCTCCTCCTTCCGGCCTGCGGCACCGGTGCTCCCGAGTGGACGGGCCCGGAGCGGACCCTCCTCTACGGGGCGGCCCTTTCGGAACTCCGGAACGACGCGGGCGGTTCCGATACCCTGTTCGTGGCCGAGCGTCCCCGCCTCCTGGACGAGGTCGGCCCCGATCGCTTCCAGGCCGGTGAGTTCAACCGATACGGGGATCCGTCGCTCTCCGCAGCCATCGCGGGGGAGCGCCTGGTGTCGGCCTGCACCCCGGACCCGGGCGGCGGGTGCAGCGGTGCCGCCCACCGGGCGTATGCAGCGGTTTCGGAAGTGATGCCGATCGGTCCGAGAGAGGCGGTGGTCCTTGCATCCACCGTCGTCCTGGACGGCCCGAGAGTGACCACCCGGCACCGGTTCATCCAGCTCCGGTTCCGCAGCGGGAGCTGGCGCGTGACCCGGGTCGGCGACGGGGAAAGCGTATCGACCTCGAGCGGGGTGGATGGGTCGGGGGAATCCGAATGGAACTGAGGTCCCGATCCGTCCCGCCCCACCGCATCCGCCTTTCCCGCACGGCGCTCGCCTTCCTCCTCGCAGGCCTCCTCGCCGCCCCCGGCTGCGGGGCGGATGCGCCGGACCATGCCTCCACCGGGGTCGTCTCCGACAGCGCCGGCATCCGGGTCATCGACCTCGTTGACCTCGTCGGGGTGCCCGACCCGCCCCACCGTTCGTTCGAGGTCGACCCGACCTGGCTTCCCGCCTTCGATCTCGAGGTCGGTCGGCTGGGTGACGTGGTCCCCCTGGCCGATGGCGGCGCCGTGGTCCTCGACGAAATGGCCGGGACCCTCACCCGCCTCGATCCCGCGGGGAGGGTCGCGCTCCAGTTCGGCCGCCCCGGCGAGGGCCCGGGCGAGTTCTCGCCCCACGGGGGAATCAGCCGGGTCGTGGCCACGGACTCCACCCTCCTCGTCCCGGACATCCAGCTCCAGCGCATCACGGAGTTCACCCTGAGCGGAGAGATCCTCGCGATTCACGACCTACCGGGATCCGGAGCCGGCGACGAGCCGGTGTTCGGGGTGGACTGGCGGGCCCACCCCGGGGGCGGGATCGTGTTTCGCGTCCTCGACCCCGGAGGCGACCGGATCCTCTGGTTCAGGGATGCGGAGCTCGTGACGCTCCACGTGTTCGACCTGCCGTGGCCTCCCGGGAACCGGCTTCTCCCCCCCACGGCACTCTGGGATGTGGTGGAAGGCGGGGACCTCCTCCTGGGGCGGTCGGATCGGGGTCGCGTCGAGCGGCGGACTCCCGCCGGGGGCCCGAGCCCCGGAGCCACCGAGTGGATCACCCGCTGGGAGGGCGACGGAGGACCCCTCACACCCCGGGACCGCACGCACCTGGAGGACCTCCTCCTGACCTCGGCCGAGGCCCAGGGGCTCGGAAGCCTCCCGGCGGAGGAACGGGACCGGATCGTGCGTTCGGTGACCCTTCCCGACTCGGTGCCGGTCACCGCGAACGTCCTTGCCGACCCCCGGGGGCGAAGCTGGGTCCAGGGGGCGGCTCCCATCCGAGAGATGGGGCTCGAGGCCATGAGGGTCGGGAGCTCCTCCGGCCTCGGAGGAACCGCGTGGCGGGTCCTGGCGCCGGACGGTACCCTGGAGGCGCGGGTCGAACTCCCCCGGGGGTTCACCGCCCGCACCTTCGTGGATGGCTGCATCCATGGCATCCTCGAAAACGACCTCGGGGTGCAGAGGCCGGCACGTGTGTGCGTGGAATGAGCCGTGAGATGCGACGCCATGAGGCCCGCCGCAGCGGTCGGGGAGGGATCCCGGGCGGCCGGTCACCCGGGGTCGCCCTGGTCCTCGCCCTCGCCCTCCTCCTCGCCCCCGGATGCGAGGAGCGGAGCGCGCCCGAGCCCTCGGGCTTCTCGGTCACGGACAGCGCCGGGGTCGCCGTCGTCTCGAACCGCTGGGGGGCGGACGCGGTCCCGGTGTGGGAGCCCCACGAAGCGCCCCTCCTCCGGCTCGGAACGGAGGAGGCGGACTCGCCGGAGCTCTTCGGACGGATCACGGAGGCCCGGGTGGGTCCGGACGGCAGCCTCTGGATCGTGGACGGCCTCGTGTCCGAGATCAGGGTCTTCGCGGCTCCGGGCGGTGCGTTCCGGTTCGCCGTGGGGGGGCGTGGCGAAGGGCCCGGCGAGTTCCGGTCCGTTCGGTTCCTCGGGTTCGATGCGGAAGGGGCGTGGTTCTGGGACCGGACCCTCGGCAGGGTCACGGCGTTCAGCCTGGCCGGGGAGCTCAGGGGCGTGCACCCCCTGGGGCAGGACCTCGAGATCCTCCCCGGGCTCATCGGTCGCACGGACCGGGGCTCGTTCGTGACGACGCTCCCGGGCTTCGTGGCGGGTCCGGTTTCCGAGGGAATGATCATTCCGGATACCTCGCGCCTCTGGGAGGTCGGGCTGGAGGCGCTGGATCCCCGGCTCATCGTGGAGCAGCCCGGGCAGTCGTGGTACATGAGTGAGCGGGGCCAGGTACCCGTGCCCTTCACCGACGGCGGACGCCACGCCGCCCGCGGGAACCGGGTGGTGGTCTCCGATCCGGACGGGAGCCCCATGCTCCGGGTCTTCGACGGGGGGCGGCTCGTGATGCGGGTCCAGACCGACCTCGAACGAGCGCGAGTGAGCCCGGCGGAAACCCAGGCGGCATGGGAGCGGATGGCCCCCGGGGGCCGGGTCCCGGACGGACTCCCCGTCCCGTCCCGGGTCCCGGCCTGGGGCTTCCTCCAGCTCGGGAGCGATGGAAGCCTCCTCGCCATGCGGTACTTCCGGTGGCCGACCGGTCCGGGCGGCGACTCCTCCGGCGACCCGCCGGCGGCCGAGTGGGATGTCTTCAGCCCGGACGGGAGGCACCGGGGGGTCATGGTGCTTCCCTACGGATGGTCTCTCCTCGACTTCACGCCCGAGGTGGTGCTCGTCTCCGTCTCCGCCGAGATGGAAGGCCCCAGGGTCCACCTGCATGCATCCCCGGAGTGGGATTGAACCGCGGCCCGGCGCCGGTCGGGGTGCCGACCGGAGGCGGCTTGGCGACCCGGTGGGGCTCCAGGGGATCGATGGGCAACGGTTGGGCAGGATCGGGGATCCAAGGGGCGATCCTGCCTGCGTCCTCATCCCCTGCACGGAGCGCCATGTGACCCGGTCCAGATTTCGTCTCGTGCGTTCGTCGTGTCTCCTTGGTGCCGTTGTCCTTTCGGGGTGCGGCGACGGCTTCGGGGGAGGCGTTCCCGGAGACCGTGTTCAGGTCACGGATGCCGACGGAGTCACAACGGTGCGCTCGTTCCAGGAGGACCGCGTCGGCGTGGTGCGTTCTGAGCCCCTCGTTGCCCTGGGTGGAAGGGACACGCCTGAGGAGGCCTTCTACCAGGTCAGTCACTGGAACGTGGGGGCGGACGGGGCCGGCAACCTGTACGTGCTTGACCGGAGCGCTCACCGGTTGCACGTGTTCGACCCCACGGGACGGCACCTGCGAACGCGGGGCGGCCAGGGAGGGGGCCCGGGTGAGCTCCGGTTTCCGTTTGCCCTGGTGGTGTCTCCCGATGGGCAGGCGTGGGTCGTTGACGTCGGGAAGGGGGCGCTCGTGGGCTGGGGCCCGGACGGTGCCGTTCTGGCTGAGGTGCCACTTCCCGACGGATACGCGGGTGGGGCGATCGGCTGGACGCCGGCGGGGATGGTGTTCCCCCTTCGTGGGTCCGATGGCCACCGGATTGTGGTCGTCTCGGGTGCGGGAGAGGCCGAGGTCGTCGCGTCGCTTCCCCTGGCCGAGACCCGCGCGATCCAGCTCGCCAGCTGCGGAATGAGCTTTTCGGCCATGGAACCGATCTTCACGCCCCACCTCACATGGGGCGCGTTCGGGGGGGCGGTGGTCGTGGCGAGGAACCCGGACTACGTGGTCGAGGTGTTCGACGGATCCCGCCTCGTGAGGCGGGTCGAGCGCGACCTTCCCCGGCGGCCCGCGACGGCGGAGGCCGCTCTCCGGTCCCTGGGTGAGGGGATGCGGGTGGGGACCGAGGCCGGCGAACGAATCTGTGACCCTGGGGAAGTGGTCACGGAGCAGGGGTTCGCGCCGTATCTTCCCATGGTCTCACGGGTGGCACTCGCCCCGGACGGCAGCCTCTGGGTGGAGCGGTTCGGGGTTGGCACGGATCCGCGGCCCATCGACTTCTTCGCTCCCGACGGGCGATACGTGGCCACGCTCCCGGAGGGTTCGGCCTTCCCGGTGGGATTCCTTCCCGACGGAAGGGTTCTGGTATCGGAAAGGGACGAACTCGACGTCGAGCGCCTCGTCGTGAGCCGTATCGAGGTAGGCCTGCACTGAGGCCGCGGCGGCGCTCCGAAGGGGGCCGGGGCCCGTTGGGGTTCTTCCTGCGACGCCAGTCGCCCCGCAGCCCCGGAACGCCGGGCCGCTGGCGGCAGAACGAGGCGACGCGTAGTCTTCGGAGTCCGCGGGGGAATCCACGCACTCGGAGGGGGAGATGACCGCGTCCTCACCGGCCAGGGTCGACACGCCCAACCCGGCCTCGAGGCGCTTCTGAAGTGAAGCGCTCGCCTTTCATGAACCGCCTGCTCGCTTCCACCGGGGTCCCCGTGGTGGGCATCGGATGCCTCCTCCTGGCCACCGGGTGCGAAGAGGCCCCCCCGCCCTCGGAGGAGATCCGGGTGGTCGATACGGTGCGCCTCGAGGTCCCCGGCCGGGCATCGTTCGCATCCCTTTCAGACGAGGTCGCCCTTCGGTCTCCGAGAGGGATGCTCTGGGACGGGGCCCACCTCTTCGTTTCGGATCGGGGGAGCGGATCGGTCCTGGTCGTCGATGCCGACGGCCGGCTCGTGCGAACCCTCGGTCGAGCCGGGGCGGGCCCCGGGGAGTTCCTCCGCCCCGAGGGGCTGTGGGCC
The DNA here is from genome assembly GCA_050485865.1 of Gemmatimonadales bacterium. Lineage (GTDB taxonomy): Bacteria > Gemmatimonadota > Gemmatimonadetes > Longimicrobiales > Gaopeijiaceae > SKNW01. The sequence goes on along the minus strand of JBJHCE010000022.1, from coordinate 3,708 downwards.
ACGGACGGTGAACTCGTGGTCCTCGACGGGGGGAACGGGCGCCTTTCCCGGTGGGATGTGGAGGAGGGGCGCCTTCTCGAGGAGGTGGACTTCGTACCGGACCCGGGGGTGGACGGGACGGTGGCCTGGGCCGAGGGGCACGGGTTCGTGATCCCCTCGGCGGTATCGGAGCTGCACCTCCTTGGCATCGTGGGTCCGGGCGGGGACCCCGGCGGGCTCCCCGGATGGCCGGATCGCCCGCGGACCTATCCCATTCCGATCAGGAGCGACCAGGTGGCGCAGGGCCCGGACCGGACCGTGGTGCTCGACAACCTCGGGGCTCGCCTCCTCGTGGGCGACGGGGCCGGGGCCTATGCCTTCGAGCGCGCGTTACCCGGGGTCTTCGTGGACTCCATCATGGAGTTCCTCGAGGCGAGGCGCTCCCCGAACGACGCCACACCCCTTCTCCCCCAGTTCGGGCGGTTCCTGGGCGTGGACCCCGACGGCATGGCGATTCTCGTGCTCATTCGGCCCGTGGGAGGCGTCGTGGCCCTCGGCATCGATCCCGAGCGGGGTGAGGCCACCGCCATCGAGATCGCCGAGGGCGCCCTCGCCCACGGGGCGGCCTTCAGCGAGATCACGGGACTCCTGAGGCTCGGGGACTGCTACCTGGTCGCATCTTCCGCCGTGGTGCAGGAGCTCTGCGCCCGGGGCGGGGGGGGACGTTGATCCGCCTCCTCGTCCGGGGGGTGGGTGCGGCCCGGGGTGCGCTACACCCCCCGGCCGGGTGATGCCCGCCGCCCCCGGCACCGGCGAAGGGGCTGGACCCGCCCGCATCCTCGGTTCGCTCCGGATGGGACTCCTGGCGCTTCGGGGGAGCCCGGTCCGGACCGCCCTGTCGACCCTGGGCGTGGTGATCGGGGTCGCGGGGCTCGTCGCGATTCTCTCCTTCGGCGACGGCCTCGCCGCCGCCCTCGAACGCGAAGGGTTGGCCGCGCAGGCACCGGGGTCGTTCACGGTGATCCCGTCGACGATCGAGCGCATCGACTTCATACCGGTGGCCCCCGCGGCGCCCCTGCGCCTCACCCGCGAGGACCAGGCCGAACTCCAGCGGCTTGCGGGCGACCGGGCGACGGTGGCCCTCGGAAGCCAGATCGCCCACAGGTTTCCCGCCTCCGGGGCAGGGGGCCCCGGGGCCGCCTACCTGATCGCCGCGACCCCGGAAACGATGACGGCCCGCGGGTGGGTCGTGGAGGAGGGCCGGCCGATCGAGGAACAGGACCTGGTGGAGCGGCGGCCGGTGGCGGTGGTGGCCACGAACGCCCTCGGGATCTGGGACATCGGCTCACCCGACGACGCCGTCGGCCGAAGCGTCGAGCTTCTCGGGGTGGAGTTCGAGATCGTGGGCGTGAAGCGCCCGGATCCGGCCCTTCCCGGCGCCCGCATCCTCATCCCCTTTCCCTTCGAGGATCTTCCGGCGTTCGAGGGCTCACTTCCCACGATCCGCGTGATCCCGACCTCGACGGAGGACACCGAACGGCTCGTGCAGGAGGTGCGAAGCCACCTTGCGGCCGCGTTCCCGGCCTCGCCCTTCCAGATCCAGCGCACGGGCGGCGCGCTCGACTCCTCGATCCAGCAGATGCGGGCGGTACAGATGATGGTGGGGGCGATCGTGGGCATCTCGATCCTCGTGGGCGGCATCGGGATCATGAACGTGATGCTCGCTTCCGTGCTCGAGCGCACCCGCGAGATCGGGATCCAGCGGGCGGTGGGGGCGCGGCGGAGCGACGTGCTCTACCAGTTCCTGGCCGAGTCCGTGGCCGTCTCCGTGTTCGGGAGCCTGATCGGACTCGTGCTGGGATTCGGGCTGGCCGCCGGGGGTGCGGCGATCATCCGGCGACTCACGGATGCGCCGATCTCCGCCACGTTGACCCCCGGGACCCTCGCCTTGATCGGTTTCGTGGCCGTCTTCGTGGGGCTCGTGTTCGGCGCGTACCCCGCCCGGCAGGCCGCGAACCTGGCCCCCATCGATGCCATGCGCCACGAGTAGTGGGGCGAGAACACCCCGGCCTTTCCACGCGTGGAACGACCCCCTACGTTGGCTCGGTCGCCGGTCCCCGGAACTGCCGCGACCCTGAACCCGATCTCCATCGCGCGGCGCCCCACGCTCCTGGGGCGAGGGCGGAACGAATGAAACGCAGGTGGCTCGTACTCTGCGCGGTGATCTTCGCCGTGGTCGCCGTCCTGGGCATCGGCATCTGTGCGGACGGAGGTGCGATGGCTTCAGCCTACCGCACCTGCGAGTGCCAGGGGATCGAGTGGGAACGCTACGACAAGAGTGCGCTGGATGGGCCCCGGCGGACGGTCTGCGTCGGGTGGGTCCGTTCCAGGACCTGCCACGCGTTCCGGGGTGGACCCGAGGTGCCGTGCGATCCGGCGCCGGCGTAGCCCGCCCCGCAGCCTCCGCCCGCCAAGCCCTGCATCCCCGAAAAGCGAGGATCCACTCCCATGCGACCCCTCCGGTACTCGATCAACGTGACCGCGGACGGGTGCTGCGACCACACGGCGGTGCGCCCCGACGAGGCTCTCCACCGGTATCACACCGAAAACCTGGCGGCGGCCGATGCCATGCTCTGCGGCCGGGTGATCTACCAGATGATGGAGGAGGCCTGGCGGGAGCCGGCGGAGACCGGGGTGCTCCCCGATTGGATGGCGCCATGGATGGAGCCCTTTGCCCGGACGATCCACGAGAAGCGGAAGTACGTGGTCTCGAGCACCCTCGAACGGGTGGACTGGAACGCCGAGCTCCTCTCGGGAGACCTGGAGGCGGCGGTACGGGAGCTCAAGGAGGAGCCCGGAAACGGGATCCTCGTGGGAGGGGTGACCCTCCCCCTGGCCCTTGCCGAGCGGGGGCTGATCGACGAGTACGAGCTCGTGGTGCACCCGAACCTGGCGGGACATGGCCCCTGGCTCCTGGCCGGCCTTTCGAGGCAAGTGGAGCTGGAGCTCGTGGGAAGAAGGGAGTTCGACTCGGGGGTGGTGGCGCTCCGGTACGTGCCTCGGGGAGGGAGTGCCCAAGGAAGGGTCCGATGAGGTGGGCGCCATGTCGGGAGCCCCTGCGTGATCCGGAGCCGGCTCGAAAACCCATGAAGAGCAGGACCCCATGAACCCCATGAAATCGACACGCCGTGCGCTCCCCCTGGTGACGGGACTCTCCGACGTACTCTTCGTGGCACTCCTCGTGGCACTCCTCGGGGCCTGCTCGACCGAGTCCGGGGATGCGTGGCCCGACGGCGTCGAGGTCGACACCCTGGCGGGGGGCGGCGTTCAGGTACGAACCCCGGCGGAAGGGGTGTGGGCCATGACCGGCACCGAGCCCTGGCGGGTCGTCGAGGGCCTCCGGATCGGCGAGGCCGACGGCGAGGGGCCGTACCTCTTCGGCTCCGTCCGGAACGTGATCCCCGACGCGCAGGGGCGCATCTGGGTCATGGACTCCCAGGTGCGGGAGCTCCGGCTCTTCGGTCCCGACGGACGGCACCTCCGCACGGTGGGTGGGGCGGGCGAGGGCCCCGGGGAATTCCAGTCGAACCCCTGCGCCTTTCGCGGTCCGGACGGAGAGGTCTGGGTCGAGGACTTCCGGTACTGGCACCGGTTCGATGCCGAGGGCGCGCACATTGCCACGCTCTTCCGGCTGAACAACCTGGGGTGCGGGGTTCGGCAGTGGACGCC
>JBJHCE010000021.1:0-27469 GCA_050485865.1 Gemmatimonadales bacterium | reverse complement strand
AATCCCCGGGCGCCGATCCGGCCGCGGATCCGCGGCGCCCCCGCCAGGAGGATCAGGATCGGGGGGATCGTGAAGAGGAAGTGGAACTGGAGGTAGGTCACGGTGGGGCCCGGTTCAGGTCTTCCGGCGGTCCAGGTCACGAAGCACGACGCGGGCGGCATTCCGCCCCGACGCCCCCATGATCCCGCCGCCGGGGTGGGTGCTCGCCCCGGTCAGGTAGAGTCCCGGGAGGTGGGCGCGGTACCCCGACATTCCGAGGAGGGGCCTGAGGCCGAACATCTGGTCGAGGCTCATTTCCAGGTGCATCACGTTGGCGCCGGGGAGGGCGAGTTCCCGCTCGAGCCACGCGGGGTGCTGGAAGAGGCGCCCCACCACCCGGTCCCGGGTGCCGGGGGCGTAACGCTCGAAGGCGTCCAGGAGGCGGTCGGCCTCGGACTCGGCCATCCCGTCCCAGCTCCCCGAGGCCAGGTGGCGCGGGTAGTACTGGGCCCAGATCCAGAGGACCTCGTGCCCCGGGGGGGCCAGGGTCGGATCCACCGCGGAAAAGGTCATTCCCACCATGGGGGGGTCACGGGAAGGCTCCCCCTTCAGGTAGTCGCCGTACGCCGCCTGGATCTGGGCCCGGTCGCGGCAGAGGAGCTGGAGCCCCACGCGCGCCTCGGGGCCCGGGTGGTCCGTGTAGCGCACCGGGCCGTCCAGCGCCACCCGGAGAATCGCCCCGAAACCGTTTCCGGTGCGCATGGATCGGGCGCCGGGGGGGTGATGCTCGGGAGGAAGAAGGTGCACGAGGGTCTCCAGCGCATGGGCTCCGGAAAGTACGGCGCGGGCGGTGACCCGCTCGCGGGGGGCGGAGGCCGTCTCCTCGGGCGAAGGGGCGGCCCACCCGCTGGAACCAAGCGGGTCCGGAGGGGCACCGCCATGGGAAGAGGGGACGGCATGCTCCACCCCCACCGCGCGCCCCTCCTCCACGAGGATCCGGGTCACCGGGGCACCGGTGCGGATCTCGCCGCCGTGCGCCAGGATCTTCCGGGCGAGGGCCAGGGTGAGCCCCCCGGAGCCCCCGCGCGGCCGGGCGATTCCACCTTCATGGTAAAGCGGGTGCCAGAGGACGAAGGGGGCGGAGAGGGGCTCGGAGGGCGGGGGGCCGGACTGGGCGGCCATCCACACGAGGGGGGCCTTCACCCCCTCCTCCCGGAAGTAGTCGTCGACGATCTCGCCGTAGGGGCGGAGGATCCCCTGGAGGCGGTCCTTCCAGGCGCCCCCGGAGCGGCTCAGGACGAAGCGCTTCCCGAGCTCCCAGGGCGACGGGGTGGCGAGGAAGGCCTCCTTCACCGTGCGGGCGAAGGGGGTCCAGTCGGCGAGGAACTTCCGGTACGCCTCCCCCTCGCCGGGGAAGCGGACGTCCATTTCGTGGGCGGTGCGCTCCGCATCCCGGTGAAAGAAGAGGGGAGGGCCGTCGGTCGTCGGGGCGAAGAAGAGGGGGTCCACCTCCAGGTACTCGAGCCCGTGGGCCTCGAGCCCGAGTTCCTCCACCACCGGGGTGAGGCGAATGAGGATGTGGGCGCTCCCCCCCAGGTCGAACCGGTACCCCGGCACGATCTCGGTGGTGGAGACCGCGCCGCCCACCATGGCGCGCCGTTCCAGCACGAGGACCCGGTACCCGGCGGCCGCCGCGTACGCCGCCGAGACGAGGGCGTTGTGCCCCGCGCCGACCACCACCAGGTCGTAGTCCCTTCCTCCCTTTCCGGCCATCGTCCTCTTCGTCCCGGGGGTGCGCACCCGACGCCTTCGAGGGGGGCGGCTACCCGCCCCGGTGCCCGGTGTGCCCCGCCCGCCGCGCCCCACCCGGGCGGGGACGCCTGCCTCCTCGTCGTAAACGGATGTTTTGTTTTGGCGACTTGGCGCGTACATTGGGTGAGATCGCCATCGGGAGGCCCCGTTCGGGAGCCGCCGAAGGGGAGACTTCCATCACGGAGGAGAACCTGATGCTTCGCTCATCGCTGGCCGGACTCGCCGCCGGGGCCGTGCTCCTCGTCGGGGCCGACGCGACGGCCCAGCTCGTGGAGCGGGACTGGACCGACCGCCCCGATGCCTTCGCCCCCGCCGGGGTCATGGGCGACCGCCTCCCGGGAGCCAGGACGCTGGATCTCCAGCTCCGGCTCCAGAACCGGACCTTCAAGCGCCTCCTGGCCGGACGGGACGAGATCCCGCCGATCCTGGTCCTCCAGGACTGGGCCATGGTGCCCCTGGAGCGGAGTTCGACCCGGGTCACCCTGGAGCTAACCGGCGGGATCTACGACTGGCTCGCCCTCTCCCTCCGGGCGCCCTTCGTGCATCACGAGGTGGAGTTCGCGACGCTGAACCAGCTCATGACCACCTCCGCCTCCGGGGTGGGGGACGTCGAGCTCCACGCCCTGGCGTCGCTCCACGACACCTGGCCCGTCCGCGCCCACGTGGGGCTCGGCGCCTCCTTCCCCACAGGCTCGGTGTCGGAGGCGGGCACCACGGTGGACCAGCCCGGCTCCTCGCGCATTCTCCCCTACGGGATGCAGACCGGAGCGGGCGTCTTCGCACTCCTCCCCACCGCCATGGTGGCGCTCGAGAACCGCTACGGGACCACCGGGATCCAGGTCACGAGCCGGGTCCATTTCGGCGAGAACGACCGGGACTGGCGCCCGGGGAACAGCTTCAGCGGGAGCATCTTCGGGCAGTCCCGGGTGAACGACTGGTTCGGCCTCTCGGCCCGCGTGGCGCTGGACAACTCCGGGCAGGTGCAGGGCGCCGACCCGTCGCTCTCTCCCGGCGCCTCTCCCCTCCACACCCCCTGGGCCTACGGGGGCACCCGCATCGAGGCCCCGGTGGGAATCAACCTCCGTTTCGCCGAGGGAGCCCTCCGCGGCCACCGCCTGGGCGCGGAACTGGTGGTGCCCCTTCACTCGGACCTGAACGGCCCCCAGAACCGCTCGAGCTGGGGGGTGAACTTCTCGTGGGGGTACACCTTCGGGACCCGCGGGCCCGCCGCCGCCCGGGTGGCCTACGCGGTACCGGTCCGGGCCCAGCCCGCCCCTCCGGCCCCGGCACCCGCATCCGAGTCCCCGCCCCCGCCCGCCGCCCCGGCCTGCCCCGCCATTGACGCCTACGCCGCGGGCACCGACTGGTTCGAGGAGGACCTCGCCATTCGCTTCGAGGAGCTGAGCTACGTCCGCGCCGGTGGAATCGTGGGCCCCGACTGCACCCGCCTCGTCCAGGTGGGGCGGATCGACGCCGTGCCCCTCTTCGCCTACCAGGGCGCCACCCGCCCCTTCCCGGAGCTCCTGGTGCCGGTGCGGGAAGGGGCCTGGCAGGGATACCGGGTGGAGCTCGCCCGCGTCCGGGGCTGACGACCCGGGCCGCCTACCCGACGATCCGCACCAGGGCGTAGTTCCGCTTCCCCTTCCGGATCACCAGGTACTGCCCCCCGAGGGCATCGTCACGGGTCACCGGCCGCATCGGGTCGGTGACCCGTTCGTTGTTCAGGTACACCCCCCCCTGCTCCACCGCCCGCCGCGCCTCTCCCTTCGAGGCGGCGAGCCCGCTCGAGGCCACGAGCTCCACGACCCCCACCCCCCCGGCGTCGAGTCCCGCCGCCGGCAGCTCGCTCGAGGGCACATCGGCGAAGATGTCGGCAATCTCCCCGGCCCCGAGCCCCCGGAGCTCCCCCCCGAAGAGGGCCTCCGACGCCGCCTGCGCCCGGGCGAGCCCCTCGGCACCGTGCACCCGCCGGGTCACCTCCTCGGCAAGCGCCCGGTGCGGCACCCGTGCCCCCGGGTTCGCCGCCCCCTCGGCCTCGAGCGCCTCGATCTCGTCCCGCCCCAGCAGGGTGAAGAACCTCAGGTACTTCCCCACGTCGGTGTCCTCGGTCCGGAGCCAGAACTGGTAGAAGCGGTAGGGAGAGGTCCGCTCCGGGTCGAGCCAGACGGCCCCCGCCTCGGTCTTCCCGAACTTGACCCCGCTCGTGGTCGTGATGAGGGGGAAGGTCACCCCCCACGCCTTCCCGCCCGTCACCCGCCGGATCAGGTCCGTCCCCCCCACGATGTTCCCCCACTGGTCGCTCCCGCCGAACTGGAAGCGGCACCCCCGGTCCTGGTAGAGGCGGAGAAAGTCGTACGACTGCAGCAGGAGGTAGCTGAACTCCGTGTACGAGATCCCCGACCCTCCGTCCTCCTCGAGGCGGCGCCGCACCGTGTCCCGCCGGAGCATCACGTTCACCGAGAAGTGCTTCCCCACGTCGCGCAGGAAGTCGAGTACCTGCATCTCGCCCAGCCACTCCAGGTTGTCGACGAGCTCCGCCGGGTTCGGCACGCCCTCGAAGTCCAGGAAGCGCGCGAGCTGGTCCCGCACCGCCCGGGCGTTCTCCGCCGACTCCTCCCGGGTCAGGAGCTGCCGCTCCTCGGTCTTCCCCGACGGGTCCCCGATGAGCCCGGTCCCCCCACCCACGAGGGCGATGGGGGTGTGCCCGGCCCGCTGCAGGTGCACGAGTCCCATGATCGGCAGGAGGTGCCCCACGTGGAGCGACGACGCCGTCGGATCGAACCCCACGTACGCCTTCCGGGGCTCCGCCGCGAAGGCCGCCTCGGCCCCCTCGGTGGCATCGTGGAGCATCCCGCGCCAGCGGTATTCGTCGAAGAGGGAAGCGGAGGCCATGGGAATCGGGTGCGTCCGTGAGGGATTCGTTCGGGGGATGCGAAGGTGTGGACCGTGGGAAGTTAGGCCGACCCGCGCCCCGGGGAACCCCCCGGGGGATCCGGCCCGGAGGGGTGCAGCCCCGCAACCGGCGCGTTACGTTGCCGCGACGCACCTGAAACCCCGGGGCACGAACGTTCGGGAGGCGACCGCCCGGGGTCGCCACCGCACCTGGCCCCACCACCTCGAAAGCCCCATGCATCGTCGTGAACTCCTGAAGCTCGGCGCCGCCGCCGGTGCCGCCGGCGTGGTCTCGGCCGCCGGCCTCCACGCCTCGACCGGCGCCCCCGGCCGCGCCTCCCTCCCGCCGAACCCGGATCCCGCCCGGATCCTGGGGGGCCGCCGCTACCGGAACGTCATCTTCTACGCCTACGACGGGACCGGGTACGAGGACTTCGCCACCGCCGACTTCGTGGCAAACCGGGTCGTGGGGACGCCCCTCCGGTACCACGAATTCCTCGCAGGCGGGCTCACCGGTTCGATGATCCCCTCGAGCCTGACCTCCTGGGTCACCGACTCGTCGGCGGCCTCCACCGCGTGGGCCACCGGACGGAAGGTCGTGAACAACGCCGTGGCCATGTACCCCGACGGCCGGGAGCTCACCACGATCCTGGAGCTGGCCCGGGCCCAGGGGCGCGCCACCGGAGTCGTGACCACGACCCGGGCCACCCACGCCACCCCGGCGTCGTGGATCGCCAAGGTCCCGGCCCGCTCCATGGAGGACGAGATCGCGCTCCAGTACCTGGCCTCGGGAACCGACGTGATCATGGGTGGCGGTGCGGCCCACTTCGACCCCGGGGCCCGGAGCGACGGGCGGGACCTCTTCGCCGAGTTCGGGGCCGCCGGCTACCAGGTGGTCCGTGACCGGGGGGCGCTCGCCTCCGCCACCGGCTCGAAGCTCCTCGGGATCTTCGCGCCGGGCACCCGTCACGTGGCCTACGAGGTGGACCGGCGCTTCCAGGGGGTTGACCAGCCTTCCCTGGCCGAGATGGTGCGCGCCGCCCTTCCCCGGCTCGAAGCTGCCGACCAGGGCTTCGTGCTCCAGGTCGAGGCCGGACGGATCGACCACGCGAACCACGAGAACGACGCCGGTGCCATGGTCTGGGACTGGATCGCCGCCGACGAGGCGCTGGGCGTCCTCATGGAGTACGTGGCCGGCCGCGACGACACCCTTCTCCTTCACGCACCGGACCATGACACCGGGGGTGGGGTGGCCTACGGGTGGGGTACCCGGTACACCCGAACCGACCCGTCCCTCATGACCTTCGGGCAGGTCCGGAGCTCCCACGAGCACCTCCTCCGGGATCTCCTCCCGGAGCGACCGAGCCCGGGCCAGGTCCGTGAAGTGGTGGAGGCCGCCCTCGGCGTTCCGCTGGCCGACGCCCCGGCGGAGCACATTGCCGCCCTCGTCGCCGGCGAGAACATGGGCGGCCTTCGCTGGGGGCACCGGAACGCCACCTCCGGGGGGACCCAGTACCAGATCGCGCAGCTCCTCTCGTACTCCTTCCAGAACCAGCCCCAGCGCCCCCCGGTCTCCTTCGCCACCACGAACCACACGGCGGGCTTCGTGCCGGTGACGATCCAGGGCGGGGGAATCACCCCCGGGAACCTGGGCGTCGTCGACAACACCATGCTCTTCGGGGTCATGACCGAAGCGCTGGGGGTGGCGTTCGAGAATCCCGTGATGACGGCGGAGGAGGCGGAAGCCGCCGGGTAGCCCCACGCCACGCGCCCCCCCCGTTGACGCCGGGGGGCGCTGCCGCGATTCCTTTGGCATGCGGCACCCTTCGCGCCTCCTCCGGGGGGCACTCCTCCCCCTCGTTGCCCTCCTCCTCTTCCTGGGGGGGCATCCCCCGGTTCCGGGCGCAGCCGGCGCTCCGGGAGCGGAGGCCGGGGTCTGGTCGCCATCCTGGTCGAGTGCCCTGGCCGCCGCCCTCCCCGCCGCTCCCACCGTCTCGGTGGGGGAGCGGGGATCCGCCCCTCCTCCCCTGGGGGACCTGTTCGCGGCGGGCCCCCGCTCCGACAGGGGCGAGGCACGGCTTCCAGCCGGCGCCTCCGCATCCCCCGAAGCGAACCCTGCGCGGGTCCGCGCGCCCCTTCTCCCCCCCTGGACCACGGCCCTTCCTCCCCCGGGCTCCCGCCGAGGCTGAGCCGCCCCCAAAGGCCGCCTCGGCACCTCGCGAGTCCGACCCCGCACGCGCATCCGTGGGCGGGGCCTTTCGTGCAGCATACTCCGGGAGGAGCCTTCATGTCGCCGTTCGCCTTCGGGACCGCCGTGTCCCTCTTCGTTTCCGCCGTCCAGGCCGCCCAGGCCGCCCCGTCCAGCACCGACGACGGGCTGACCCTCGGCGAGATCGTGGATTCCGTGCCCCTGGACCCGGCCTCGCTCGTGGCCCTGGCCCTCATGGCCGCCTTCGTCTTCGGGGTGCTCTGGTTCGGCACCCGGAGCGGGGGAGCCGGGAAGGGCACCCCCCCGGCCTGACCCAGGCCTCAGCTCCGGCAAGGGCGGCGGCCGTCGGGGTTCGGGATGAAGCATTTCCGCACCCCGGGCGTATCTTTGGGGGGCGTGACCCGCATTCCCCGAACCCCGGCCGGCCCCGCCATGACCGAACCCCTCGTCGCGCGCCTCCGGAGCGACCTCCCCGCCGCGGGGAGCGAGCCCCTCTCCCTTCGCCTCGCCGACCGGATCTGGGCCGGGGTGGTGGAGGGGGAGATCGAATCGGGTGCGCGCCTTCCCACGGTGCGGGAGCTGGCCGTGGCGCTGGGCACGAGCCCGCGCACGGTGGAGCGCGCCTACGAGCGCCTCGAGCAGCTGGGGGTGGTGCATCCCCGCCTCGGCGAGGGGACCTTCGTGAGCCTCGCCCCCCCGCCCGAGGAGGAGCACCGTCGGCAGCAGGCACTCCGTGCGCTGGCCCGGGAGGCGGTGGAGGAGGCCCGGGCCCTGGGCTTCGAGCCCGACGACCTTGTGGACGCCGTCGCAGACTGGAGAAGTACCGAACCCTGAATTCCGGAGGCACGATGACGAACCCCACGACCTCCCTCGTACGCGGCAGGCGCCCCGGTGCCCCCGCGTCGGCCCCCGTGAAGAGCAGCCCCAACGAGGCCCGCTACCCCGTGGTGGCCGGGGCTGCGGGGCTCGCCGTGGGGGTGGTGCTCGGGCTGCCCATGTTCCTCGCCGGGCTTCCGGTTGCAGCGGCGGCCGGGGTCGGGGCGGCGGCGGCCCTCTTCCTGGGCTCGGCGATCAAGTACACGGACCAGTGGGAGAAGGCGGTGGTCCTCCGGATGGGGCGCTACCGGGGACTCCGGGGGCCGGGGTTCTTCACCCTGATCCCCATCGTGGACCGGGTCGGCTACCACATCGACCAGCGGATCCGCACCACCGCCTTCGGGGCCGAGTCGTGCCTCACCCGCGACACCGTGCCGGTGGACGTGGACGCCATTGCCTTCTGGGTGGTCTACGACGCCGAACGCGCCGCCCTCGAGGTCCAGGACTACCGGCAGGCGGTGATCCTCGCCGCCCAGACCGCGCTTCGCGACACCATCGGAAAGCACGACCTGGCGGAGCTCATCCAGTCCAGGAAGGAGCTCGGGCTCACCCTCCAGCAGACGCTGGACCGGAAAATGCACGACTGGGGAATCCAGGTGCAGTCGGTGGAGATCCGCGACGTGAGCATTCCGCAGGCGCTGGAAGAGGCCATGTCCCGCCAGGCCCAGGCGGAACGGGAGCGGCAGGCCCGGATCATCCTGGGCACCGCCGAGACCGAGATCGCGAGCAAGTTCGTGGAGGCGGCGGACCTCTACCGCGACCACCCGGCGGCCATGAACCTCAGGGCCATGAACATGCTCTACGAGAGCATCGCGAAGCGGGGCTCCCTCATGGTCGTCCCCTCGGGGCTCGCCGATTCGCTGAACGTGCCCGGGATCATGGGCATGGCCGGTGCCGCCGGAATCGACCCGGGGGCGGGAGGCGACGCGGTGCCCCGCCCGCAGGTCACGCGCCGGGAGGACGATCCGGATCCGGACGGGTGAGTCGGAACCGGTCCACCTTCCCCGAGGCCGTGCGCGGAAGCCCGGCCAGCAGGTGAATCTTCCGGGGGCGCTTCGCGGATGCGAGGCGCTCACGGCTCCATGCCAGGAGTTCGGCTTCCGTAGGGGGAGCCCCCCCTTCGGTCGCCACGACCCAGGCCACGACCCGCTCCCCCCACTCCGGGTCCGGGACTCCCGCCACGGCCACCTCCGCCACCCCGGGGTGGGCGGCAAGAACCGCCTCCACCTCGCCCGGCTCCACGGTGACCCCACCCGAGAGGATCCGCTCCGAGTGGCGCCCGGTGATCCAGAGGTCGCCGTCGGCGTCGAAGCGACCGAGGTCGCCGGTGGCGTGCCACCCGCCGGAGCGGGCCACCGTCGGGAGGGGCGCCACCGTGGGACCCGACACGACGAGTTCGCCCTCGGCACCCCGGGGAAGGAACCGCCCCCCGGCATCCACCACCTGCACCGTGACCCCGGAAAGGGGGCGCCCCACGCTTCCCGGCTTCCGACGCACCGCGTCGGGGGGGGCGGTGGCCACCTGCGAGGTGGCCTCGGTCATTCCCCAGGTGAGGGCCACGGGCCAGCGCCGGGCGAGGGCCTCTTCCAGGAGGGGGCGGGGCGTGGGAGCGCCGCCCACGAGGACGCACCGGAGCCCCCGGGGGGCGGGCCTCTCGCCCCGGGCGTCCAGGAGGCGGCGGAGCATGACCGGGACCACGGAGAGGTGCGTGATCTCGCCGGCGTCGGCGAGCTCCAGGACCGCGCCCGAGTCGAACCCGCCGCCCCCCCCGGCGAACACGGTCACGGACCCCACGGCGGCACCCCGGTGAAGAAGGGCGAGCCCCCCGATGTGCGCCGGGGCCAGGGAGGCGAGCCACCGGTCCGCCGCGTCGAGCTTCAGCCGCTCCGCCACTCCCCGGGCCGAGGCCTCCAGGTTTCCCCGGGTGATGGGGACCGGCCGGGGGCGCCCCGTGCTTCCGGAGGTGAGGAGGACCGCCACCGGGTGGTCGGCGTCCTCGGCCACGTCGGTGGGGCGGTAGGCGGGTCCAGGTGCGCTGCCGGGGTCCGCGGCGACGAGCTCCTCCACGGCGAGGGCCCCGGTCGGGACCCCGGCCTCCCGGAGCCCCCGCCCCACCCGGTCCATCGCATCCCCCGAGAGAACGAGCAGGGGGGGATGCACCGCCCCCTGGGCCACGGTCCGGAGTGCCTGGGCCACCTCGGGCTCCGTCCATCCGGCGTGGAGGGGGACGAGGACCGCCCCCGTGCGCGGCACCGCGTGGAGGAGGAGGAAGGCTTCGGGCGACGGGGGAAGGAGGGTCGCGACGAGGGTGCCGGGACCGACCCCGGAGGCGGAGAGGCGGAGGGCGGCTTCGGAGGCGGCGGCGTCGGCCTCGCGCCACCTCCAGCTTCGGCCCGGGGGGGCGACCAGCGCCTCCCCGCCCGGGTCACGGAGGGCGGCCTCGTGGAGGGAGTCCATGGCCGGACCCGAGGGTCTCCCGAAGGATCAGGGAAGAAGGCGAATCCGGACCTCGGTCACCGTGGACATGGTCTCGCCCATGACCTCCATGGTCATCTCGGTGCTCTCGAGGGACTCGACCAGGATGCCGCGGTCGAGATCGAAGTGCATGTGACCCGCCACTCCCCCGCCCCGCATCGAGATCCCCATCCCCGACATCGCGGCCCCGCCACCCTCGCCCATCTCCATGGATCCGGTGATGGCGAAGATGGCGACCCGTGCCCCGTCACGGTCCTCCACCCTCTCGAGGGTGTAGCGCCGGGTGATCCGCACCTCTCCCATGATGGGGACCGGAAGGGCAAGGTCCACCTCGCGGGTCTCTCCCACCGTGATGGGCCCGGCCAGGAAGTCCGGCGTTCCCTCGATCCCGGCCTGGAGACCCGACACGGCCTCTTCGACCAGGGCTCGCTCGGGCCCGGCGGCGGCGTTGTCCACGATGTCGTCGAACATGGACCCCAGGTCCTCGGGCTGCCCGTCGGGACCAAACCGGGTCTCGGTCCTCTGCCCCAGCATCCGGGCCAGGAACCCGAAGGCGGGGTTCGTGGGCTCGGGATCCACCGTCGAATCCCACGCCTCCGTCCCCATGGGTGATTCGTTCCGGATGCGGATCGACTCGTACTCCATTTCCTGGACGCCCGACCCGTCGGCCTCGAGCGAGATGACGCGCGACCGGTAGACCATGGCCTGCTCCTGCACCATCTGCCCCATCCCCTGGGGGAGCTCGGCGCGGGTCACGTTCAGGTGCTCGTAGCGGAGCTCGAGTCCCTCCGAATGGATCGGTCGGAGCTCGATGGTCTGCCCGTTGGCCACCATCGGGGTCGCGCAGAGGAGGGCGGTGGCGAGCGCGGCGAGGAGCCGGGGGGGGTGGAGTCGAGGCATGGGGTGCGAGCTCCGGTGAAGGAGGGAAGGGCGGGATCCGCCCCGGCCGGGCGTCCGCCTCCGAAGATCACGGGCGCGGGAAGATGTGTCCAGATCGCACGCCCCGTGCCGGGGGGAATCCCGGTCGCTACCTTGGACTCCCGGTCCCCCGAAACCGGGGGCCACCACCCCTCCCCTACGCCGGTCCCGGCATCGCCATGCTCCTCCGATCCCTTCCCCGCCACGCCGTATCCCTCACGGGCGCCGCCGCCGCCCTCGTCCTCCTTCTCCCCCTCGCACTCCCAGGGGCCGCCGAGGCCCAGCGCCTCCAGCTCTCGCAGCAGGTGCGGCAACAGTTCGTGGCGGTGGATGCGGAGGTCGTGGCCCTCGTGAACGCCCGGGTCGTGGACGGGACCGGCGCGCCCGCCCGGGAGGGGCAGACCCTTCTTCTACGGGGCGGGCGGATCGAGGCCGTGGGGCCGTCGGCCGAGCTTCGCATCCCCGAAAGAGCGGAAACGGTGGACCTTTCCGGAAAGACGGTCCTTCCGGGCTTCGTGATGCTGCACGAGCACCTCTACTACCCCACCGGGCCCGGCCACTACGCGAACCTCTCGGCGAGCTTCGCGCCCCTCTACCTGGCCGGCGGCGTCACCTCGATGCGCACCGGCGGGAACCTGAACGGCTACGGGGAGCTCGGGATCCGGGATGCCATCCGCGCGGGGCGGGTGCCGGGCCCCTGGGTGGATGCCACCGCCCCCTACCTGGACATGGCGGGGACCGGGCTCGCGCAGATGTACGCCCTCGAGGATGCGGACGATGCCCGCCGGATGGTGCGCTTCTGGGCCGATGCCGGCGCCACCTCGTTCAAGGCGTACATGAACATCACCCGGGATGCGCTCGGGGCCGCCATCGAGGAGGCCCACGCCCGGGGGCTCCGGGTCACGGGTCACCTCTGCTCGGTGACGCTGGCCGAGGCGGCGGCCCTCGGGATCGACAACGTGGAGCACGCCTTCTTCGCCGCCACCGACTTCGTGGAGGGGAAGACGCCGGACCGGTGCCCCGGGCAGGGGGTGGGGCAGCGCGCCCTTGCCGAGGTCACGCCCGAGGACCCGCGCTTCCAGGCGCTCGTGGCCACCCTCATCGAACACGGGGTGGCGCTCACCTCGACCCTTCCGGTCTTCGAGACCTTCACCCCGGGGCGCCCCCTTCCGCCGGGGCTCCACGTGCTCACCCCGGAGCTCCGGGCCCTCTACGAGGCGCGCCACGCGAGCACGGCCCGGAACGAGAACTCGCTCTACACCCGCCTCTACCCGCAGGCCGCGGCCCTGGAGGTGGCCTTCGTCCGCGCCGGGGGGCTCCTCGTGGCGGGGACGGACCCCACGGGGGGCGGCGGAGTGGTTCCCGGGTTCTCGAACCAGCGCACGGTGGAGCTCCTGGTGGAGGCGGGGTTCACCCCCCTCGAGGCGATCCGGATCGTCACGCTGAACGGCGCGATCTCGCTCGGGCGGGACGACCTCACGGGCTCCATCGAGGCGGGGAAGCTCGCCGACCTCGTGGTGGTGGACGGGAGCCCGGACCTGGACCCGGCGCAGATCCGGAACGTGGAGCTCGTCTTCCGGCAGGGGGTGGGGTTCGACCCGGCGCGGCTCATCGCGTCGGTGGAGGGGAGGGTGGGGTTGTTCTGAGCGGGACCCCCACGGCTCAGCGGATGGATTCGGTGCGGACTTCCACCGTGGATGGCGCTAACCGTCGCCGGCGGGGGGCTGCGTCCACAGTCGGCCTTCCCGCACTCCTGACCGCACTCGCTGCCTGTGGCCCCTCGCCTCACCAGGGCTCGCCGGTCCTTCGCCTCTGTGACGCCACCGAGGAGCGAGGTGTGACGTGGTACGGGCTGTCCGAGCCCGAGATCCGGATCCACGGGGATCAGACGGACCCCCCGCTTTCCCCCCCCCTCGTCCACCCCACACTCGCGCCGGGCGGGGGAATTACCCTGCCTTCGGCCTATCAAGCTCCCGTCGTCACCTTCGATTCGGGCGGGGCGGTTTCGTTCACGGCCGGCAGGGCGGGCGGAGGCCCCGGGGAATGGTCCCCGACCGGCACGGGAGGGGTCACGTGGTTCGCCGACACGCTGGTCGTGACGGAGCGCACGCCGCCCCGCATCCATCGCTTCGACCCGGAGGGGCGCGGCCTGGGAACGCGGCGGATCGAACTTCCCGGGGAACCGGCCGTAACCCTTCTCCGGGCCCTTGGGGGAGATCGGATCCTCGCGGTTCTTCCGCCGCGTGGCACCGGCGGGGGCCAGCGGCTCGTCCTCGCCGACCCCGAGCAGGGGAGTGCGGACAGCCTCGGGATCTTCCAGGAGCGCTTCACGCACCGCGTCGTGTGGCCCGACGGCTCCGGGGCGGTTGGAGTTCGCCCGATCCCGGAGCAGATCATCGAGGCCACGGACCCCGGCGGAACCTTCGTCGCCCTCGTGGATCGGCCGGCGGCCTCGACGGATGCCCCGTCCAGTTGGCGGCTGCGGATCCTGCGTTCGGATGGGTCGGTTCTCATCGATTCCCGGGTCTGCTACCATCCGCTCCCGATCCCTACCCGGACACTCGGCGACACGGTGAATGTCCGAGTGGCCATGCTGTCCGGGGCCCCGGGAGCGGCGGGCGTTCCGCATGCCGAGCAGGTCCGGATCGTGGAGTCATCCCTGGCGCTCCCCGGCTTCTGGCCCCCGGTGGACCGGATCGTCGCCGCGGCAAGCGGCGACGTGTTGCTTCGCAGGGACATCCGACTCGGAACGCTGGCACCGTGGGAGTCCCGGGGGCCGGACGGAGTGCTTCGGGGCGTGATCCTCATCCCCGAGGATCGCTGGCTCATCGCGGCGGAGGGCGGCGACGAGGGCGACGCGGTCTGGATCGAAGCCCACGATGAATACGGGGTACCGCGACTCGAAAGGTCCCGTCTCCACCAGACGTCTGCCCCGCACGTTCCGCCCTGAAGGCTCAGGCCCCCAGCACGAATCCCGCCGCCAGGAGCCCCGAGTACCAGGTCACGACCCGGGCCGTCCCGCCGAGGGCGGGGAGGAGGTCGCGGGGGTCTTCGAAGAAGAGTACGGCCCGAAGCGGCTGCGCGGCCATGAGGAGCCCACCCGCCGAAAGCAGGGTCCAGGGGCTCCACTCGAAGCGCGCCACCCCGAGGAGGGGAACCGCCGCGGCCAGGAGGAGGAGCCCCAGGTAGAAGATTCGGGTTCCCGCCACGCCGAAACGCACCGCGGTGGTCCGTTTCCCCGCCTGGGCGTCGGTCTCCCGGTCGCGGAGGTTGTTCACCACGAGGATCGCGGTGACAAGGGCGCCCACCCCGCTGCCGGCCAGGAGGAGCTCCGGCGCGAAGACCCGCCCTTGCACCCAGACCGTGCCCGCCACCGCCACCGGCCCGAAGAAGACGAAGGCGAAGAGGTCGCCGAGGCCGTGGTACGCCAGCGGATACGGCCCGCCCGTGTACGCCACCGCGCACAGGAGCGCCGCGAGCCCGATCACGAGGATCGGCCACCCCCCGACCCAGACCAGGTATCCGCCCACCGCGGTGGCAAGGGCCAGCACGGCGAGGGTGGCCCGCCACACCGCATCCCCCGAAAGAAGCCCCGACTGCACCACCCGCGTGGGCCCCACCCGGTCTGCGGTGTCCGTTCCCTTCACGAAGTCGAAGTAGTCGTTTGCGAGGTTCGTGGCCACCTGGATCAGGAGCGCACCCACGAGCGCCGCCGCCGCCGGGAGGAAGTCGAAGACCCCGAGCGTGCCCGCCATGGCCGCGCCCACCACCACCGGGGCCACCGCCGCCGGGAGGGTGCGGGGGCGAACGGCGAGGAGCCAGCGCCGGGCTGCGGAGGGAGCTTCCGTCACGATCGGGGGTGGTCGTTCGTTCACGACAGGGTCGCCCCATGCCGGCGCGCGTCCCGGTCCCCCTTCGAGGAACGAGAGCCGCCATGCCTGCCCATCGAACGCCATTCACGCACCGGACCGTGCTCCTGGCCGTGCTGCCGGCCTCCTTCCTCCTGGCCGCCTGCTCCGACTCCGAGCGCACCCCTGTCGAGGCCGTCACGGAGAACCGCGCGCTCTGGGAATCGACGCGCCCGGAGGTCTACGCCTTCACCTACCAGAGAAGCTGCTTCTGCGGCCTTCCCGCCGGGCTCGGGCTCCGGATCACCGTGCACGGGGACTCGGTGACCAAGGTGGAGGTGGTCTCGGGCGGGGCCGGTGGGGCGTCCGCGCCGGAGGCGCAGCTCGAATGGGGGCGGACCATCGACCAGGTCTTCGACCACCTGGCGGCGATCGCCGCCGCCGACCCGGCCCGCTTCGACGCCACATGGGACCGGGACCTGGGCTTCCCGCGCACGGTCTTCGTGGACCGCCACCCCAACGTGATCGACGACGAGGAGTGGATCGAGCTCCGCGACTTCACGCAACTCGTGCCTCTCGACTGAGGCGGTGGTGCGCCTCCTCACCACGGAAGCCAGGGGTACTTCCGGAAGTCGGGCTTCCGCTTCTCGAGGTAGGCCCGCTTCGCCTCCTGCGCCTGCTCGGTCATGTAGAAGAGGAGGGTGGCGTTTCCGGCAAGCTCCTGCACCCCGGCCTGTCCGTCGACGGCGGCATTGAAGCTGCTCTTGAGGAGGCGGATCGAGAGGGGGGACTTCTCCAGGATCTCCCGGGCCCAGACCCACCCCTCGCGCTCGAGCGCGTCCACCGGCACGACCTTGTTCACGAGCCCCATCTCCAGGGCCTCCCCGGCGCCGTACTGGCGGCAGAGGTACCAGATCTCGCGGGCCTTCTTCTGCCCGACGATGCTCGCCAGGTACGACGCCCCGAACCCCCCGTCGAAGCTCCCCACCTTGGGGCCGGTCTGCCCGAACACGGCGTTGTCGGCGGCGATCGTGAGGTCGCAGATCACGTGGAGGACGTGTCCTCCGCCAATGGCGTACCCGGCCACCAGCGCGATCACCGGCTTCGGCATGCTCCGGATGTAGCGCTGGAGCTCGAGGACGTTCAGGCGCGGGAGGCCGTCTCCCCCCACGTACCCCTCGTCACCCCGCACCCGCTGGTCGCCGCCCGAGCAGAAGGCCCACTTCCCGTCGGCGGCGGGACCGTTTCCGGTGAGGAGCACCACCCCGATCTCCGGGTTCTCGCCGGCGTCCCGGAAGGCGTCCTGGAGCTCCAGGAGGGTCTCGGGGCGGAAGGCGTTCCGGACCTCGGGACGGTTGAAGGCGATGCGCGCCACCCCGTCGGCATGATGGTAGGTGATGTCCTGGTACGCCTTCACCGCGCGCCACTCGGGCTCCGGAAGGTCCGTCCGCTTCGCATCCATCGGGTTCTGCACGTAATCGCTCATCGTCTTCCTGGTTCGTGTTCGTTCGTCTCGCTTCGTACCTGCTGCGCCGCGCCGCCGCTCCCGCCCGCGGTCAGCCGCCCAGGGCGCGTGTCACTGCGTCGCCCACCGCCTCCACGAGCGCGGCGTGGTCCCGCCGGTTCTCGTCCCGGTCGGTGCGGAGCTCGAGCATCGTCCACCCCCCCGTCTCCCGGGCCCAGCGGAGCCCTTCACGGAGCGCCCCGCGCTGGTCACCCCGACCCTCACCCCGGGCGTCGATCCGTCGGAAGGGTAGACCGTGGAGCGCCGCCACCCGCTCGGGCTCGAGGCCGTGGGGAGTGGCGACGAAGCGGGTGAAGGCCGGCTCGAACGCGCGCACCGGGAGGAGGTGGAAGATCCCGCCCCCGTCGTTGTTCACGACGAGGAAGACCCCGCCCGGCCCCGCCCCCCCGGCCCGGAGAAGCCCGTTCATGTCGTGGACGAGGGCCAGGTCGCCGAGGAGCACGGTGACCCGCGCGCCCGTGCCCCACCCCACCCCGAGGGCGGTGGAAACGATCCCGTCGATTCCGCTCGCGCCCCGGTTCCCGAGAACGCGCACCACCCCCCCCCCCCCCCCCCCCCCCTCGTCCGCCGCCACCGGCCAGAGGGCGTCCACGTCGCGCACGGGCATGGAGTTCGAGACGAAGAGGACTCCGCCCACCGCCGCATCCAGCGCCGCCTCCACCGCCGCCGCGCCTTCCGGAAGTCCGCGCCCGAGCACCTCCCGCGCCGCCCCCGCCACCGCCGCGTCGACCTGCGCCCAGGCGGAGGCCCACGCGCCATCGCCGTCGACCCCCTCGCGCCCACCGCGCCCTTCCGCCGGTGCCAGCCGCTCCGCGAGCAGCCCGGCCACCCGCGCCACGTCGCCCGGAACCACCTCCGCAGCCACCGCCAGGTGGTCCTTCCACCGCGCGCCCCCGTCCACCACCACCTGCGGCACGTCCCTGAGTTCGTCGAGCCACCCGGCGAGGGAGGCGGAGCTGGGCGTCGTGCCGAAGCGGAGCACGAGGTCCGGCACGAGACGTCTTCTTCCTTCCGGGATGCGGAGGGCCAGGTCGTACCCGAGCCCGGGCGGGGGTGCGGCGCCGCTCTCCCCAGGGGCGGAAAGCCCCCGCGCTCCGGAAAGGGGGTCGGCCAGGAGGGGTGCGCGGAGGGCCGCCGCCAGCGCCGCCACCGGGGGGCCTGCCACGTCCGGGAGGGGGTGGGGGCCGGCCACGAGGAGGGGGCGCCGGGCGACGCGAAGGCGCTCCGCCAGGCCAGAGAGCACCGCGTCTTCGGGGACGAGGCTCCGGCGGTGGATCCGGGTGAAGGGCTCCTCGCCCCTCCGGCCGGCCATGGCCAGGGGTGCGGACTCCTCGAGCCCCGGCGCGATGTCGCCCGGGACCGGCACGGGCTCGAGGGGCTTCTCGAAGGGGAGGTTCAGGTGCACGGGCCCGGCGGGCTCGCCCACCGCCGCCGCCACCGCCCGGTTCGCCACGGCCCTGAGGTGCCGGAGGGTGCGGTCGGAGATCTCGGCCGGCGAGAGCTCGGCCTCGAGGCGGAGGTAGCGCCCGAAGATCCCCGGCTGCTCCACCGCCTGGTTCGCGTCGGCGCCCCGGAGGCGGGGCGGACGGTCGGCGGTGAGAAGGAGGAGGGGCACCTCGGCCTGCGCCGCCTCCACCACCGCCGGGAGGAGGTTGGCCACCGCGGTCCCCGAGGTGGTGACCAGGGCGGCGGGGACGCCGGTTCCCTTCCCCACCCCGAGGGCGAGGAAGCCTGCGGAGCGCTCGTCCACCTGAACCGCGGTCCGGAACCGTCGGTCCGCCGCCGCGGCGAGAACCACCGGGGTCGACCGGGACCCGGGGGCCACGACCAGGTGGCGCACCCCGGCCCGCGCCAGCTCGTCCAGGAGCGTGCGGGCCCAGAGCTCGTTCCGGTTGCGGGCGGTCATGTGGCGGTCATGCGGTCATTCATGCGCGCGGTCCTGCTGCTCGGGAACTCCATGGCGCCGAATCTAGCACCCCGGAAGCCTCCGCTCCCACCCCGGTGCGACGGCGAGGGGGCCCGCTCCGGGCTCGGGACTTCCGGGCCCGGCGCCCGCGGGGACGATCCGCTCGCCCATGGGGGTGAGGCGCACCCCGGCGCGGGCGTTGTCGGAACGGAGGGTGCGCACCGGGTCCAGGGCCTCGTCCGGGGTGAGGCCGCGCACCGGCCCCTTCCGGGCCTCCCCGGGCTCGAGGGCCCGCGTACCCTCAAGCGGCCGGCCATCGTGATGGAGCCCGCCCCGGGGATCCCGGAACTCGAGGCGCCCGCCGGGGCGAAGGTCGAGGTGCCACCCGCCCTCGTGGAGGAGCCGGTGATGATGGCGGCAGAGGAGGACGCAGTTCTCGAGGCTCGTCTCCCCGCCGTCGGCCCAGTGCTTCACGTGATGCGCCTCGGCATGGCGAAGCCCGCACCCGGGAAAGCGGCAGCCGCCGTCCCGGGCCTCGAGGGCCCTCCGGAGCGCGGGGCTCACGACCCGCCGCTGGACGCCCACGTCCACGAGCCGCCCGTCGGAGTCGTGGAAGAGGGGGACGACGGAGGCGTCGCAGGCAAGGCGCCGGGACGTTTCACCTGAAACGCGCACCCCGTCTTCCAGGTGCGAGCACCCTGCTCCCCCGGTGGGGTCCCCCTCGCGGAGGGCGGCGGCGTCCACGCTCAGCCGCACCTGGACCCGGGCGGCACGGAGCCCGGAGCAGTTGGGCTCGTCCACCTCGAGCGCCAGCTCCGCCAGGAGGGTGAGCGCATCGGCCCGGCGCCGTGCTGCCGCACTCTCGGTGTCGCGGGCCCGCCGCTCGGACGACCGCCGGTCGCCCGGAAGCACCGCCCCCGGGGGGAGCTTCGCCGGAAGGGCGTAGGCCTCCCCGTGCGACTCCTCGCGGAAGAGCTGGTCCGCCGCGGCATCGAGCGCCCGCCGGAGGATCGCCCCCTGCTCCGGGGTGAGGCGCCCCGTGACCCGGTACATTCCGTCCAGGTCGGGGACGATGGAGAGGCACCGGGCCCGCTGCCGCTCCTCCTCCCGGGCCAGGGCATCGTCGGCGGAGCGCATGCGCCACCCCCGCACCATCCGCTCCACTTGCGCGGCGGTGCACCCCCGGGCGGCCTCGAGGAGCTCGGCCTCGTCGTCGGGCGTGGCCACCCGGGTGAGCGCCCGCACCTGCGAGAAGGTGAGCCGCCCGAGCCCGTACCAGGCGCTCGTGAGGGGGAGCTCCTCGAGGGCCCGGGCCACGCGCACCTTCTCGCGGGCGGTGCCGGCGTCGAGCCCGCCCCGCACGGCGAGCCAGTGGGCGCAGGAGGCATGCCCCCCGAGCTCCCACCCGCGACGCCGGTCGAACTCCGCGATCATGCGGAGCATCCGGTACCCGGCGGCCTCGATGTGCGCCCCGAGGGAGAGGATCCGGTCCTCGAGGTCGGAGAGGGCATCGGCATCGTCGAAGGGGTCCGGGATCGAAGGGTCGGGCCCCGGGGGTGCGCCGCCTCCGTCGCAACCCCGGTCGCCCACGGCCTGGAACCGCGCCTCGAACGTCTCGTCCACCACCCCCCGGAACCCGATCATCGTCCCCTCCCTTGAAATCACCCCACACGTCAGTGCCGCAACGACTTGTACCAATATAACGGGAGGGTTTCCGGCCCCCGGAAAGGCCCCTGGAAGGCGCGAGGCCGGGGTGCGGCGACGAAAACGGGTCGCGGGGCACACGAGGCACGGGAGAGGGCTGTTGGAGGGCGCGGAAGGAGCACTGGACGGGCGGACTCCGAAGGAGCGCCCCCGGCGCACTGAAAAGCTGTCAAGGCCCGGGGGGCTGGACGCGGGGACTTCCACATGGGAACCGGGGACGCGGGTGCCAGGGGGGCACGGTCGCGGTTCGCCCCGCGTTTCAGCTGAACCGCTTCAGCCCTGCTCGCCGCCCCCGACCACCGCCGCCCGGAGCGCCCGGTGCGCCGGCTCGAACTTGAGCGCCGTCTCCTCCCACTCGGAGTGGGGGTCCGACCCCTCGACGATCCCGGCCCCGGCATAGAGGCGCCAGTTCCGTCCGCTCCCCACCCCGACCCGGAGCGCCGGCACGAAGTCCCCGTCGCCGGATCCGTCGATCCACCCCACCGGCCCGGCGTACCACCCGCGCTCGAAGGGCTCGGCCTCGCGGATCACCTCGAGCGCCGCCTCCCGGGGGCGCCCGCAGACCGCGGGGGTCGGGTGGAGCGCCTCCACGAGCCCGAGGATCTCCTCTCCCTCCCGGGCCTGCCCGTCGATGGGTGTCTCGAGATGCTGGATGCGCGCCAGGGTCAGCACCCCGGGCTCGCCCGGAACGCTGAGGGCGTCGAGTCGGGGCTCGAGGGCCCGCACCATCTCCTCGAGGGTCATCCGGTGCTCGGCCCGGTCCTTCACCGACGCCAGGAGCCCCCCGGCGAAGAGCTGCTCCTCGTGCACCGTCCGGCCCCGGGGTGCGGAGCCCGCCACCGCCGTGGCGTGGAAGCGTCCGCCCCGGAGTTCGGCCAGCACTTCCGGAGCCGCGCCGAAGAGGATGCGACCGGGCTCGGGCTCGAAGACGAACACGTGCGCCCGGCGGTTCTCGTGCCGGAGAAACCGGAGGAGCCGGGGAACGGACACCGGTGCCTGAAAGGACACGTCGCGGGTGCGGGCCAGAACCGCCTTTTCCACCCGCCCGCCGGCCACGGCGGAAAGCACCGCCTCCACCGCCCCGGTCCAGCCCTCCTCCCCGCGCTCCTCGGCCTGCTCCCCTGCGGCGGCGTAGGGTTCGCCGGGATCCGGGGGCACATCGCCGGAGGCGGCCTCCTCGAGGGCCCGGAGGCGTTCGGCCAGCCGTGCCGGGAGCGTCGCATCCCCCGAAAGGTCCTGAACGGTGAGCCGGAGCGCGCCGTTTTCTCCTCCTTCGAGAAGGACCTCCGGAAGGACGAATCGGGCGGCGGGAAAACCCTCCCAGCTCCCGTTCGGGCCCGGATCATCCAGGAAGGAGAACCCCCCGAAGAGGCGGGGTGGGGGCGCCGGATCGCCGGGCGTCGAGATCGCGGCGGCGGCCTCCCGGATCCGGTCGAAGCGGAGGGGGTCTCCGGCGGGAACCGCGACGTCGCGAAGCGTGCCCCCCCACGCCACCCAGCGGTCGCCCCGCCCCCAGAAGCCCCGGGGGCGCCCTTCGCAGATGCGGAAGAGGTGCGCCGGGTCGGCGGCGAAGGAGACGGTCGTGCTCCTCCGGGTCACCGCCAGGCGCGGCAGGTCCCGGAGACCGACGGGCGAGGGCATCGGATTCAGCATGGCCACCGAATATAGCGGGAACGTTGAGGGGGTCGACCGGTAGCCCTAGATTCGCCGTTCGCGGCGGGACTTCCCCTCCCCGCCGGCCGCCCCGATCGAAGTCCCGACGGAGTCTCCCCGCCGCATGCCCACCTCGCTGCCGATCACCGATCCGGTCCTGATCTTCGCCCTGGCCATGGGGATCTTCCTCCTGGCCCCGGTGCTCTTCGAGCGGATGCGGATCCCCGGGCTCATCGGGCTCATCTTCTTCGGTGCGGTGGTGGGGCCGAACGTCCTGAACCTCCTGGCCCGGGACTTCACCTTCGAGCTCCTGGGGCAGGTGGGGCTCCTGTACCTGGTGTTCCTGGCGGGGCTCGAGCTCGACCTCAACCGCTTCAACGAGTACCGGCAGCGGAGCATCATCTTCGGGGTCCTCTCCTTCGGGATCCCGATGGGGCTCGCGGTGGCGGTGATGCCCCTCCTGGGGTTCACCTGGTCGGCGTCGATCCTCGTGGGGGCGATCATCGGGTCGCACACCCTGCTGGCGTACCCGGTGGTGAGTCGGCTGGGGATCGTGAAGAACCCGGCCATGATCACGGTGATCGGGGGGACCCTCGTCACCGACACGCTTGCGCTCACGGTCCTTGCCATCGTGGCGGGCTCGCTGACCGGTGAACTCGACGCCCTCTTCTGGGCGCGGCTCTTCGGGGTCCTCGCGGTCTACGTCGTGATCGTGATGGTCGCGGTCCCGAAGCTCGGGCGCTGGTTCTTCCGGAATGTGCCGAGCCAGGCGCCGGCGGAGTTCATCTTCCTCATGGTGGTGCTCTTCGCGGTGGCGTGGGCCGCGAAGCTCGCGGGGGCGGAGCCGATCATCGGGGCGTTCCTGGCCGGGCTCACCCTGAACCGGCTGATCCCCCTGAACTCCCCCCTGATGACCCGGGTCCGGTTCGTCGGGAACGCGCTCTTCATTCCCTTCTTCCTTCTGAGCGTGGGAATGCTCGTGGACCCCCGGGTGCTCGTGGAGAGCACCGAAGTCTGGGTGATCGCCGGGGCCCTCGTGGTGCTCGTGCACCTGGGGAAGTTCGCCGGGGCGTGGGCGTCCAAGATGCTCTTCGGGTACAACCGCGAGGAGGGGCTCGCCATGTTCGGGCTCTCCTCCCCCCAGGCGGCAGCGACGCTCGCCGTGACCTTCGTGGGACTCGAGATCGGGCTCTTCGGCGAGGCGGTGGTGAACGCGGTGATCATCATGATCGTGGTGACGGTCTTCGTGGGCCCCTCGATCGTGGAGCGCTTCGGGAGGGAGCTGGCCCTCCAGGAGGAGCGCAGGCCCTATGACCCCTCCGAGGCGCCGCGCCGGATCCTGATCCCGATCTCGAACCCGGCCACCGCCGACGCCCTCATGGATATCTCGTTCCTCCTGAGGGGGAAGGACTCGGAGGAGCCGCTGTACCCCCTCATGGTGGTGCGGGGAACGGAGGAGGGGTCCGAGGCCCAGGTGGCGGAGGCGGAAAAGATGCTCTCCCACGCGGTCCTCTACGCGTCGGGGGCCGACGTGCCGGTGTCTCCCCTGACCCGGGTGGACCAGAACATTGCCACCGGGGTGACCCGGGCCATGGCCGAGACCCGGACCTCGATCGTGGTGGTGGGGTGGGACGGCCGCACGAGCGGGTCGAGGACGGCGGTCTTCGGCACCGTGCTGGACCAGCTCCTGGAGCAGAGCCGGCAGACGGTCATCGTGGCCAAGATGGGGCACCCGCTCAACACCACGCGGCGGATCGTCCTCGTGGTGCCCCCGGCGAGCGACCGGCACCCGGGGTTCCCCGCCGCCGCGAGCCTCATGAAGCGTCTCGCTTCCGAGGTGGATGCGAAGCTCGAGGCCATCGTCGTGGGCGAGGACCCGGCGCGCTACCGGGACACCCTGGTGGCGCTCAGGCCCGAGCATCCCACCGAGGTGGGGGGCGTGGAAGGGTGGGGACCCCTCCTCTGGGAGCTCCGAACCCGCCTCGACCCCGAGGACCTGGTGGTGGTCCTGAGCGCGCGGCAGGGAACCCTCGGGTGGACCCGCGAGCTCGAGAAGCTCCCGGGTCAGCTTTCCTCCCTCGTTCCCGAGAGCTTCCTCATCGTCTACCCGTCGGAGGTAGAGGCCTCGGCCACAGGGGTGGAGGGGGCGGATGTCCGGGCGCCGGTGCGCCTTCCGAGCACCCTCGACCCCTCGCGGATCCTCCTCGATGCCTCGGGCGCCACCTACCGCGAGGTTCTCCGGAACATCCTGTCGACCCGGTTCTCCCCCGGCGCCGAAATGGCGGGGATCCTCGAGCGCCTCTCCGATGCCGAGGAGGAGTTCTCGTCGGAGATCCGACCCGGGGTGGCGCTCCCCCACGCCCTGATCCCGGGGATCGAGGAGCCGATCATGTTCCTGGGGCTCTGTCCGAACGGGGTCCGGTTCCCGAACGCCGAGACCCCGGCGAAGGCGGTGTTCATTCTCCTGGGGGCGTCGGAGAAGCGCTACGACCACCTCCGGCTCCTGACCCGCACCGCGCGCCTCCTCCGGTCGGCACCCGAAATCGATCCCCTCCTGGATGCCACGGACCTGGAAGGGGTCAAGAGCTGGTTCGCGAAGTACGCTGCGGAGGCGCTGCCTGCCGGGGCCCGTGAGTCGAAAAAGGAATCACAGCGGCGAAAATAGGGATTGGCACATGTGATGCGCACGGGATCATCTTGAGGCAGGCCCTCCTGCTTCATCCCCACCGGGCGTCTCATGCTCGACCTCTCTGCATTTCAGCTGCCGCTCCAGGACCCGGTCCTGGTCTTCACCGTGGCCATGACGCTGATCCTTGTCGCCCCCCTCGTGTCGAGAGGGCTGCGGCTTCCGGGGATCGTGGGGCTCCTCGTGGCCGGAATGATCGTCGGCCCCAATGCCCTCAACCTCCTGGACCAGGGGGAGACGGTCCGGCTGCTCGGGACCGTCGGGCTCCTGTACGTCATGTTCCTGGCCGGGCTCGAGATCGACCTCGCCCAGCTCCGGAGGTCCAGGAACCGGAGCCTGGTTTTCGGATTCCTGACCTTCATCGTCCCCCAGTCCGTCGGGACGGTGGTTTTCCTGGGCCTGGGGTTCGACTGGCCGGCGGCGATCCTGATCGCCAGCATGTTCGCATCCCACACCCTCGTTTCCTACCCCGTGGTGGGACGGCTCGGAATCGCCCGGGACGACGCGGTGACCACGGGAGTGGGCGGGACGGTGCTCACAGACACGGCGGCCCTGATGGTTCTGGCCATCGTGGCGCGGTCCCTCGGAGGGGAGATGACCACGGGGTTCTGGGTGGGTCTCTTCCTGCTGTTCGGGCTTTACGTGGCAGGGGTCATCTTGCTCCTGCCACGGCTGGGGCGCTGGGCCTTCCGCCAGATGAAGGAAGGGGGCGTACCGGAGTTCGCGTTCGTGCTCGCGGCGGTGTTCGCATGCGCGTTCCTGGCCCGAGCCGTGGGCACCGAGCCGATCATCGGCGCGTTCCTCGCAGGGTTGGTACTCAACCGGCTGATCCCTGGAGGAAGCGCCCTGATGGCGCGGATCCAGTTCTTCGGGGATTCCTTCCTGATTCCCTTCTTCCTGCTCTTCATCGGGATGTTCGTGGATATCCGGGCCCTGGCGTCCGGTCTTGACGCCTGGATCATCATCGGGGGAATGGTCGGGTGCACGGTGGTCGCGAAGGCGCTGGCGGCGTGGGGTGCCGGAACGATCTTCGGATACACGCGAGCCCGTAAGCTTCTCCTGTTCGGGCTCTCGGTCCCGCAGGCCGCCGCCACTCTGGCGGTCACCCTGGTGGGCTACGACCTGGGCCTGTTCA
Organism: Gemmatimonadales bacterium; assembly: GCA_050485865.1. Taxonomy (GTDB): domain Bacteria; phylum Gemmatimonadota; class Gemmatimonadetes; order Longimicrobiales; family Gaopeijiaceae; genus SKNW01. The sequence goes on along the minus strand of JBJHCE010000021.1, from coordinate 1,851 downwards.
ACGAGGCCGTCCTGAACGGAGCCATCGTCCTGATCTTCGTGACCTGCGTGCTCGGTCCGTGGGTAACCGAACTCGCGGGCCAGGAGGTCGCCAGAGGTCGGAAACTCGAAGCCGACGACCTGCCCACGGAAGAGCGGGTTCTTGTGCCCCTCGCGAACCCGGCCACCTCGGAGCGGCTGGTCGAGCTCGCGCTGGCCATGCGCGGAAACTCGGACGAACCCGTGTTCCCTCTGAACGTCACGACTTCTTCGGATCCGGCCCGGGTCCGCGAAGGGGAGGAGATGCTCGGTGCGGCCCTCGCCCACACTGCGGCGGCAGGGATCGCAGCCACTCCCCTGACGCGGGTTGACCTCGAGGTGGCCACTGGGATCCGGCGTGCAGCGGTGGAGAGTCGCGCAACAGCGATCGTGGCGGGGTGGAACGGTGTCCGCTCTCCGAGCCAGCGCATTTTCGGCTCGGTTCTCGACCCGCTGGTCGCCGAGGCGACGGCAACGCTGGTCATTGCCCGTCTCGGACACCCCCTGAACACCTTCCGGCGAGTCGTGGTAGCCGCTCCCCCGGGGTTTTCCCGGGCGGAGGGGGGCGATGCCGTGATCTCGCTCGTGAAGCGACTCGCATCCAGCCTTGGCCGCGAAATCGAGTTCCTGGTGCCACGGGACGAATCCGACGATCTCCGCGCCCGTGCGGTCAGGCTTCCACCCAGGACCGGAATTCGCCTGCGCAGGCTGGCCACCTGGTTCGACGTCTACCAGATTCTCAGACACGAAGTCCGGGCCGAGGACCTCTTCGTGCTTCTCTCCCTCCGCGAGGGCCCACCCGCCTGGGAAGCCGGACTTTCGTTCCTGCCGGGGAATCTCTCGGAGTGGTTCCCGGAGCGGAGTTTCCTCGTCTGTTACCCGCCCCGCTCGACCTCCGTCGCGACGACCCTCGCGCAGGGCCCGATCCCTCCCCCTGCCGTCCATGCCTCCCTCACTCCGGAGCTCCGTTGAGCCACCCCCCCGACCGCTCGCGCCCCCCGGAGTTCAGCGGGGTACTCAGGAGGAACCTGGTCAGGATTCCCGAGGAAATCCGCCGTTGCTCGGGCATCGTCGTGCTGGGGAAGCGGATCAAGTCCCTTCTCTTCTCCACCGATGTGGCCATCATCCGGAACCACAACGCCGACGCGGTGATCGCGGTCTACCCCTTCACCCCACAGCCCGCGATCACGCATGCCCTGATGACCGCAGCCGATGTTCCGGTGTTCTGTGGCGTGGGTGGCGGTGTCACCTCGGGGCGACGCTCCATTGACATCGCCAGGGACGCCGAGTTCCACGGCGCCCTGGGGGTCGTCCTGAACCGTCCGGCGCCGAACGGCCTGATCAGGCGCCTCAAGCGGGTGATCGAGATCCCGGTGATCGTGACCGTGGTTTCGGCGCGGGACGACATCGACGGCCGGGTGGAGGCGGGGGTGGACATTCTGAACGTCTCCGGCGCGCAGCAGACCCCCGAGATCGTCGCGGCGATTCGGCAGAGGCACCCGGATCTCCCGCTCCTGGCCACCGGGGGGCGCGACCCGCAGCACATCGCCGCGGCCATCGACGCCGGCGCGAACGCGATCACCTTCACTCCCCCCTCCTCGGCCGAGCTCTTCCGGAGGGTCATGGAAGGTTACCGGGCCACCGACCAGGAGCCAGAGTGAGCGAACCGGTCACACCCGGCACCGGGGGACCCTCCCCGGCTGACCGCGTATCGCTCCGCCAGCTCCGATATTTCGTCGCCGTGGCCGAGGAGCTGCATTTCGGGCGGGCGGCGGAACGGCTGCACATCACTCAGCCCCCGCTGAGCAAGCAGATCCAGCTCCTTGAGCGACGC
>JBJHCE010000020.1:0-27488 GCA_050485865.1 Gemmatimonadales bacterium | reverse complement strand
CTCGATGAAGGCCCGGTTCCGGGGGGTGTCGGGAAGGGTCGAAAGGAAGCCCGGTCGCACGTAGATCCCCGGCTCGATGCTGATGGCCGACCCCACCACCGTGGTGGCAGGGGTCGGGTCGTGGACGTTCAGCCCGATCCCGTGCCCCAGCGAATGGAAGTAGAGGAGGCCCAGCTGCGAGCACTCCCCCGTGCCCTGGCCTCCCCGCACGGCGCACTCGTAGGTGGCGTCCGGCGACTCGATGAGCCCGATCTCGGCGAGCCCCCGGGAGAGGACCTCGTTTGCCGCCTGCGACATGGCGTTTCGGGCCGCTCCCTCGGCGGCCATGGCCTCGGCCCGGGCCTGGGCGTCGCGAACGACCTGGTAGATCGCGCGGAGCTCGGGCGAGAAGGTCCCGCTTACCGGGTACGTCCGGGTCACGTCGGCGGCATAGCCATGGTACGCGGCCCCGATGTCGATCTTCACGTGCTCGTCCTCGCCCAGCACCCGGTCGCCCCCCCGGTAGTGAAGGATCGTCGAGTTCTCCGCCGAGGCCACGATGTGCCCGAAGGCGTGGCGCTGGTCCGCACCCATGGAATACATGACCGAGTCGATCACGGCCTTCAGGTCGTTCTCCGTGATCCCCGGCCGGATCTCGCCCAGGAGGGCCCGGTGCGCGGCCTCGGTGATCTCCACCGCCCGCCGGATCAGCTCGAGCTCGGCGGGGCTCTTCACCGCCCGCAGCTGGTTCACCCGGGCGTTCGCCCGGCGGATCTCGAGCTCCGCGTCACCCTGGCTTCTTCCCTCGACCACCCGGGCCAGCGCCTGCGACGCCGTGGACGCTCCGGTCTGCCTCAGGTCGTCCGGTCCCACGAGCCCCAGGCTCCCGAACCGGGCCACGAGCGCCGCCAGATCCACCTCGAAGGCGGCGGTGTCCCGCACCCGGGGGGCCCCGCCCACGCCGTCGGTGCCGCCGGAGAAGGTGCTCCCGTCGGCCATGATCGGCGCCGGTGCGGCAGGATCCAGGTAGATGGTGGTCTGGACCCGGTCCCCTTCGCGCACGACCAGGAGCGCGGCGTCGGTCTCGACGAGCCCGGTCAGGTACTGGAACGACAGGTGGGCGCCCCGCTGGGCGCTTCCGAGCACCACGGTCACCCCGTCGCCGTCGTCCGCGGTGAGGGCCACGCGCCGCTCGTGGAACTCCTGGTGCGTGACCTGGGCCGAGAGGACCGCCGGGAGGAGGAGCGCCAGGAGCGCGGGAAGGACGGGCAAGGTGGAACGCTTCATCGGTGACTCCGCTTTTTCGTGCGATGCGGGGGTGGCGGGCCCCCAGGCGACGGGACGGACCTGGGGGCGCCGCCCCGCCGGGGTAGACGGAATCACTACCACCCGGGCGGGGATCCGGCAAGGCGGACCCGGTCCACCACGCCGCCCGGGCGGCGCCGTTTGACGTTCCGCCGCTTCCCGGCCACATTCTCCGCATCCCCCCCTGCAGGATCCGCCTTTCCTGCGTTCTCCCCGGCCCCTGCATGCCCGAACCCATGGGAGGTCAACCGATGTGGAAGCGAGACGAAGCGCAGGATTCCCCCCCCGAACACCCCGGCTCCCCCCCGCCCACCTCTGCACCGGCATCCCGCGGCGGTGACCGGGCCACCATCGGCCGCTCGATCCGGATCCGCGGCGAGGTGTCCGGCGACGAGGACCTCCTGGTCCAGGGGCGGGTCGAGGGCACGATCGAGCTGGGCGCACACGCGGTCACCGTGGGCCCCGAGGGGCACGTGAAGGCCGACGTGAAGGCGCGGATCATCACCGTCGAGGGGCGGGTCGAGGGGAACCTGAAGGCCGAGGAGCAGCTCGTGCTCCGGAGTTCGGCGCGGGTGGAGGGGGACCTCTCGGCGCCCCGGGTCGTGCTGGAAGACGGCGCGCGCTTCCGCGGAGGGATCGACATGGGCGACCCGGCGGAACGGGGTGAGGCGCGTGAGCGGACGAAGACCGCAGGCGTTCCGTCGGATCCTCCCTCGACGCGGGCGCCTGCGTCCTCCGGGGGGACGGCGAAGGAGGCGAGCGCAGGCGACCCCGCCGCCCCGAAGGCTCCTTCCCCCAGCCCCGCCGCCGCCACGGCCCGGAAGTAGGCCGTGGGGTGGTTCGGTCGGGCCGCCGCCCCGGAGGCTGATCCCGCCCCCCCTCCTCCCGAGGCGCTTCCGTCGCGGACGCTTCCCTGGGAGGAGGGGGCCGCGCCCGGGCTTGCCGCCTTCCTCGAGGGGCTGGAGGTGGGGCGCGGGCTCGCGGTGCTGGACCTGGGGTCGGCCACCCCGGAGGCCTTCCGCCTCTACCGGCCCATGGCCCGGAGCGTCCGGTTCCTCGGGCCGGCGGATTCATCGGTGCGGGCGCCTGAACCGGAGGCTCCGTCGCTGGGCGGCGTGCCGGGCCCCTTCGACCTCTTCCTCCTGTGGGACGTCCTCGACCGGCTTCCCCCGGAAGGGCGGGGCGGGTTCGTGACGCGGCTTGCCCAGGTGGCGGCCCCCGGGGCCCGGATGCACCTGGTGGCGCGGAGCTCCGCCGAGGCGCCCAGGAGTCCGATCCGGTTCGTCCCGCTGGAGGGAGGGCGGCTCCGCCAGGCGCCGGGGCCTGGGACGATCCCCCGGCATCCCCTCCTCCTTCCCGCCGAGGTGAACCGGGTGCTCGAACCCTTCCGGGTGCAGCGAGGGTTCGTGCTCCGAGGAGGGCTCCGGGAGTACGTGGCCACCCTTCCCCGGGGTGCCGCCCAGGAATGACCCCCGAGATCCTCCTCGTCCTCGGGGTCCTGGCCGGGGCCGGAGTGCTCTTCGTGACGGGGTGGGTCCGGCTGGACCTGACCGCGCTCCTCGTTCTCCTCCTCCTGGTGGTGACGGGGATCCTGACCCCGACGGAGGCGCTCGCGGGGTTCAGCAGCTCGGCGGTGATCATCGTGTCGGGGATGTTCGTGCTGAGCGCGGGGCTCGCCCGGACCGGGGTGGCGGGGTTCCTGGGGCGGCGGCTCTTTCGCCTCGGGGGTTCGAGCGAGCGGCGGCTCCTTGCCGTGATCATGCTGGCAGGCGGAGGGCTTTCGGCCTTCATGAACAACGCCGGCGTGGCGGCGATGATGCTCCCGGTGATCATGGACATGGCCCGGCGGGCCCGGATCCCGCCCGGGCGGCTCCTCCTTCCCCTGGTCCTCGCGGTGCACCTGGGGGGGCTCACGACCCTTCTCGGGACCCCGCCGAACGTGGTGGCGAGCGAAGCGCTCGAAATGCAGGGGCTCGCGCCCTTCGGGATCTTCACCTTCGCGCCCATGGGGGTGGTCCTCCTGGGCGTGGGGGTGGCCTTCCTGGTCCTTGCCGGGCCCTCCCTCCTTCCCGCCCGGGACCCGCGGCGGGTCCCCGAGGCCACGCCGGAGGAGCGCCTCGCGAAGCGGTATGCCCTGGAGGAGCGGCTCTTCCGGCTCCGCCTTCCTTCCCGCTCCCTCCTGGACGGGATGACCCTCGACGAGAGCCGTTTGGGGTCGGCGCTCGGTCTCCACGTGCTCGCGATCCGTCGCGGGGGGAGGATGCTCCCGGCGCCGGGGCCGGCCACCGCGCTTCGGGCAGGAGACGAGCTCCTGGCGCAGGGGCGCGCCGACCTCCTCCTCGAGCTGCGCGGGGGGAGACACCTGGCCCTGGAGGACGCGCACGACCTGGGGGAGGAGCTCACGACCCCGGAGATCGGCCTCGCAGAGGCCCGGGTCCCCGAGGACTCGCCCCTGGTGGGGCAGACCCTGAACCAGACGGCCCTTCGCACCCGCACCGGGACCGTGGTGCTCGCCCTCCGGCGGAGCGCGGACCTCCGGCGGAGCGCCCTCGAGGACCTGCCCCTCGAGGCGGGTGACGCCCTCCTCCTGCAGGGTCCCCATGAGCGCCTCGACGCACTCCTCGGGTTTCCCGAACTTGCCCACCTCCGGCGCCTCGAGGCCGACGAGGCGCTGGGCGCGTACGACCTGGAGGACCGCCTCCTCTCGGTCCGGGTGACGCCGGCCTCCCTCCTCGCCGGACGAACGCTCCAGGAACTCCACCTGGGCGATGCTGCCGGGCTCACCGTCCTCGGGATCGAGCGGGGGGGCGTTCCGGACCTGGTCCCGGCCCCGGACACCGTCCTCGAGGCGGGAGACCTCCTCCTCGTGAAGGTCCACCCGCAGAGCCTGAAGGTGCTTCGCGGCCTCCGGAAACTGGAGGTGGAGGAGGCGGACGCCGGGGCCCTCGAGGCCCTTCCTTCGGACAAGGTGGGGCTTCTCGAGGTGGTGCTTTCCCCTCGCACGAAGCTCGTGGGGCTCACACCCCGGCAGATCGGCTTCCGGGACCGGTACGGGCTCACGGTCCTCGCCCTCTGGCGAGGGGACCAGGGCTTCCGCACGAACCTCCGGGACCGCCCCCTTCAGTTCGGGGACTCCCTCCTCCTCTTCGGTCCGCTGAAGCGACTGGAGCTCCTGGCCCGGGAGCCCGACTTCCTGGTCCTCTCGGCGGGGTACCAGGAGCCCCCCAGGAAGGAGCGCGCCCCGGTGGCGGTGGGGCTGCTGGGGGTGGTGGTCTTCCCCGTGCTCCTCGGGTGGATCTCCCTTCCGATCGCCGTTCTCCTCGCCGCCACCCTCATGGTCCTCACCCGGTGCGTCACCCCCGAGGAGGCCTACCGGGCGGTGGAGTGGCCCGCGGTGATCCTGGTGGCGGGAATGCTCTCCCTGGGGCTCGCCATGGAGCGAACCGGCGCCGCCCTCTTCCTCGCCGAAGGGGTCCTCTCCCTCACCGGCGACCAGGGGCCCCGGGCCGTGCTCGCCGGACTCTGCCTGATGACGGCGCTGGGTGCCCAGTTCATGCCCCCGGTGGCCCTCGTGGCGATCATGGCGCCGGTGGCCCTCACCGCCGCCGGCACCCTGGGGATCGCGCCGCAGACCCTCATGATGGGGGTGGCCCTCTCGTCGGCCTGCCTCGCGAGCCCCGTTTCCCACCCGGCAAACGTCCTCGTGATGGGGCCGGGGGGCTACCGCTACGCCGACTACCTCCGGATCGGGATCCCCCTCACGGTCGTGAGCCTCGTCCTGATCGTGGCGTTCCTCCCCCTCTTCATCCCCTTCTGACCCCGGGGGGCTTCCCTGCCCCGCCGCCCGAGGCTCACGGCGCTGCCGGAACGCTCACCATGGGTCCGAAGTAGATCGCATTCAACAGGAGGCGGTTCGTACCGTACCAATAGCCGCGAAACACCGGGTTATCGACCAGGAGCACGGTGGTTCCGCCCCCGATCCCGTCCGCGAGGACCGAGGCCGACCCGCGGATCCGGTCCAGGCTGGTGGCCGAGATGTACCCCGAGAGATGCGGGTCGTCCAGGAGGCGCACCGGGGTTGAGAAGGGGTTCGCGCTCTCCGGGAGGATGATCTCGTGGTCCCGCCACACGGCGATCTCGCGGGTCCCGAATCCGAATCCCAGGGGATGCGTTGGGTCGAGGCTCGCCCGGTAGATGGACCCTCCGATCCGCTCGGCGCCGGTGAGGGCGGCGGCATCGGCCCAGTCCCTTCGTCCCACGGGGTCGCGCGCCGGGAGGGGGTCGCGGGCCTCGAGGGCCTGGGCGGCGCGGGGGGCGAATCCCTGGTTCAAGGCCCACTGGGCTGCCCCGCGGACCGCAACGAGGGTCCCGCCTCGCTGGACGAAGCGGCGGAGCTCGTCGAGGGGCGGGCCGGAGAGAAAGGCGTGGCTTCCGCTCACGAGGATCACCACGTCGAAATCCTCGAAGCGGACGCGGCCCACGGCGTCGGTGTCGACCTTGACCACCGGAAGGTCCACCCGGGTGTCCAGGAGGTGCCAGACCTGCCCGGCCTCGAGGGCGTTCACGCCGCTCCCCACGAAGAGCAGGACCCGGGGCTCACGGGCGATGGGGCGGAGCTGGTTGCTTCCGAGGTCGACCCCGGCCACCGAGAGGCCGGTGTCCACCGCGTGGACCGGGATCCCGGCGTGGGTCGCCGCCTCCCGGACGAGGCCGTGAAGCTCTGCGGCGGTGAAGATGGCTCCGTTGGGCCCCGCCATGGGGACCCCGGCGGCGGAGCGGTCCGTGTTCACCGAGACCGGGACCGAGATGGAGCCCGCGGAGAAGGCATGCTCGCCGGCGTGGGTGCGCGCCGTGAAGGGCTGGAGGCTGGCCTCGACCCGGACCCCCCGGGCCAGGAGGTACTGGAGGGCGCGGGGGGCGAAGTGGTGACGCCAGTCCAGGAGGTAGGCCACACGGGCCTCGGGAAGGGCGGAGGCGAGGGCGGCCTGGGGCGCCCCGGCCTCGACGAGGGAGGGGAGCCCGGTGAGGCGGGGGCCTGCCGGGAGGAGAGCGCCGCTCCCGCGGAGCTCGGCGTGGGGGATCCCGTAGGCCAGGCTCATGGTCCAGGTGGAGGCGTCGTAGAAGACCGAGTCGGCGTAGCTGTCGGTCCGCTCGAAAATGGAGCGGGCGAGGCGGTATCCGGGCTGGGCGGCGGGGACGACCCAGGCGGTGCCCGGTGTAAAGCGTTCCCCCTCCGCATCCACCGGGGCATCGAGGGCCCGGACCTCGAGGCGGTGGCGGAGGAGGAGGTCCAGGAAGGCCCGGTTGAGGCCCGGGTCCTCCGCGTCCCCGAAGACCCACCCCTGAACGCCGTGTGCCGCCGCCTCGGAGCGCTCGCCGGTGAAGTACCGACGCTGGTACGAGAGGAAGCGCTCCTTCTCGTCCACCACCCCGCGGACGGTGGCGAGGCTCGTGCGGAGCTGGTTCCGGATCGTGTAGGCGAACGTGAGCTCCCCGTGGTGCGTGCTCGTCTGCACGTGCCCCCGGGCGCTCGCCTGCTCGAACACGAGGCCCAGCCCCCCCAGGAAGTTCGGGTAGGTGGAACCGTAGCCCGGGTAGGTGTTGTCGAAGACCTCCTTGGTGAAGTAGAGGGCGCCGATCTCGTCCAGCGACTCCGCCCAGTACCGGGCCATGACCTCGGTCAGATCGGTGTAGAGCTCCTCCGGAAGGAGGGGGTTCCAGCTCCCCTCGGGCTTCGTGGGTTCGAAGAAGTAGGTGGAGTTCGTTCCCATCTCGTGGTAGTCGGTCACGAGGTTGGGCTTCCAGGAATGGTGGAAGTCGATGCGGGCCTGCGACTCCGGGTGCACCAGGGGAAACCAGTCCCGGTTCAGGTCGAACCAGTAGTGGTTCGTGCGGCCGCCGGGCCAAGCCTCGTTGTGCTCCCGGTCCAGTGGATCGGGGACGAGGGCGTTCGAGCGGTGCATGTTCGCCCAGTGGGTGTGGCGGTCGCGGCCGTCGGGGTTCAGGACCGGCTCCACGTGGAAGATCCCCTCCTCGAGGATGCGGAGAAGCTCGGGCGAACTCCCGGCGGCGAGCCAGTAGGCCTGGAGCATGGCCACTTCCGACGAGGAGGTCTCGTTTCCGTGCACCCCGTAGCCCAGGTGGACCACGACGGGGCGCTCGGAGGGCGGGGTGAGCTCGGCGTCCGGGGTGGCGGGGTCGGCGGCGGCGAGGTGGGCCCGGCGGAGTTCATCGAGGCGGGCGTGGTTCGCCGGGCTCGTGACGGTGATGACCGGCATGACGCGCATCCCCGGGGTGACGCCGATCTCCTGGTAGGTGACCCGGTCCGAGAGGCGGGCGAGCTCCTGCATGTACGCCACGATCCGGTCATGGCGGGTGTGCACGAAGCCGATCTCGTAGCCCAGGAAGTCCTCGGGGCTCGGGATCGAGGGGTCGAAGACCTCACCCGGGGGGAAGTACCACGCCGTCGGGGCAGAGGAGGTGCGCTGGGCTTCGGCGGCGCCGGCGGGGAGAAGGACCCACGCCAGGGCGAGGGCCAGGGTGGCGGGGAGAAGGGCGGTGCGGGTGCGCATGGGGGTCAGGACGTTGGGGGGGCGGGTGCGAACCCGGGGTGGGTCGCCCGGGTCCTTCCGGAACACTCCCTCCCCCCGGGCTCCGGGTCAAGCTTCCGGTGCCCGCCGGGAGGTGCGTGGCAAGAAGATCCTTGTGGCATCGCGCAGTCCCCGGCATCTTGCACCGCGATGCACGAACCCGGAAGGCTCCCGTCCCCAATGGAGGCACGGCCATGACCACCCTCGAATTCCTCCTGCTGGTTGCACTGCTCGTCGCGGTTTCCCTCGCCCTCGTGCTGCAGCGACGGCTCACGCGGTACCGGAAGGGGGAGGGTCAGCCGGGTAGCGGCGCCTCGAAGGGGCCGGGGGGGGAATAGGGCCGGGGGCGCTCAGGCACAGGGCAGGGCCGCGCGAAGCACACCGCGGAAGCACCCGCTCGGATTCATGCCGGGAGTGGGAAGATCTCCGCTGCGCTCCGTTGATCCCACCCCATGACGCGATCGTCCGGTTTACAAGGGGTCCGGGGGTGGGATTCGCTCCGAAGGACTTCGAGGATGCGCAACGCGCACCGCAGAAGAGCCCACACGAACGCATGCCGGGAGCGGGACTCGAACCCGCACGAGGTTACCCCCAGAGGTTTTTGAGACCTCCGCGTCTACCGTTCCGCCATCCCGGCCTGGACCGGGGGAATCTGGCCGCGTTCAGGGGGTGCCACAAGCGCGGGGAGAACGGACCTCCCGGGGAGACCCGGCGTGTGGCCGCCTACGGTCGCCCCGAACCGGGCGCCGCTGCAGCCGCCTCCCCTTGCACCGGCTCTCCGGCATCCCTCCGCGGGATGAAGTAGAGGGGGCTCGCGTCCCAGCGGGTACGAGAGAGGTCCCGGTGCACCCGTCCCGTCCTCTCGGTGAGCATGATCGCGGCCGAGCCTGTGGCCGAGGTACCCCGATAGACCAGGTGCTCCCCGTCCGGAGCGAACAGGCAGTTGGCCTGCCGACCGGGCTCCCCCCGCGTGAGATGGACCCGCGTCCCCCCCCGGGGCTCGCCCAGGACGAGTTGCGACTCGAAGTGTCCGAATTCCTCGCTCTGCCAGCAAAGTCGGCGGCCGTCGGGGGACCAGACCGGATCGAGTTCGTTCCAGGGACGGGCAGTCACGACCACCGACTCCCCCCGGGTTCGATGAAGCAGGTGGATCTCCATGTCCCCTTTGTGGTTTCCCTCTCCCAGGCCCCGAACGAGGAGCACCTCCTCGCCCCTGGGGTTCGGGCGCGAGTCCCGGGTCGGCGAGGCGGTCAGGCGGTAGGGCACCCCTGTCTCGCTCGGGGTGCTGTTCATTCCCTCGGGAAGGGGAAGGGCCCAGAGCCCCTCCCCCCTGTGACGCGTGGGCTCTGCCCCCGGCGGGGCTCCCGGTTCCGACCCGGACCCGCCGCCCGACCAGGCGAAGAGGACCTCGCGATTCATCGGGTCCCAGGCGGGATGCCCCAGGACCCCGGGCAGGTCCAGGAGGACGAACGTCCGGTCCGCCTCCGGGTCCAGGAGGGCCAGAAGCGTCCGTCCGGCCTCCGGGTCGTGGAGGGTGAGCAGTACCCCCCTCCCGTCTACCGCCTCGGTCCAGGTTCGAGGCAGACCCCACAGCCGGTCCGCGCCGGCCACCCCCTCCGGGGACCGGATTCGGGTCTCGGTCCACGCCGCCTGCGGGTTGGACCGATCCGGCTGCAGGAGGAAGAGGCCGTGGGTCCCGTTCTCCCGGAACAGAATGCCCCCCGGGTCCGGAACCCAGACCGACTCGCAACCCGGCCGGCTCGAGATCCGATGCTTGTGGAGACCGTCCAGCGTCATCCGGTAGAGCTGTTCGTCCCCCCCCTCGGTGGCCATGCTCGTGCAGAAGACCAGCAAATGGTCGGGGGCAGGATTGGGAGGAAGATCGGGCCTGATCGCATGGGTAAGACGCCCTCCGGCAGCGAGTCCGGCGGCCAGCAGGAGTACGGCCATGAGGGACCCCGCCGCCACGCGCCGCACCCGTCCACCCGGGGCGTCGACCTCCCGCCCCGGCTCCGGGGGAGGCTCCAGGGGTCCCCCGGAAGCGACCGGGTCCGGTCGGTTCCGAGGCCCGAACTCCGGACCGGGCAACGGATGCATCTCGAGGGTTTCGCGGAGGCGGCCAGCCAGGAGGCCCTCGTCCTCCATGTCCAACTCTTCCAGGAGCGATCGGGCTTCGACCCGGTTCCCCTCTTCCAGGAGGCACCGGAACAGGGCCTCCACAAGGGTCAGATCTGCGGGAAGGCAGGTACGGGCCCGAAGCAGGAGCGTCCTTGCCCCTCGAACGTCGCCGGCCTCGCGCCTCGCCGTCACCCCGTTCAGCACGGCTCCTGCGAGCCGGGCCTCCAGGCGGGTCTGCTCGAGATCGTGCCAGCGTTCCAGCTCCCACCCCCCGGCGGACCGGAGCCCCTGCAGGAACCTTCCGCCCCAGGCCGCCAGGGCCCGTTCCGCCACACCTGCCGCCGCCGCCTCCTCGAGTTCCTTTACATCGGAGTGAAGGGAGCCGGGGGCCACGCAAAGCGATCGGCCGGACTCTACCAGGATCCCCCCGGGGAGGACTGCCCGGAGACGGGTCAGGGCCTGGCGGAGGGACTGGAGGGCCAGGGGCCTGGGCTTTCCCGGCCAGAAGAGGACGGCCAGGTCGTCCCGCTGGACGGGACGGGGCTGGGTCGCGAGGTAGGCCAGGAGAAGCAGGGGCACCCCGGGCCCGAGGCACACCCGGCCCTCGTCATCCAGGAGTCGGCCCTCGCCCATGACCTCAAGGCGCATCCCCTACTCTCCCAACGAAATGATGGAACGTGCGGCGAACTCGCGTGCCCTGCTGCCGACCGTCGAGCGCCCCAGAAAGGTCAAGGTAGGCGTCCGCCCCGGCCCGTTTCAAGGGCGGGACCCGTGTTGAGCCCGGGAGGGGATCACCCCCCGGTGTTGACGCTCCTGTCACGCCCCCCGGCGATCTTGCTTCCCGGGTGTCGACGCATGTCGGCGCCTGGCCGGCCCGGCCCGGACTCCCCCCACCTTCCCCCCTCTCCCATGGCCATGGACGCTCAAGAGCACCAGAACGGAGGCGCCGGAGACCCGGAACCCGGACCCGGTCCCCACCCCGCCGTGGTCTCGGCCTGGCCGGGAGAGGTCCTGGGCGCCGACGAGGCACCTCCCCACGCAGGGCACCGGCGCACCATGAGCTGGATCCGTGGGCTGATCGCCATCGGAGGGGGCACCCTGCATGGAGGAATCATCCTGGACCGCGGGACGCCCATTCCCCTCCCTCACCTTCGGCTCCAGGAGCTCCGCCTCGAGGTGGGATACCCCCTTCCGGCGCGCGACCTTCCCGAACCTCGACCGCCTGGCGAAGCCGGTTCTCCCTCCGAAGATCCGCCGCCCCCGTTCCTCCACGCGACCACGACCCTCGCGACCCGCGTCGGCGCGCTCCAGAGCGCCCTTCGCCGGGAGGGACTCGACTTTCTGGAACTCCGTCCGGTGGTCCTCGTGCTCCACCCCTCCGGGACGATGGAGGTCTTCCCGGTACGGGTGCCCCTGTCCCCGGGGCGAAGGGCGTCCGGGGGACCTGGGCCCACGACGAGGGAACCCGGGTAGCCGCCGGGCACCCGCCGACGCCGCAGGGGACGGCGGATCGAGACCGGTCGAAGCAAAGTCAAGTTCGACAGGCCCTGCACGGAACCGGCGATCAACCGGTGGGCGGGATCTCCGAGGGGGTCGGCCCGAGGCGGGCCCAGGCACGGTCGGTGGCCGGATGGCCCGATCCCCGGGGCTGCTCCACCCCCGTCTCCAGGTTCCGGTTTCCGAGGGTGGCCAGCCCCGACTCCACCGCCTCCTGGAACCGGGCGGAAAACCCTTCGACGCCGGCCCAGAAGCGCTCCAGGACCCAGGGAGGTGGACATTCGGGGGCAAGGAATCCCCGGGCCGCCGTTCCCGGCGCCGAGCGGGCCCGGACCAGTTCGAGGAGGTGGGCAAGGAGCCCGTGGCCCTCTCCCGTCGTCCCCCACCCGGCGGCCCCGGACCCGCCGTGGGCCACCACCCTGAGGGCCCGCGGCCAGAGGCGCATCATCCAGGAGCTTCGCCGCTGGTCGGCCACCACCGGTTCGGGGCGCCACGACAGGCCGTAGGTGGTTTGGAGCGCAGCGAGCAGGAGACGGGCCTCCCCGGCCCCCTGAACCCACCCCCCTGCAGGAGCCTCGGGAAGCCTCGACCCCTCGGCGTGCAGGACGCAGAGGTCCAGCCCAACCTCGAGGCTCATGTGGGTGGCCTCGTCGTCTGCGGTGTTCACCCGGTGGTTCCGATCCCCGAAGCGGCGTTCCCCCACCGCCCGACCCACCAGGGGGTGAAGCTCCACGTCGGCCAGGACATGCGTGGCCCACCCCAGCGCGAACGCTCGCTCCTCCTGGGTGCGGGCATGTCCCAGGATCGCCCTTGCGAGGTCGCCGGGCCGAACGTAATGGGCCAACTCCGAGAGGCCCCGGTCCGTTCCCGGGACAAACCCCGCGTCCGGCGCCAGGGCGCCGGACAGGAAAGCCCTCCGGATCTCACTGGTCCCCACGCGGAAAGGCGCGGTGGAAGGGGCACGGGTCCAGGCATCCAGGACCCGTCCGGCCAGGAGCAGATGGACGGAGGCACACGGCATGGCAACTGGGACCCCCGTGATGCCTTCGGAGATCCGTTACGGGTACGCTCCGGGTGTCGGAGCGCCGCCGATGTTCGTATGTTTGGGGGCTGTTTCGACCCATGAACCGAGCGACCGCAGGCGCCTCCAGAAGGCGCGCTGCACCATGAAAGGAAGCCACCGTGGCAGACCACCGCACCGACCCGTTTGGAGCCCTCACCCACGTCGACCTGCCCGAGGGGAAGACCTCCTTCTTCCGCATCGGGAAGCTCGCCGAGGAGGGGCTCGTCGACCTGGACCGGATGCCGTTCTCCATCCGGATCCTCCTCGAGAACGCCCTCCGCAGCGCCGGACAAGGATACGTGACCGAGGACGACGTGAAGGCGGTCTGCGCGTGGAGCCCCACGAACGCCGGGGCGAACTTCCCGTTCATGCCCTCGCGGGTGGTCCTGCAGGACTTCACGGGCGTCCCCGCCGTCGTGGACCTCGCCGCCATGCGCGCCGGGCTCCACGCCATGGGCGGTGAGCCGGACCGGATCAACCCGGTGGTCCCCGCCGACATGGTCATCGACCACTCGGTGCAGGTGGACTACTTCGGGTCGAGCGACGCCTACCGGATGAACGTTGAAAAGGAGATGGAGCGGAACCGGGAGCGCTACCAGCTCCTCCGGTGGGGGCAGCACGCCTTCCGGAACTTCCGCGTCGTCCCCCCCGGCACCGGGATCGTCCACCAGGTGAACCTCGAGTACCTCGCTTCCGTGATGCACCGGCGGGAGGAGGGCGGGCTGAGCCTCGCCTACCCTGACACCGTGGTGGGGACGGATTCCCACACCACCATGATCAACGGGATCGGGGTCGTGGGATGGGGCGTGGGCGGGATCGAAGCGGAGGCGGTCCTCCTGGGCCAGCCCTACTACATGCTCCTCCCCGAGGTGGTGGGAGTGCGACTCTCGGGGGCCCTTCCCGAGGGGGCCACGGCCACGGACCTGGTGCTCCGCGTCACCGAGATGCTCCGGAAGCACGGGGTCGTGGGGCGCTTCGTCGAATTCTTCGGAACGGGGCTCTCCTCCCTCGGACTCGCCGACCGCGCCACGATCGCGAACATGGCGCCCGAGTACGGCGCCACCATCGGGTTCTTTCCCGTGGATGCGGAGGCACTCCGGTACCTCGAAGGTACCGGTCGGAGCCCCGAGCTCGTGGCCCGGGTGGAGCGGATCTCGAAGGAGATGCACCTCTTCCGCACCGACGACACCCCGGACCCGGAGTACACCTCGGCCCTCGAGCTCGATCTCGGCACGATCGTCCCCTCCCTCGCCGGTCCCCGCCGCCCCCAGGACCGGGTGGAGCTTTCCACCCTGGCGTCCTCCTTCCGGAAGGAACTCCCGGGGCTGCTTCCGCAGGGCTTCTCCCTCCCCGATGACAACGGGGGGCAGGACAAGGCCGAGCCCCGCCAGTCCACGGACTGGTCCGCGGAGGGTGGGCGGCAGGCGGTGATCGCCATCGATGGGGGCGATGCCCCGGTGGGGGCTGCAGCCACGGGTGGGGCACGGCACTCTGCCGCGGTGGTCGTGCGCGACGCGCATCCGCGCTTCGCGCAGGTGGAGGTGGACGGACACCCGGCGGAGCTTACCGACGGCAGCATCGTGATCGCGGCCATCACCTCGTGCACGAACACCTCGAACCCGTCGGTCATGGTGGGGGCAGGCCTCCTCGCGAAGAAGGCGGTGGAGCGAGGGCTCACGGTCCAGCCCTGGATCAAGACCTCCCTTGCCCCCGGGTCCAAGGTGGTGACGGACTACCTGGAGGCCTCCGACCTCCTCCCGTACCTGCAGCAGCTCCGCTTCGACGTCGTCGGGTACGGCTGCACCACCTGCATCGGAAACTCGGGGCCCCTTGCCGAGCCCATTGCAGAGGCGATCCGTGAGAAGGGACTCGTGGTTTCGTCGGTCCTCTCGGGGAACCGGAACTTCGAGGCCCGGATCCACCCCCTCGTGCGGGCCAACTACCTGGCCTCCCCCATGCTCGTCGTGGCCTTCGCCCTCGCCGGGCGCATCGACGTGGACCTCTCCTCCGAGCCGGTGGGGACCGGGTCCGACGGGGAGCCCGTCTACCTTCGTGACATCTGGCCCTCGCAGGAGGAGATCCGCGACACGATCCGCGCCGCGCTCAGGCCCGCCATGTACGAGGAGCGCTACGCCGAGGTCTTCGAAGGGGACGAGCTCTGGAAGGCGCTCCCTCTCCCCGAGGGCGACGCCTCCCTCTACACCTGGGACGACGAGTCCACCTACATCCGGAACCCCCCCTTCTTCGAGGGGATGTCGCTGGAGGTGACCGAGCCCGCCGACGTGTCCGGCGCGCGGGTCCTGGCCATTCTCGGTGATTCGACCACGACCGACCACATCTCCCCGGCCGGAGCGATCCCGAAGAACGAGCCCGCCGGAACGTGGCTCCAGGAGCGGGGCGTGAACCCCTGGGAGTTCAACACCTTCGGGTCGCGGCGCGGGAACCACGAGGTGATGATGCGCGGCACCTTCGGGAACGTGCGCATCAAGAACCGCATGCTCGACGGGCGGGAGGGCGGCTACACCCGCCACATCCCCTCGGGCGAGGAGATGTCGATCTACGACGCCTCCATGAAGTACCAGGCCGAGGGTACCCCTCTCGTGATCCTGGCGGGGGCGGAGTACGGCACCGGATCGTCCCGGGACTGGGCCGCCAAGGGGACCGGGCTCCTCGGAGTGCGCGCGGTCATTGCCACCTCGTACGAGCGGATCCACCGTTCGAACCTGGTGGGGATGGGGGTCCTCCCCCTCCAGTTCCCCGAGGGCGAATCTGCGGCGTCCCTCGGTCTCGACGGCTCCGAGACCTTCGACATTTCCGGCATCGCCCAGGGGCTGACCCCCGGCGGCACGGTCGAGGTCAGGGCCCGGAAGGACTCGGGCGAAGAGGTGCGGTTCGACGCCCTCGTGCGCCTCGACTCCGACGTGGACCTCGAGTACTACCGGAACGGTGGGATCCTCCACACCGTGCTCCGGAAGATGGCCAAGGGCGAGATGTAACGCCGAGCCCGCGGGTGGTGCGAAGGGGTCAGTCCTCCCAGCGCCACCCGCGGCTCTCGTCTTCCCTTCCCCGGGCCCCCACCGGGGTACCCAGAACCTCGCGGAGCACGATGGCGGACTTGAGGTCGCCCCGGCGACCCGAAGCGACGAGCCGCACGTAGGGAGAGTCCGTCGCGCCCGCCCGGCGCCGCCCTCCGTCCTCGCCGTAGAGGTCCACCGATGGGAGGGTGGCCCCCCGGCCATCGGCGATTTCCCCACTGGAAATGTCCCCGAGCGCCCCCCAGGGCTCGGCCATGGGGTCGCCCCCCGCCACCCGGGTGGGGGGCGCCGGACGCGCGAAGGGAGACTCGGGGCGCGGTGGTGGCGCCGGAAAGCTCCGGGTGCCCCCGGGAGGGGAGGTGGACGGCCGGGGCCGCGTTCCCGCGAGGACCGGTTCTTCCGCCGCAGGTGCACCGCCCGCTCGCCCAGCACCCTCCCGGTCGTCCAGCCCTTCCATCCAGCGGGACGACCGCCGCGTGGTCGCTTCCGCTTCGGCCTCGGGGGAGGGCTCCGATGCGGTCGTGGGGGCCGGGGCCCATGTGGGCTCCGGCTCCTCCTTCCGCGCCGGCGCCTCCCCGGTCAGGATCGCCCAGAAGTCCTCGGGAATGAGCTCGTCGGCGGCGCTCGTCCGGTCTCCCCCCTCGCCTGCGCCCGTCGGGGCCTTGCTCCGGCGGGGTCCGTCCGGTGGGCGGATCGTTGTCCCCGCTCCGGAGGCCCGCGTCCCCTGGGCCGGGCGCGGGCGGGGGCGGGTTGCAACGTCCGCACCCTCCCCCGCCTCTTCCGCCTTCATCCGCTCCTTCTGCTCCTGTTTCTTCTTGTTCCTCGACACGGCGTCGAAGATCGACGCCACGATGAAGAGCCCGATGATCAGGATCTGAAAGAGTCCCTCCATCAGCTGCTCACGCCCTGCTGCTGGTCATCGGACCCGGCGATCGCATCGCGCATGGAGGTGTCGGACTGGATGTTCCGGTACTTCATGTAGTCCATGATCCCCAGGTTCCCCGACTTGAACGCACCGGCGATCGCCAGCGGCACCTCGGACTCGGCCTCGACGAGGCGGGCCCGCATCTCCTGGACCTTGGCGCGGTTTTCCTGTTCGAGGGCCACGGCCATGGCCCGGCGCTCCTCGGCGCGGGCCTGGGCGACCCGCTTGTCGGCCTCGGCCTGGTCGGTCTGGAGCTCGGCTCCGATGTTCTTCCCCACGTCCACGTCGGCAATGTCGATGGAGAGGATTTCGAAGGCCGTCCCCGAGTCGAGGCCCCGGGCCAGCACCGTCTTCGAGATCGAGTCCGGGTTCTCGAGCACCGCCTTGTGCGAGTCGGACGAACCGATGGACGACACGATCCCCTCTCCGACGCGGGCCAGGATCGTCTCCTCGCCGGCGCCACCCACGAGGCGGTTGATGTTGGCCCGGACCGTGACCCGGGCAATGGCAATGAGCTGGATCCCGTCCCGGGCCATGGCCGCCACCCGGGGGGTGGCGATGACCTTCGGGTTCACGGAGACCTGCACCGCCTCGAACACGTCACGCCCCGCCAGGTCGATGGCCGCCGCCTGCTGGAAGGAGAGGTCGATGTTGGCCTTGTCGGCGGAAATGAGCGCCCGGACCACCCGGTCGACCCGCCCTCCGGCCAGGTAGTGGGCCTCCAGGTCCCCGACGCCCAGGTTGATCCCGGCCTTGGTGGCCCAGATAAGGGGGCGTACCACGGCGGGCGGATTCACCTTCCGGAGCCGCATCCCCACCAGGTACCCGATCCCCACCTTCGCACCGGCGGAAATCGCCTCGATCCAGAGCCGGACCGGTACCGCCCAGAGGAGGAGGAGGATGAAGAGGACGAAGAAGACAAGCGCGAAGGAGCCCGTGTACTGAAAGAGTTCTTCCATGGGGAGTTCGGTTTCCTGGTTCAGGAGTCGGAGGCGGAGGCCGGACTACCGCCTCCCTCGATGGCGCCCCGCTGCGACGGGGCAGGTTCGGCCCGGCGCACCACGTGCCGGTACCCTTCCGATGCTACGATGCGGATCGCGCTACCCGCCTCGATCCATTCCGAATCGGCCACGACGTCAATGCGTTCGTCGCCGAAGAGCCCCGTACCCGAGGGGCGGAGATCCGTTACGGCCTTCCCCACCGCACCCTTCAGGTCGGTGCGGCGGACGGACGAGGTGTAGCCGGTCTCCCGGTCGGTGGCCTCTCCGAGGAAGATGCCGAGCCGGGTGAGCCTCCGGTTCCGCGGAAGGTGCCGCACCAGGGCCCAGGAGCTCGCCATGACGAGGGTGAGGGTCGCCGCGAGGACCGTGCTGGCCCGGGCATAGTCCCCCGCCACCGGGATCCCCCCCAGGAGGGAGAGATAGATCCCGACGAGCATGGCGATCCCTCCGAGCACGGCGAACACGCCCACCCCGGGCAGGAGGAAGATTTCCACCAGGAGGAGGATCACGCCGGCCCCGAAGAGGAGGAGCCCCTCCGCCCCGGCGAGCCCGATGATCATGTGCGACCCGAAGAAGAGGGCGAGCGAGAGCACCCCCGCCGCCCCGGCAAGGCCGAACCCCGGCGTCTTGATCTCGACGAGGAGCCCCAGGAACCCGAGGGACAGGAGGAAGGGCGCCACGATCGGGTGCGAGAGGAAGCGCACGGTACGCTCGGCCCAGTTCACCTCCTGGTCGATGACCGCCCGCCCCTCGAGCCCCAGCCGCGACACGAGGTCGTTCCAGTCCTCGACGACGGTGGCGTACCCGAGGTCGGCTGCATCGCTGTAGGTGAGGGTGAGAAGCCGTCCGGCCTCCACGACGCCCGGGACCTCGATCTCCTCGTCCACCATGGCCTCGGCGATCGCCGGGTCGAGGCCACGTGCCTCGGCCAGGGACCGCATGGAGCTTCGCATGACGGAGACGATCTTCTCCGGCGCCTTCTCCCCTGTGCCGTCCACGGGCGTGCTCGCCCCCATGGTGGCCCCGGGACGCATGAAGATCTCGACGGTGGCAAGGGAAATCATCGCTCCCGCGGAAATGGCCCGCCGGTTCACGAAGGCGAAGACCGGGACCTCGGAGTCGCTCACGGCATCCACGATCCGCTCGGCGGCGTCCACCCGTCCGCCCGGCGTCTCGATATCCAGGATCACCGCCGAGGCGCCGATGGAGGCCGCCTCCCGGAGAGACCGCTCCACGAAGGGCGCGAGGCCCAGTTCGATGATTCCCTGGATGGGGATGCGCACGATCGGGCCGGACCCGAGGTCGAGGCGGGTGGATTCCTG
Source organism: Gemmatimonadales bacterium (assembly GCA_050485865.1). Lineage (GTDB taxonomy): Bacteria > Gemmatimonadota > Gemmatimonadetes > Longimicrobiales > Gaopeijiaceae > SKNW01. Next base: position 8,653 of record JBJHCE010000020.1, on the reverse strand, counting down.
CGGGAGCACCTCCGCATTGGCCCCCGCACCCGCGCTCCCCGGGGCCGCCTGCGCACCGCCCTGGAGCGCGGGGCCCGCCTGGGGCCCGGGAATGGACCACGCCACGACGCCGAGGAGAAGGAACGCGAGGGGCCAGCGCCGGACCCGGGGTCCATGCTCCATCGCCCCATTCCGGCGCTCCCGCCCCTTGTTTCCGGTCCGTTCCCGCCTCCCTGCCGTCATCGCCCCTCCGCTCATGGCTTCAGTTCCCCGCCCTCGTGGGCTGCCTCGTGGTCCCCTTCGGTGCCTCCCGGAGGGCCGTCCAGGTGGTCGGACCCCTTGAGGAGTCCGACCGCGTACCAGGCCCGCTGGAGCCCCAGCGCCGGATTTCCCGTCTCGAGTGCCTCGCGGGCGCCGACCAGGAGCCGCGCCGCACGATCCCTCGTCACCGATGGATACGGATCGAGGTCCGAAATCCTTCGGAGTTCCAGCTCCGCCTGCTCAATGAAGAGGAGGGCCAGCGGCTCGGCGGTGGTCCCCCTCAGGAGATCGGCGGCGAGGAGGGTGTGGCGGAGCTGGGCCTCCCGGTCTCCGGACTCCCGCGCTTCCCGGGCCCGGTCCCGGTGGACGGCCGCCTCGACCACGGGGCCGGCAAGGTCGGGATGGCCCGCACCCCGCTCGGAGCCCAGGCGGGTGCCCAGGACCTCCTCCGCGGCCCCGATGGCCTCATCCACCTGGCGGAAGGCCTGCTGGAGCGCGGTGTTCGGCACCGCATCCACGAGAATCCCGGTCCCGGTCTCGATGACCGCCCTGCGGGCCCTTGGCCCCCCGATCTCCGAGTCCTCCCACGAGGCCTGCCATTCCTCCGCAAGGCGGTCGAGCCCGAGCCCCGGAGCCCACCGCTCGACAAGGGCGGGAAAGGTGGGGAGCCGGTCGGAGAAATGGAGGCTCACCACCGGGTCCTCGCTCCGCAGCTCCACCGCCGGCCCCGTGTCCAGGTCCCCGCATCCCGCGAAAAGGAGAAGCGCGGTACCAAGGGCCACGATGCGGGCGCCCCGGACGCCCTCGCGGGCGCCGCCTGCAGATGCGAAGCCGATCGGGAAGTGGGTCGGGAGCACGGGGGCGGGGGTCAGGGTTGCGGGGAGCCGTGTCGAAATCGAAGGGAGGCGGCGTCCCGTGGCAAGGGCCCTCGGCTACCCCTCAGCGTGCCGGAAGCGCCGCCATGACCCGGTGGGTCTCTCCAAGGGGGATACGGACCGGGAAGGTCCGCCCCGGGGGCGTGGCCCCCCGGATCAGGTGCGGGTTCAGTTCCCTCAGGAGGGACACCGGCACGTCGAGAGCCTCGGCGACCCGGGCCAGCGAGGTTCCCCCCGGGACCAGCACCTGGTCGAAGAGGTAGGGGAGCGCCCGCTCGACGTCGAACCCGAAGTGCTCGGCCTGTTCCGCCAGGAGCGCCGCCGCCAGGATCCTCGGTACGTAGTTCCGGGTCTCCCGGGGAAGGTCCTCGATGATCCGCCAGTAGAGGGCTTCCTCGCCCCCCTCGGCGGCTCCGTGGCGCCGGAGCGCCTCCCAGACCCGGGCCGAGCCGGCGTTGTACGCCGCGGCGGCCAGGTACCAGGATCCGAACTCCCCGTGGAGTTCCTCCAGGTAGTCGAGGGCGGCGTCGGTGGCCCGCACCGGGTCGCGGCGCTCGTCCACCCAGGAGTCCACGGAAAGCCCGTAGGCCCGGGCGGTGGCGCCGAGGAATTGCCACATGCCCGCTGCGTGGACCGGCGATGTGGCCGAGGCGGAAAACCCCGACTCGATCATGGCCAGGTACAGGAGCTGCTCGGGCATGCCGCGGGCCCGGAGCTTGTCGCGAACCATGGCGCCGTAGAGCCCCTCGCGGATCAGGAACTCCTCGAAAGTCGCCCGATCCTCGGCGAGAAACCGGCCAATCCAGCGCTCCACCTGGGCGTTCACCTCCATGGGGAGGCGGGTGTCCCCCAGGAGATGGCTCGCGTCCGGAACCGACGGTCCCGATGCCACCCCGGTCTCGCCCCGGGAGCCGGTGGCTGCCACCGCCACGAGGAGAAGGGCCAGGAAGCCGAGCCCGATGAAGACGCGGCGGATGGGGGTGGGAAGGCCGCGCCCCTGGGCGGCCCGGGGGTGGCCGAACGGCCGGGGACTTCGAGGATCCCGGCTGCCTGGATCAGGTGTCATCGCGTGTGCTCCTCGCGTTGCCGCGGTCGGCCAGGGGACGGGATGTCGTCCCGCTCGCCCCGGGCCTTCGCCAGGACCCGGTGCCGCAGCCATGGCGACGCGTCGGGTCCGGTGAGAGGTCCGGTGGACCGGCAGCCATCAGAGGTACGCCCCGGACGCGCAAAAGGTCCGACGGCCGGGTGGGGCCGCCGGACCTCTCGCGATCGGTCAAGCGCTCAGTCGACGGGGTAGATCGAGACGGCGGGCTTGCGCCGGAAGGTCTCGAACTTGACCACGCCGTCGGTGAGGGCGAAGAGGGTGTCGTCACCCCCGCGCCCCACGTTCCGGCCCGGATGGAACCTGGTACCCCGCTGGCGCACGAGAATGCTTCCGGCGGTGACCGTCTCGCCGCCAAAGCGCTTCACGCCCAGGTACTGCGGATTGCTGTCGCGCCCGTTACGGCTGGAGCCGACGCCTTTCTTGTGTGCCATCTTCCTTTCTCCCCGTTCGCCTGGATCCCGGAGTTCCTGGAAATCCCCCGCGTCAGCGGGTGATCTCCGAAACCTGGATCTCGGTGTATCCCTGCCGGTGACCCTGCTTCTTCCGGTAGCCCTTGCGGCGCTTCCGCTTGAAGACGATCAGCTTCTTCGACCGTCCATGCCCGAGCACCTCGGCCTTCACCGACGCTCCGGCGACCGTGGGCGCGCCCACGGAGATGTCGTCACCGTCGGCCGCGAGGAGAACCTCGTCGAAGACGACGGTGTCCCCTGCCTCCGCGTCCAGCGACGGGACCTGGAGCCGGGTCCCCGCCTCGGCGCGGAACTGCTTTCCACCTGTCCTGAAGACCGCGTACATGCTGAACCTCGATCCGGTTCTCGATGGGTGCCTGTGGCGTGGCCCGGAGGAAGGGGTCTGCCTCGGGCCCGTAGCCTTGTAAAATGCGCGCAGACGACCCGAAGGTCAACCTGGTGCAGTGTTTCTGAGCCCCGGTCAGCGCTTCGCGTACCGGGAAGTCACGTCGGTGTCGGCGGGACCGGAGAGAATCCGGAACTCGTCTTCCCTGAGGAGCGGGTCGTCCACGATCTCCACCGGGATCCCGGTCCCCTCCCGGAGGCGGGCCAGGAAATCCGGCTCATCTTCGTGAAGGTGCAGGGCCACCTCGGGGTGGAGCCGGATCCGGATCGATCGCTCCTCCCCCACGGCGCCCGCCCGGACGAGGCTCCGCTCCACCCGCCGGGCCACCGTACTCGGGGTGAACACCCGCCCGCCCCCGCCGCAGTGCTCGCATGGGGCGGTGAGCGACTGGAAGAGCGAGGGGCGAACCCGCTGCCGGGTCATCTCGATGAGCCCGAGCTCCGAGACCGCGAAGGCCTTGGTCCGGGCGCGGTCGCGCCCCAGGTGCGTCCGGAGTTCCTGGAGCACCTTGTCGCGGTTCTCCTGCGACTCCATGTCGATGAAATCCACCACGATGATCCCCCCGATGTCCCGGAGCCGGAGCTGCCGGGCGATCTCCCGGGCGGCGTCCAGGTTCGTGCGGAGGATCGTCTCCTCCGGATCCTTCTTCCCCTTCCCGGTGAAACGCCCGGTGTTCACGTCGATGGAGACCAGGGCCTCGGTGGGCTCCACGATCACGTACCCGCCGGAGGGGAGGTTCACCCGGCGCTGGAACGCCTCGCGGATCTCCTCCTCGATCCCCCATCGATCGAAAAGGGGGACGGGCTCGCGATCCAGGCGGACCCGGTCCTTGAGCTCCGGGTCCACCCCCTTCACATACTGGACGATCTCGCCATAGACCTGGGGGTTGTCCACCACCAGGGCATCGAACTTCCCCGAGAACAGGTCGCGAATGACCCCGGAGATGAGCCGGGCCTCCCGGTGCACGAGGGCCGGAGCCTTCGAGGAGTCGGCGCGGCGCTTGATCTTCTTCCAGGCGGCGTGGAGGCGCTTGAACTCGCCCTCGAAACGCTCCCGGGTGAGTTCCTCCCCCACCGTGCGGATGATCACGCCCGCCGCGCCCTCGGGAACGATCTCCCGGGCCAGGGTCCGGAGCCGGGCGCGCTCCTCGCGCTGGTCGATCTTCCGGCTCACCCCGATGTGGGTCGAGAAGGGCATGTACACGAGGAAGCGCCCTGGAAGGGAGACCTGCGCCGAGAGGCGGGGCCCCTTCGTCGAGATCGGCTCCTTCGTGACCTGGACGATGAGGGTGTCGCCCTTCTTGAGCTGGTCCTGGATGGGCGGGTAGTTGCGCTTCCGGCGTCCCCTGCCCCCTCGACCGTTGCCGCTTCCGTTCCCGTTTCCGCCCTCGTCGTCCTCATCGTCGTCTTCGTCGTAGACGAGATCGGAGACGTGGAGAAAGCCGGCCTTGTCCGTGCCGATGTCCACGAAGGCCGCCTGGATCCCGGGGAGGACCGCCTCGACCTTCCCCAGGTACAGGTCCCCGACAATGCGTTCCTGGTCCGCCCGGTCGAGCATCAGCTCCACGAGGTGGCCGTCTTCCACGAGCGCCACCCACGACTCCTGCTTCGTGGCGCTGATCAGGATTTCACGTTTCAAGACTCGGGTTCTCCCGGGGCGTACGCCCTCCCGACGGCCCGCTCCCGCCACGTACGCGCCCTGGCTCCGCTCCCACGGTGCGGCCGTTCGCCGCCCTCCATCGGAGTCGTCTGCCCGGGGCACGAACGGGGGAGACACCCGCCGTCCAGGTCCGCGCTTCGCCTTCGTTGTCCGCGGCACCCGCCCGGGCGCCGCAGGGGTGGATCATGCGTGAAGTCCGGCCTCGCGCACCAGGTGGCGCGCGATGACGATCTTCTGGATCTCGCTCGTTCCCTCGCCGATCTCGCAGACCTTCGCATCGCGAAGCATCCGCTCGACCGGGTATTCGTCGGTGTATCCGGCGCCGCCCATGACCTGGACGGCCTGGATCGTCGCCTTCATGCAAAGCTCGCTGGCGAAGAGCTTGGCCATGGCCGCCTCCTTCGTGAAGGGGCGACCCTGCTCCATGAGCCACGCGGCGTGGTACGTCAGGTGGCGGGCGGCCTCCACCTCGGTGGCCAGCTCCGAGAGCCGGAACTGCACCGGCTGGAAGTCGAATATGAGCCGCCCGAACTGCTTTCTCCGGTTCGTATACTCCAGTGCAGCCTCGAGGGCTCCCTCGGCGATCCCGAGGGAGAGGGCCGCGATCCCGATCCGGCCGGCGTCCAAGATCTTCATGAAGTTCACGAACCCCTGCCCCTCCGCTCCGATCCGGTGGTCGTCCGGGACCCGGGCATCCTCCAGGAGGAGCTCCCGGGTGTCGGAGGCGCGCCACCCCATCTTGTCTTCCTTCTTCCCCGCCCGGACCCCGTCCACGTACCCCAGATCGGCCACGGAGCCCATTCCGGCGGCGCTCGCCGCCTCCGGGTCGGTGGTGGGCTTCGTGACAACGAAATTCGTGATCCCCCGGGTGCCCCGGTCGGGGTGGGTGACCGCCGTCACGGAGAAGATCTCTCCCACCCCGGCGTGGGTGATGAAGATCTTGGAGCCGTTCAGCAGCCAGTCGTCGCCCTCGCGCACCGCCCGGGTCCGGCTCCCCCCGGCGTCGGAGCCGGCGCCGGGCTCGGTGAGGCCGAACCCCCCGAGCACCTCCCCCCGGGCCAGGCGCGGGACGAAGCGCTCGCGCTGGGCATCGGTTCCGAAGTTCAGGATCGGGTAGGTCCCGAGGGTGGTGTGCGCGGACACGGTGATGGCGTGGCTCGCGTCCACCTTCGCGAGCTCCTGGACGGTCAGGAGATAGGTCAGGGCATCCTTTCCGAGCCCACCCAGCCGGGAGGGGACCGGGATCCCCAGGTAGCCGCGCTCCGCCATGGCGCGAACGTTCTCCCAGGGGAAGCGCGAGGCGTGATCGAGGTCGCGGGCCACCGGCTCGATGGCCTCGCGGGCGAATCCGCGGACCTCCCGGATGAAGGCCCGGTGTTCGTCGTTCAGATAACGGTCCATGTAACCGTGGGATGCAGGATCGGGGACATGCTGGGGCGGCCCCGGCAGCCTTCCCGGCGCAGCCCTTCAAAGGTACCCGGATTCCAGGAACCGAAAAAGGCTCTCCCAGCTTCCACATCGGTCGCAGGCCGGGCACCGGGAGTCGCCGTCACGCTCCCCGAAGTGGGCAAGAAGCGCTGCCCTCCGGCACCCGGTCCCGAGGGCGTAGTGGTCCACCGCCTCCACCTGCCCGAGCCCCACCGCCCGGCGGACCCGGGAACGGGCGGCCTCCGGGTCGGTGCGGCTCCGCCACCACTCCCGGAACCCCCGCGGCGGAGGGTGGGTCCGGTCCAGGAAGCGGCGGTGGACCTCCCGGTCTCCCGGGGCGTTGAGGGCGAGGCAGAGCGCCGGGGCGCCGTCGCGGCCGGCCCGACCGGCCTCCTGGTAGTAGTCCTCGAGGGATCCGGAGAGCTGGTCGTGGATCACGATCCGCACGTCGGGTCGGTCGATTCCCATCCCGAAGGCGTTCGTGGCCACAACCACGGGTGCGGGGTCGGCGAGGAACCAGGCAAGGACCCGGTCCCGCTCCGCCGGGGGGAGCCCGGCGTGGTACGCCTCGGCGGAGAGGCCGCTCCGCCGGAGGCCGGTGCGGATCTCTTCCACCCGGCGGCGCGTGGCCGCGTACACCATCCGTGCCCCGGGCCTTCGGCGTACCACCTGCCGGTGAAGCTCGGTGCGGTTCAGCCCCTTCGGCAGCTCCAGGACCCCCCATCCCAGGTTCGGGCGGTCGAAGCTCAGGGTCACCCGCTGGGGATCCCTGAGCCGGAGCTCGCCCTCGATTTCCTGGCGGACCCGGGGGGTCGCGGTGGCGGTGAGGGCCATGACCGGAACCCCGGGAAGGAGCTCGCGAAGGGGCCCGAGCTTCCGGTACGAGGGGCGGAAGTCGTGCCCCCAGAGGGCGATGCAGTGGGCCTCGTCCACCACGAGGAGGCGCACCGGAAGGCGCGGGAGGAGTTCGCGGAAAGCCCGCCCCTCGAGGCGTTCCGGGGCCACGAAAAGGAGCCGGAGTTCCCCCCGGGCCGCAGCCTCCTCCACGGAGCTTCGTTCCCCGGTGGTGAGCCCCGAATGGAGCGCCCGTGCAGGGATCCCGGCCTCGTCGGCCCGGCGCACCTGGTCTGCCATCAGCGAGACGAGGGGGGTCACGACCAGGGTGAGTCCCCCCAGGATCACCGAGGGCACCTGGTAGCAGATGCTCTTCCCGCCCCCGGTGGGGAGAATGCCGAGGGCGTCGCGGCCGGCAAGCACCGCTTCCACGAGCTCCCCCTGCCCGGGGCGAAAGGCCGGGAAGCCGAAATGCCGTTCGAGGATCGATTCAGGGGTGGGTCGAGGCACCCCGAAGGCTCGCCGGGGTCCCGGGGCGAGGGGATGGCGGCGCGGGACGTCCGACGCCCGGTGTCAGCTTCGGCCCGGACCGTCCTCGGACACGGGCCGCGTGCCGTCCTCCTCCCCTTCCGCTGCGGTACCGGCAGCGCCGGGCCTGGAGACGAATCGGAGCAGGACACCTCCGGAAAGGGCGGCGATGGCGCCCCAGATCAGCCAGGACAGGTCGAGAAGGATCCCGCCAATGGCCAGGGCCGCCCCGATGGAAAAGAGGCGCACCTTGGCGAGGAGCCAGGGGTCGTCGCCCCCGTCCCGGTTCCGATCGAGGAGAATGAGCATGGTGCTCCTTCCTACCCCCGGGCGCGTGCCCGTTCCAGGAAGCCCCGCACCCCGGCCCGGCACGCGTCGGTAAGCCGGGCCAGGGTGTTCACCTCGGCCCCACGGGCGATCCCCTCCTCGAATCCCGCGCCATCGAGCCCGTAGAGAAGCCGCTTGGTGAGGGACACGGCGATGGCAGGGCGCGTGGCGAGCTCGGCGCACCAGGCCCGGCTGGCTTCCTCGAAGCCCTCGGAGGGAAGGACCCGGTTCACGAGGCCGATCCGCTCCGCCTCCCGGGCGGAGATCCGGTCGCCCCGGGCGGCAAGCTCGAAGGCCCTGCCTTCCGTCACCTTCCGGCGGAGGATCGCCATGACCATGGCGGGGACGAAGCCCAGGTGCACCTCGGGGAAGCCGAGCTCCGCCCCCTCCTCGGCCAGGACCAGGTCACACCCCACGGCAAGGCCGGCGCCCCCGGCGAGGGCCCGCCCGCGTACGGCGGCCACCACCGGACGCGGGTGTTCGCGAAGCGCCCGGAAGAGGGCCCCGAGCCGCCGGGCATCGTCCAGGGAAGCCTCCGCCCCGAGCCCTGCGATCCGCTCGAGCTCGGCGAGGTCGGCGCCGGAGCAGAAGTCGTTTCCTGCCCCCGAGAGGAGGACCACCCGTACCCTCGGGTCCTCCGCAGTGGAGGCCAGGGCCTCCAGGAGCGCCTCGACCAGGGCCCCGTTCAGGGCGTTCCGCTTCTCCGCGCGGTTCAGGACGAGGTGGGCCACACCGTCGTCTCCCACCTCCAGGAGGAGGACGGGGCCCGTGCTCATGCGCCGCTCCCCCCGCCGGCCCCCAG
>JBJHCE010000019.1:0-27870 GCA_050485865.1 Gemmatimonadales bacterium | reverse complement strand
GAAGAGAAGCGAAAGGCCTACGCCGACCGGTTCCGGGCACGGATCGAGGAATGGGAGGCGCGGCTCGACCAGCTGGGCGCCCGGGCGAAGCGGGCGGAGGCGGACCTGAGGGTGCGCCTCTCCGACGAGGAGTCCGATCTCCGGAAGAAGATCGACGAGGCCCGGGATCGGCTTCGCGAGCTCCAGGCCGCCTCCGGCGAGGGGTGGGAGGAGGTGAAGTCAGGGGCGGAGAAGATCTGGCACGATGTACGCGCCGCCTGGGAGCGAAGTGCGGCGCCTTCTCCGGGGGATGATTCCGGAACTACTTCCGGGGATGCGGAGGACGACGACCCCCCGGCCGGGCCGCCTCCCCCCGTCGGGGCGGTCTGAGCCGGCGGGCGGGCCGGGGAGGCCCGCCCCTCAGAGGATGGTCTTTCCCAGCGCGCTCTCGATGAGGCGGATCCCCACCTGGGCCGTCTGGTTGCGGGTGTCCAGGACCGGGTTCAGCTCCACGAGCTCGAAGCCGGCGAGGGCGCCGGAGTGGGCCACCTTCTCGCAGACGAGGTGGGCCTCCCGGTAGGTGAAGCCGCCGGTGACCGGGGTGCCGACTCCCGGAGCGACCATCGGGTCCAGGACGTCGAGGTCGAAGGAGACGTGGAAGCCCGCGGTTCCGTCGGTGATGCGGGCAATGGCCTCGTCCATGCAGGCGGTGAGGCCACGCTCGTCCACCTCGGACATGGTGAACACCCGGATCCCGGCGGCGCGGACGGCGTCGCGTTCCCGGGGGTCGATCTCCCGGGCGCCCAGGACGGCCACGTGGCGGGGGTCGAAGGCGGGGACGCGGTCGGCGAGTTCCAGGAGGGACTTGGGCCCCCGGCCGGTCAGGACCGAGAGGCTCATTCCATGGATGTTCCCCGAGGGTGTGATTTCGGGGGTGTTCATGTCGGTGTGGGCATCCACCCAGAGGAGCCCCAGGGGGGCGTCGTGCTTCCGCCGGTAGTGGTCCGCCACCGCGCTCGCGGTCCCCATGGTGAGGGAGTGGTCGCCCCCCAGGACCAGGGGGAAGCAGCCGGCCTCGAGGGATTCCAGGAGGAGGCCCCGGCTCCGGGCGCAGACCCGGGTGATCTCGTCCAGGAAGCGGGCGCCCTCTGCGCCGGGTGGGGTGGCCTCCGGGCCGGGAGCGTGCACCGTGCCCACCTCCCTCAAGGGAAAACCGAGCCTGCGCACCGCCTCGGTGACGCCGGCAATGCGGAGCGCCGAGGGGCCCATGTCGACGCCGCGGCGGCCGGCCCCGAGGTCGATGCTCACCGAGAGGAGGCCGATGGTGCGCTCGCCGGGAGCGGCGTCCCGCGCGAGGGAGGCGCTCACCGCCCCTCTCCGCTCGAGAGGCGTCGCTGGGCTTCCTTCTGCCTGCGCTTGGCGTCGCGCGGCGACTCGCCGGGGAGACGGCAGACCACCTCGACGGCCCCCATCATGGCGAAGCCGCTCACCCGGAGGACGGGGGCTCCCGGGGAAGGGGGCGGGATGCCCGGCCCCCCCGTCTGCTCCTCGAATCCTCCCATGAAGGCGAATCCGTCGGTCTCCACCCGGACCCCGGGAGGCACGAGGATCTCGATTCCCCCCATGACCGCCACCGCGTAGACCCGGGTCTCGCCCGGGGGGAGGAGGGCCTCCCGGAAGTCCAGCTCCACCCCCCCCATGCACGCCACCGCGCGGATGGAGCGGGCGGGGCGCCAGGGCCCCTTCCGGACCCGGCCGCTCCAGACCGCCACCTCGAGCTGGCGCTCGGCCGGGGGGTCGGGGTTCAGCGCCACGAGCCCCGTGTCCCCCCCCGTGGCCGGGACGGCGGCCGTGCCGGAGGACTCCGGGCCGGGGTGGACGAGACCGGTCCCCGGGCCGGTGAGGGCGGGAAGATCGCTCAGGAGCGCCCGCAGTTCTTCGCGGGTGCGCGAGCGGTGGGCCTGCTCCACCCGGCTCTCGAACTCCTCCATGGGGAGCCGGTCCTGGGCGTAGTGCTCGACGAGCGCCTCCACCACGCGGTCGCGGTCCAGGGAACGGGCGTCGTCGCTCACGGGGCTCCTCCGATGCCGGGATCGTCACGGTCCTGCCAGGCCAGCGCCCCGTCCACGAGGGTGGCCTTCACCTGAAGGTCGGTGGGGAGCGCCTCGGGGGGAAGGTCGAAGGGCGAGCGGTCCAGGAACACCAGGTCCGCGCGCTTCCCCGGCTCGATGGACCCCGTCTCCCCTTCCATGAACCCCGCCCGCGCCGCGTCGAGGGTCTGGGCCCGGAGCGCCCGGGCCAGGTCGATGCGCTCTTCGGGAACCCAGACCCGCTCGCGTCCGTCCACGGCACGCACCGTCCGCGTCACCGCCGCGGCGAGCCCCACCCGGGGGTCCAGCGGCGAGACGGTCCAGTCGGACCCGAAGGCCACCCGGGCCCCGTGGTCCAGGAGGGAGCGGACCGGGTAGGCCCATCGCTCCCGTTCCGGCCCCAGAAGGTCGCCGGCCCAGCGGCCGTCGTCGAGGAGGTGGGCCGGCTGCATGGAGCAGACGATGGCCGGGTGCGCGAGGCGCGGGAGGAGGGCCGGGTCCAGGTGCTGGGCATGCTCGAGGCGGAAGCGGAAGTCCCGCCCGGGGAAGCGCGCCCGGATCCCGTCGTAGACGTCCACGAGCCAGCTCGAGGCCGCGTCGCCGATCGCGTGAACGATGCACTGGAGTCCCAGGGCGGTTGCATCCTCGAGCCCCGCCCGGAGCTCGTCCAGGTCGGAGCAGGGGCCTCCGCGGTGTCCGGGTCGCCCCAGGTAGTCGTCCAGGAGCCAGGCGGTCTCGGCCCCCATGGATCCGTCGACGAAGGCCTTGACCGACCCCCAGCGCAGGCGGTCGTCCCCTCCGCCCTCCTCGGCGATCCACTCGGCCAGGCGCCCCCGCTCCTCCAGGGGAACGGCGGCGGAAACCCGGATCGGCACGTCGCCCCGGGCGTGGAGGGCCCGAAGGGTCTCGAGCGAGGCCCAGCTCTCGCGGGGGCTCTGAAGGGCACCCATGTCGTGGACCTGGGTGATCCCGTTCCGGAGGGCGAGGCGCATGGCCGCCCGGAGCGCCGCCTCCCGGTCGGCACGTCCCGGTGGGGGGATCACCGCGGAGACCGGCTCCATGGCGTGCTCCTCAAGGATCCCGGTAAGCTCGCCCGTGGCCGGGTCGCGGTGCATGCACCCGCCGTCCGGGTCCGGGGTCCCGGCATCGAGTCCGGCCCGGCGAAGCGCCTCGGAGTTCGCCACCCCCACGTGCATGTCGGCCCTCACCAGGAACACCGGGTGGCGGGGTGCGACCCGGTCGAGCCAGTCGCGGTGGGGAAGCTCGCCCCCCCAGAGGTGGTGGTCCCACCCGCTTCCCAGGATCCAGGACCCGTCCGGAACGCTCCGGGCCCTCTCGCCGACCCTGAGGAGGAAATCCTCGGAAGAGGTCGCGCCCCTCAGGTCCACCCGGAAGAGTTCGAGCCCGCCCCCCTGAAGATGCACGTGGGCATCCACGAACCCCGGGAGGATCGCCCCCTCGCCAAGCTCGTGCACCACCGTGGCCGGCCCCCGGGAGCGAAGCACCACGTCCGCCGGCCCCACCTCGGCGATCCGGTCCCCCCGGATCGAAACCGCGGCGTCCCGCCCCGGACGGAGCCCGGGGCACACCCCGGTCCAGACGGTCCTGGCCACGAAGATCCGGTCCGGGGGTCCCCGCCGCTCGTTCCCGGGGGAGTCCCGCCGCCGCTCCCCCTGCCCGGGGCGAGGGGTGATCATGACGGGAGCCCCTCGGTGGCGAGGGCCGTGAGCACGCGGGCCGCGGCCTCGATCTCGTCCACCGCCACCCACTCGTCGGCGGTGTGCGCCCGGGCAATGCTCCCGGGTCCGAAGCAGAGGGCGGGGATCCCGGCCTCGACGAACCACGCCGACTCCACCCACGCCGTCATTCCCTCGGTGCGCCGCGGCACCCCGGCCGCCTCGAGGGCCCGGCGGAGCGCGGTCAGGAGGGGGGCGTCGTCGGGGAGGTCCGCACCGGGCCGAGCGAGCCCGCCGGTCACCTCCAGGGGGACGCCGGGGTGCCGGTTCTCGACCTCGCGGGCGAGGGACGCCACCTCGTCCACCACCTCCTCCGGGGCACGGCCCGGGAGGATCCGGGCCTCGAGGACGAGGCGGCATTCAGCGGGGTAGACGCTCGGGGCCTCCCCCCCCTCGATGGTGCCCGCATGAAGGGACTCGGCCCCCAGGAGGGGGTGGCGTGCCACGCCACCCCGGATCCGGAGCTCCCCCCCCCTCCCATCCAGGGCATCGAGGGCCGCGAGGAACCGTCCCACCTGCCGGATCGCATCCCGCCCCACCTCGGGCCTGGATCCGTGGGCAGCCCGCCCCCGACCCCGGACCTCGACCCAGACGAACCCCCGGTTCGCGGGGGCGACGGCAAGCTCGGTGGGTTCGGTCACGATGACCCCGTCGGCGCGGAGCCCCCCGGCGAGGAGGGCCTCGAGCCCGATCGAGGCATGCTCCTCGTCGGCGGTGAGGACCAGGGCCAGGGAACCCCGGCGGGGCCCTCCGTTCCGGGCCACCGCCGCAGCAGCGGCGAGCGCCGCCGCCACCCCGGACTTCATGTCGGCCGACCCCCGCCCCTGGATCCGCGCACCCCCCGGGGCGCCCGGCTGGAAAGGGGGGATCGTCATTCCGGCCGCCCCCACCGTGTCCAGGTGTCCGCAGAGTGCAAGCACCGGGGCGGAATTCCCGAGGCGGGCCACCAGGGAGACCCTTCCGGGGCGGGGCTCATGGCGCTCGACCTCGAACCCCCAGCTCCGAAGAAACGGCTCGACCAGCTCCGCCACCGCCGCCTCCCCGCTTCCACCCTCCTCGAGCTCCGGATTCACCGAGGGAACGGCGACGAGGGCCCGGGTCCAGGCCACCGGATCCCCGGCCTCGAGGTGTCCCCGGTCCTCCGGGAAGGGAAGGGAGGAGCTCATGCGGGGAAGAAACGGAGGTGAGGGGTCGGAAATCCGAGGACGCGTCGGCGGGAATCCGGCGTCTCGGGCGACTGGAAACGGGCCGGGCCCCTGGATCCGGCGGCCCGGGGAACGCATGCCCGCGGTACGGTTCGTGCTACCACCGGGCGGTGAGGCGTCCGCATCCAGCCGGCGCCCACCCCGGACCCGGACGCCCTGGAGGTCCCCATGCGCACCGCCCTCACCCTTCCCGTGCTTGGCGCGGCCCTCGTGACCGCCGGTGCCCTCCTGGCCCGGAGTCTCCGCCGCGTCGCCCTCGTCGAGCGCCTCCGCGCCCGGGGGTTCTGAAACCGCCGATCCGGGAACCCCACCCGCATTCGGCGGCCCGGGCTCACTCGAAGTGGACCCGGTTCTTCTCGATGTAGCTCGTCCACTCCGGGGGCACGTCGGTATCCGGGAAGATCGCCTGTACCGGGCACTCCGGCTCGCAGGCCCCGCAGTCGATGCACTCGTCCGGGTGGATGTAGTACTGGTCGTCGCCCTCGTAGATGCAGTCCACCGGGCAGACCTCGACGCAGCTCGCATCCTTCGTTTCGAGGCAGGGCTCCGTGATGATGTACGTCATGGTTCCTTCGTGATCGTTGGTTCCGGGGGTCGTCCCCGGTGCCGGGGTGCGGCCGGGAACCCCGCCACCGGGCGGGGACCGCTCAACAAGAATCGAAATGCCGAGGCCCCGCAAGCCCCGCGCCCACCCGCGAACACCACCACCGGAGCCGTCGTTCCAGTCGCCCCCCGAGGCGCTCGGCCAGGGGAAGGACGAGCCGCCCCCCCCGACCCGCAGCCACGGCCCGCCCGGGCCCGGCCGGAGCCAGGTGGAGGTGGCGCAGGAAATCCAGTGCATCGGCCACGACGAGGGCCAGCATGGGCCCCGGGAGCTCCACCGCCGCGCTGAGCCACTCCTCCTCGGCCCGCAGCTCCGGATCCGGCCCTCCCAGCCCCCCCGGAAGGAAGGGCACCCCCGCCCCCTCGGCCTCCTCCCGGACCCCGGGGTGCATGAGCTCCGGTGCCCCCTGGTCCACCCCCGCTGCCAGGGCCAGGACCCCGGCGTCCACGATCCCTTGATCGTCCAGGAGGATGATCACGTTCCGCCCGGGATGAAGCCACCGGGGATCGTCCTCGTCGGGGGGAAGATGCCCGGCCCGGTGCACCCCCGCCTCCCGGTGCGCCTCCAGGACCCGCCCGACCCCTGCGGCATCGAGCCCCGCCCCCCGGAGCGCCTGCTCGATCCGCGCCGCCATCCGGGGCCAGCGCGCCCCGGGCGGAACCGGCGGGCCCGGCGGGCCCGGCGGAACCGGCAACCCGGGAGGAACCGGCGGCCTCACTCCGCCCACCCCACCCTCAGCAGCCGCCCCGAACCGGCGCCAGGTGCGCCCGGAAATGCGCCAGCGCATGCTCCGCCGCCTCCTCGAGCTCCCGGGGCACCCCGGCGAAGGGGTGCACCGCCCCGAAGGTGTGCCCCGCCCCCTCCACCAGGTGGAGCCGAGCCCTGGGGTTCGCCCGGGCGAGCCTCCGCGCATCTTCCACCCCCACCGTGGTGTCCTCCGTGCCATGCACGATGAGCCAGGGGGCCTCCACCCGCGCCGCCGCCCCCTCCACGTCGAGGGCCTCCCGGTTCGCCTCGAAGTCCTCGAGGAGGGTCACGTCGAGGGGCATGTGCTGCCCGGTACGCCCATTCAGCACGTGGATCCGTCCCTGGGCCCGCCACTCCTCGCGGAGTTCCTCGCTCCACCGGTCGAAGTCCGCCACCGCCGCCCAGGTGACGAGGGCGTCCACCCGCCCCTCCGCCGCCACGAGCACCGCGTCCCCCCCGCCCCGGGAATGCCCGAACATCCCCGCCACCTCGGGGACGATGGGAAGGACCGACCCGTCGCGGAGCGCCTCCAGCACCATCCGGAGCTCCATGACCTCGCGGCTCAGCGTGTTCCGGGCAAAGGCCTCGAGCTCGGAGAAGACCTCCGGGTCCGACCCGATTCCGTTCCCCGAGAAGTTCGGCACCACCGACGCGAACCCCGCCTCCACCACCCGCTCCGCCAGCCACGGAAAGAAGGCCCAGTCCTTGAACCCCTTGAACCCGTGCACCAGGACCACCGCCCCCCTGGGGGGTGCTCCCTCCGGAAGCCGCACGTCGGCACGGAGGAGCGCGCCGTCGGGGAGCACCCGGTTCCAGCGCCGGTGGATCATCCCGCCTCCTCCGCATCCCCCCAGCGCACGTCCTCCGCCCCCGCCCGGTGCGTCTCGAGCCGCGCCAGCATGAAGAGCAGGTCCGAGAGCCGGTTCAGGTAGCGCACGAGCTCCGCCCCCGCCGGCTCCGCTTCGCCCAGCGACACCACCCGCCGCTCGGCCCGCCGACACACGGTGCGCGCCACGTGAAGCGCCGCCGCACCGACGCCGCCCCCGGGGAGGATGAAGTGCCGAAGGGGGGGAAGCTCCCCCTCCGCGGCGTCCATCCACCCTTCCATGGCCCCGATCCGCTCGGTGGGGGGGGCGGGCACGTGGCGGTTCCTGGCCCCGGTCCCCTCGGCAGGCGGCGACGCCAGGATTGCCCCGATGGAGAAGAGGTCGTGCTGGATCGTGCGCAGCCGCTCCCGGATCTCGTCGCTCTCCACCTCCGCCGCGGCCCGCCCCAGGTGGGCGTTCAGCTCGTCGACCGTTCCATAGGCCTCCACCCGGGGGTGGTCCTTGGAGACGCGTCCGCCCCCGAAAAGGCCGGTCTCTCCGGCGTCGCCGGTGCGGGTGTAGATCTTCATGGTTCTGCCTGGACTGGGTTGGGTTCGTCTGGGGATGCGTGGGGTGTGGGCCGGGGCGAGGGGGCCGGCATCCGCCCTCGCCTCAGCGGAGGCGCGTGATCCGGCGAAGGGCCTCGGCCTTCTCGATGAGCGAGGTGCCGGCCGGGGGTTCCGCTTCGGGCGCGGGCTCCAGGAGCTCCCTCAGGTCCAGGAGCACTTCGAGGCGGAGCTGCTCTACCTGGTACTCCAGGTCGAGGCGGGCCATGGTCTCGGTGTCTCCGGCCTCGCTCGCCCGCTCGAAGGCCTCGCGAAAGGCTCCCTCGAGGTTCCGGAGGATCCGCTCGCGGCTTCTCATGGGTTCTCTCCCTCCTCCTCCAGCACCGGAAAGGGCCGGCTCCCCGCACCCTGGGCGAAGAACCCCTCCACCGCCTCCCGAAGGGGGTCGAAGCGGTCGTGGAAGTAGTGGTCGGCCCCTCCGATCCGGGCCACCTCCACCCCCGCGCCCATGCGCCCGGCGAAGGCCTCGAGCTCCGCACCCGAGCCGAACTCGTCCTCCTCGCCCTGCACCAGGAGGAGGGGCCGCCCCCCCCGGGCCTCCGGGTCCGCCAGGTCGGACACGTCGTAGATCCCCACCGGGAGCCCGAGCCCCAGGAGGGCCCGGACCCGGGCATCCCCGTACCCCACCCGGAGCGCGACCATGGAGCCGAAGGAGAATCCGCCCAGGAGAAGGGGAAGCCCGGGATGCTCCTCCTCGAACCAGTCCAGCGCCGCCCGGGCGTCGTCCGCCTCGCCCACCCCGTGGTCGTGGGTGCCGGTGCTCGCGCCCACCCCCCGGAAGTTGAAGCGAAGCACGTGGAAGCCGGCGTCGTTCAGCGCCTGCGCCGCGCGGAACACCGCCTTCGTGTGCATCGTACCCCCGTGGAGCGGATGGGGATGACAGAGGACCGCTCCCCCGCGGAGGGGGGCGGTGGCGCGCCGGAGCTGGGCCTCCAGCGAACCGTGGGGTGCAGGGATCCTCACCCGGTTTCTCCTTGTCGGACCGAGGGTTCTGCCTCGCGGGTGCGGGCGGGGACTGCTATCTTCCGCAAAACCCCCACGGGGGTCAATGGATCCGGCC
This sequence comes from Gemmatimonadales bacterium, assembly GCA_050485865.1. Taxonomy (GTDB): domain Bacteria; phylum Gemmatimonadota; class Gemmatimonadetes; order Longimicrobiales; family Gaopeijiaceae; genus SKNW01. The sequence goes on along the minus strand of JBJHCE010000019.1, from coordinate 19,017 downwards.
GAACCATCGAGGAGGTGCCCATGGCCACGCCCCGTTTCCGCCCTGGAGTCGAACTCCCCGCCGACCAGCTCGAGGCGAACCGCCTTTACTGGGAGTCGGACGCGAGCGTGAACGGGATCGCGGAGAAGATGGGGGTGTCGAAGGGACGGCTCTACGACCTTCTCCTCCCCCTCGATGCCGGGGCACCCTGCCCCGAGTGCGGGTCGCCGCTGGGCTTTCCCCACCGGACCGCGCGCGACCGTGGGGTCGTGGGATGCGACCGGTGCGACTTCGAGGGCGACCTCGCCTCCCTCCCCTCCGCGGGCGACGAGGGAGACGGGACCCCGCGCCGCGAACCCGACGACGACCTCGTGCTGCACTGGGCCCCCGGCGGCTCCGGGGACCCCCTCGGCGGGCAGCGCGCCGTGCTCGGCGCCGCCCTGCTCGGAATGGCCGCCGGGCTCGTGATCGGCGGCTGGCTCCGGAGGTCGTGAGGGGGGAGGCGGCGGGAGCGCGGCCGTGAGCACCCCCCTCGATCCCCGGCGGCGGGAGGCGCTCGGGCTCCCTCCCATCCGGGGGAAGGCGCCGGACCCGCGCCACATCGTGACGCCGGACGCCTTCGAGGTGCACCCCTCCCTCCTGGGGATCCCGCTCGCCGGCCATGGGCGCCGCCTGGGGGCGATCCTCGTGGACCTCTTCCTGGTCCTCCTCCTGACCCGGGCCGGGGGGGTGCTTCTCGGGCTCCTGGCGGCGGCGTTCCTCCTTCGCATCGGCTTCGGAAGGAAGCGCGAGGGCGAGGAGGGTCAGGCGAATCTTGCGGGGTCCCGGGTGTTTCGTGGGGCCTTCGGGTGTGCCGGGGCCGTGGCACTCTTCGTCACCGTGGTCGTGGCCTGGGGGATCCTGTCCGGGAGCGGGAGCCAGGGGGGATTCCCGGGATTCGGGGGGTATGGAGCGGGACCGGGGGCCGACGCGGGCGACCCCGGGGGTGGGATCCGGGCCCTGCTCCGGAACTTCGCCGAGGACCTGGGGCTCGGATTCGGGTGGGGTGCCCTCTACTTTTCCACCTTCACCGCGTGGGGAAGGGGGAAGACCCCTGGAAAGGCGCTCATGAAGCTCAGGGTGGTGCGCCTCGACCGGGAGCCCATCTCCCTCTGGACCGCCTTCGAGCGGTACGGGGGGTACGCCGCGGGGTTCGCCACCGGGCTCCTCGGCTTTGCCCAGGTGCTCTGGGATGCGAACCGCCAGGCCATCCACGACCGGATCGCCGGGACGGTGGTGATCCAGGACGGGGCCGCCCCCCTCCCCGAGCCCACCCGACGCCTCAGGAACCGACCCACGCCAGGAGAACCCCCATCGTGAGCGCAGTGAAAAGGGAAGGAGAACGCGTGATCCCCGAAGAGGACGGGATCCCCGACGCAGCGCCCCGCTCCGTGGCGGAGCGCATGGCGACGCGCCTGGAAATGAAGGTCCCGGTGCGCCACAACCCGAAGCTCCAGGGCGCCCTCGACTGGGTGAACGCGAACGACGACCTCTACGGCCTCTGGACCGCCTCGAACGTGACCGCCATCGAGCGGCTGGGAATGACGGACCATGGCCCGGTGCACGTGAAGATCGTCATGAACCTGGCGGTCCGGCTCCTCCGCCTCCTCGTGGAAGGAGGGGTCGAGCCCTCGGTCACCCGGCACTACGGCATGGACGCGGAAGACGCCGAGGTGGTGGTGGCCCTGGCCTCCCTCTTCCACGACCTGGGGATGTCGATCCACCGGGCGGACCACGAGTCCTACTCGCTCTTTCTGGCGCAGGACCTCCTGAAGGAGCTTCTCCCGCGCCTCTACCCGGAGCCGGGGGCGGCGGCCATCGTCCGCTCCGAGGTGCTCCATGCGATCATCGGGCACCGGTCCGGGGGAAAGCCCCTGACCGTGGAAGCGGGGGTCGTGCGGATCGCCGACGCCCTCGACATGGCCAAGGGGCGGTCCCGGATCCCCTTCGAGGCGGGCTCGGTGAGCATCCACTCGGTCTCCGCCGCCGCGGTGGAGAAGGTCTCCCTGACCGCGGGTGAAGGGAAGCCGGTCCGGATCACGATCACGATCAACAACTCCGCCGGCGTCTTCCAGGTGGACCAGCTCTTCCGGGACAAGCTCCGGGGAAGCGGGCTCGAGGGACACCTCGAGGTGGTGGTGGCCCTCGAAGGGGAGGAGGAGAAGCGCCTCTTCCGCGGGTTCGAGCTCTGACCCGCGTGCATCCCCTTTCCCGGTGGACCCGGGCCGCCGCGACGCTGGACGGGGGCTACCCCGGCGGCGAGCTTTCCACCGAGCCCGGCGCAGCACCCACCGCGCCCGCATTCACGTTCCGACTCCCACGCGCCATGCGTTCCTTCCCCGTCGCTCTCCTCGTCCTCCTCCCCCTCCTCCTCGCCGTCGGGTGTGGCGGAGACGAGTCGGCCCAGGTGCCTGCTCCCCTCCCGGCTCCGGAGCCGGTGGAGGAGCCCGAGGTCGTGGACCTCGCCGACTTCGGCTTCGACGAGGGAGACATCGAGGGCGCCGCCATCCGGGTGATCGAGTTCTCCGACTTCGGGTGCATCTTCTGCGCCCGCTTCCACGTGGAGGACTACCACGTCCTCAGGGCCGAGTTCGTGGCAACGGGCGACGTGGCCTGGAAGTACGTGGTCGTGACGGTGGGCGGCTTTCCGAACGGAGACCTGGCCGCGCTCACCGGGGAGTGCGTCGGAGAGCAGGGGCGTTTCCCGGCGATCCGGGACCTTCTCTTCGAGGAGCGGGAGGCCTGGCTCGAAGCGGAGCCCTCCGCCGCGCCCGGGGTCTTCCGGGGGTTCGCCCAGTCGGTCGGCGCCGACATGACCGCCTACGACGCCTGCATGTCCGGCGAGGAGGCCGCCGCCCGGGTGGACCTCCAGAACCGGATCGCCAACGAGGTGGGGGTCCGGGGCACCCCGACTTTCATCGTCGAGGGCTTCCCGGTCCAGGGTGCGCCCCCGCTCGAGAACTTCCGGGCCGGGCTCAGGGATCTCGTGGCCGAGGTCCGGGAGGCGCAGTCCGGAGAGGGGGCCGGGGCCGAGCCCGCTGACGCGCCCGGGGCACCGGGCGGCTGACGCCGTGGCCCGGCGGCTCGCGGGGGCACTCCTCGTCCTGGGCGTGGCCGGGTGCGGGCTCGGAACGACGGCTCCGTTCCTTCCCCAGCCCCCCTGCCAGGAGCAGACGCCCCGGGCCTCCCTGCCGCTGGAGGTGCGGGAAAGCTCAGGGGTGGTCCCGGCCCGACCTCCGGGCTCGAGCGGCCGGCTCGCGGGCTCCTTCTGGACCCACAACGACTCGGGGTGGCCGGCGGAGCTCTTCCGGGTGGGTGGCGACGGGCGGGTCCTGGACCGGGTCCGGGTGCGCGGGGCCCAGAACGTGGACTGGGAGGACCTGGCCGTCGGCCTCTGTCCGGACGTCCCGGGGCGCCGGTGCCTCTTCATTGCGGATACGGGAGACAACGCCGAACGACGCGCCGAGGTGGCCATCTACCAGTTGCCGGAGCCCCTTCCCGGCGACACGGTGACCCCTCCGGCAGTGCGGATCCCGATCCGGCTCCCCCATGGCCCGCGGGACATCGAGGCGGTATCGGTCCTTCCCGGCGGGTCCGTCCTTCTCGTCACCAAGGGCCGGAACCACCCGGTGGAGGTCTACCACCTGGAGGGCCCCCTGGCCCCCGCCGGCGCCCCCCTGGAGCCGGAACGGATCCAGACACTGAGCGCCGGACCCGCGCGCCTGGGCGAGTTCGCGGTGGGCGGCGTCACCGGGGGCGCGGCGACGGCCACCGCGGAGGGCGGCACCCTCGTGGCGCTCCGGAACTACGAGGAGCTCCGCTTCTACCGGGTGGAGATCCTCGAAGGGGGTGGCCGGCGGATCCCCAGGCTCATTCCCGTGGACGGCGCCCGCGTGAACCTCCGCCCCCTCCGGGAGCCCCAGGGCGAAGCGGTGGCCTTCGCCGGCGAGGGACGGATCGTCCTCACGAGCGAAGGGGGGCCGGGAAGCGGCCCCGGCGCGATCCAGCTCCTGGACTGCCGGGTGGGTTTCGAGCGGTGGGGGGTGACACCGGTTCCGTGACGCGGCCTACGGGCGGTCACTCCACCCGGATCCGCACGAGCCACGGCACCTCCATCTCGTCGAGCTCGACCATCCAGAAGACCGCGCCGTCGACGTACCGGGGTCTCATGCGCGGGGGCAGGTCGAGGCGACCGCGGGGCGAGAGGTCCGGGGCCAGGACCACCCAGGTGGTCCACTCCACGTGCGGCCCGTCGAGTTCGATCCAGACGCTGCCGTCGGCCCCCACGTGCGTGGACCGAAGCGGGGGGCGGTGGCCGGGGAGCTCCAGTCCCGACGCCATGGCGGCGTCAAGGGCGGCGTCGCTCACGCCGTAGAAGCTGCCCATCCCTTCGGGCCGATCGAGGAGGCTGTCGCGCACGTGCTCCGGAAGGGGAGTCGGCTCGTAGCGGAGGGTCGTCCGGTGTGGGCCTGTACACCTACGATCCCGCGACCGGCGGGGTGAGCGAGGGTCCGGCCGTCGTGACGGTGGGCGACCCCACCCACCTTGTGGCCTTCCGACCCCAGTCTCATGGCGGCTCCGCGCTGAGAGGCGCCCCCTCCCCCACTCGGGCCGCAACGGGATGGGGGCGCCCGGGAGGCCTCGCGCCATGGAGCGACTCCACCCCTCCGCCTGTACCTCCCCGGCGGCTCTCCTGGCGTCCCCCCGGGTCGGAGCGGTACGTGCGCTTCCGTGGGGGGTCTCTTTCATTGGGATGCAGAGGGGAGGGACCGGAAGGCGAAGTGGGCAGGGTGGGTCCGCCCGGCCGGGGGGCCGGCTGCGGGAGGGATGGGCCGTGGCGGGCCCCTCGAGGGAGGCTTCCGGTGGGGCGAGACGAGAGGGGCTCGGGCCCGGTCCCGCCTGGCGGATCGAGTGGTCACTTTCCATGGACCGCATCCGGAGGGAGTGCCCGGAACTTGAGCTCCCCCGGTTCGGTGGACGCCCCACTCTTCATGAGGTGACCCCCGGGACCTCATCGGACAACCTCCTGACCCCCCAGAGGCGAGGAAGAGTCAGGAAATGAATAGGCCGGGAACGAGGACCACCTCAGCCTCACCGGCCGCTTCGGGGTCCACTTGACGGTACATGTAACTACATGTATGGCCCGGGCCGTCGCCGCAGCGTCCGGCGTCCCCGGGCCCCCCGCCTCAGCCCCAGACGTCGAAGAGCTCGACGGGCGGGGAATCCGGGTCCTCGCCCTTCTCGCCCTCTGCCGGCTCCGCGGGTGCTTCCGGAGCATCGGGAGCCTCGGGCGCGTTCGGCTCGACCTCCTCGGCGGAAGCGACGGCTGCGTCGGGGGGTTGGTCCGATGCGGGCTGGTCCGGTGCGGGATGCTCCGGTGTGGCCCGGTCCTCTCCGTGCCCGACCAGGCCCGCTCCCTCGCAGGCGGCGGCGTGTTCGCCGGGCGGGAAGGGCAGGGGCTCCTCCTCCACGGTCGCCCTCCCGGCGGGCTCCGGTGGGTCGGTCGGGACCAGGGCGGGGAGCCGGGGCTCCGGGGCGTGCGCGGCCCCGCCGCCCAGGAGGCGGGCGAGCGCCGAGACGATGGGGCGGTCCGGGTCCCCTGCATCCCCGAGAGAAGCCTCCGACAGCCAGCCCTCCTCCCCATCGCCCAGGGCCAGCGCAAGCTCACGGGCGGCCCCCGCGAGTGCGACCGCGCGCAAGAGGGTCTCGGGTGTGCCGGAGCCGAGGCGCATCGCGAGGGACTCGGCCACCTTACGTCTGAGCTGGTTCAAGCGGCGGGGCGAGCGGCCTTCGCTCCGGGCGAGGAGGAGGCGGCGGTGTGCGGGACCCCGGCGGTAGAGGGCGACGACCTCTTCGAGGAGGTTGAGGGGACCGGGGTCCTCGTCGAGCACCTCCGAGAGCCGGCGGAGTGCCTGAGGGCCACCACCTCGAGGTGATCGAGGAGCTCCTTCTTGCCTTCGAACGCCCTGGATCTGACCCGCCGAAGCAGGATGCCGACCCGGAGCGCGGGCCGCAGGGCGAGGGCTCCGGACCCGAGACGCTGACCCGGCCAGGTCGTAAGCCTTCTAGGGCTTGTTCACACTTAGGGCGTAATTGATTATCTTTAGGGATGGTCATCACAGACGAGCAGTTTCAGCGAATCGAAGGCTGTTTTCCAGTTCAGCGGGGGAACGTCAGCGTCTCGAACCTGGACGTGCTGAACGCGATCCTCTACGTGGCGGAGAACGGGTGCAAGTGGCGGGCTCTTCCGAAGCGGTTCGGTCGGTGGCACACGATCTATACCCGGATGAACCGTTGGGCCAAGGCCGGTGTGTTGGATCGCGTGTTCACGGCGTTGCAGGAGGAGGAAATCATACGTATCCGGGTGGAGGCCCTGGGGCTCGACAGTACGATCGTCCAGGTTCATCCGGACGGGACGGGCGCAGAAAAAAAAACGGCCCGCAGTCCATCGGACGCTCCCGGGGTGGGTGGCGCACCAAAATTCATATGGTTGCCGCGGATGATCGGCGGGCCCTGACCTTCTCGCTGACCCCCGGCCAATGGGGTGATGCTCCGGCGGGCCGAGATCTCCTGCGGCGTCTTCCACGACCCGAGCATGACGTCGCCCTCATCATGGATCGGGCCTACGAGGGCGACGAAACACGGCAACTCGCCATGGATCTCGGCTTCGCACCCACGGTACCTCCCAAAAATCACCCGTGTCAGACCGTGGTCGTACAACGAGCAACTCTACCGCCGCCGCAACGTAATCGAACGCCTCTTCCGACGTCTCAAGGGCTTCCGAAGGATCTTCTCTCGTTACGACAAGCTCGATGTGATGTTCGCCGCCTTCATTCACTTCGCACTCATCGCCGAAGCCTTACGGCCGATACTAGTGTGAACACGCCCCAGGGCGGCCCTCAGGACACGGTCTGGTCTGAAGGATCGACCGGGGGAGCCATCGTGAAGCCATCGCCGACGACGCTGTCATCCCGCGGGCAGGTCGTGATCCCGGAAGAAATCGGGACCCGTCTCGGGCTTGAGCCCGGAGACCGGTTTGTCGTGGTCGGAGAAGGAAACGTGGTGATTCTCAAGACGGTTGAGCCGCCCAAGGCGAAGGAGCTCAAGACGCTCCTTGACCGCGCCCAAGAGGCAGCCGAAGAGGCCGGCGTCACCCCGGAGGATGTGGCGAGGGCGATTCACGAGGTCCGCGCCTCGAAGTGAGGGTGGTTCTCGACGCGTGGTGGATGGGCGACTCCACGTCGTCCTGACGCCACAGATGCTCGACGAGTACCTGAGAGTCTGCGACAGGCTGAGCGACTCCTGCCCTCACGCCGGTTTCCGGCCTTTGCTCACCCATCTCGCGGCCGAGGGCTCACTCGTGCCCGACCCCGATGTAATGAAGGTGATCTCAAGCGGGGAAGGGAAGTGATCCGGGGTGACGACACGGGTCTGGGTCTTGGCGAAGGCTCGGGCGGTCGAAGGGAATCGTGGACGGTTGGCGCTCCTGTACTCGGGGATGTGAAGCCAGCCAGCGTGACCCGGTGGGATCGCCCAGCTGTGCACTGGACCGTGGCAAGTCCCCCGGCTGAGACGGGTTCCGAACCACAACGTTTCGGCCCCGGGGAACCATCGGGGCACGATCAGCGATTAGGGCCCCCGAACCGGGGCCGCCGTCGACATCGGCCCTCCGATGGCAGGGACACGAACCCATCGTCGACACCTTGACCGGTTCCCAGCGCACGCGTAGTCTAGCCCCATGGCAACGCGAGTGCTCTACTTCCCGGATACCGGGGCCGTTGGCGGTACCGTTGGGCTGGCTGCTTGGGAGCGGATCGGCGTCCGTCCGAACCCGCTGGAATCCTGGAGCGGCGCGGACCTCCTTGGTTCCGCGCTCCACTCGGCGGCCCTCGTCCTGGCCGATCTAGACGCACTGTTGCGACTGTGGTCTAGAAGGCGGGCCCAAACGAGCTTCCGCCCGCTCCCCCGCTCCCCCGCTCCCCCGCCGGCTCAGCTTCCCGCGCGCTTGCCCTTGGCTTGGTACGTCGTGGGCGTGTGGGGGGGTAAACCCTGCAATCCGGTCCACGTCCAACAGCTTCTGGCATGGGGGCTCTCCGACATCCGATCGGCGAATGAGCTGTCCCAACGCAACGTAATGAGGAGGGTACTCGTTCAGGCGCAACTCGGTGGGGCTGCCGAGCGGTTACGGGGCGAGCTGTTAACGCGTGTGACCCCGGAGGCGCTGCCGAGTGCGGAGCGAATCGTTGATGCCGCTCTCTCGACGGTGGCGACCCGTGAGTTCGCACCGGCCACTTTCGCGCGACGGCTCCACGTTTCACGCTCCACGCTGGATCGAATGATGAAGCGATCGGGCTTCGTGCCTCCGTCGGCCTTCCTGCAGCGCACCCGTCTTATCCTTGCCGTGCTGCTTCGAATAGAGACGGGACGACGGCGCGCCGTGGAAGGCAATCTGGGTTTTGCTTCCCCCAGCCATCTTTCGCATCAGTTGCGTCGGCATTTCCAACGGGTGTTGACAGACCTGGAGCGAGACGATCCGGTAAGATCAATGCGGAATATGGTCGGCGGGCTCCTGTTGGGTCCACGTAGAGAATCTCGGAGCACTTGACGGGCGGGGTCATCGATTGAGGCGTTCCGTGCTTGCATCCGGGACTCGGCTGGAACTAAGATAGGCAGATCTTGGAGACGGCGCATGAACCCGAATGCCCCGGCTGACCCTACGGAGCAAAGGGCGATCCCCCACCGGGACGGAGTTGCGACCGCTGCACCGCGTTGCCTCCACCGAACAGATCTGACATCTCGTATTGCAGACTGGAGAGTCCCATGGACCCGAGTGTGTGTCGTGTTCCAAGCAAGGCCGAACAACACTGTTGTGCGTACAAGGTTCTGGCCGCACTTATCTTCATGGTCTCGCTAGGGGGGTGTGAGCGTTCCGCAGCTCCGACAGATTTCCAAGGAACCGAGAACGCGATCGATGTCAACGACCTCCCGCCTGCACTGGCCTCATCGACCGACAGCATACCATGGGTGAATGATACCCTCTCGTTTGACCAAGACGGGGTTAACATTCGTTTCGAGAGACAGCTGCAACAAGACGGCGGGTTTGTTCTGGAAATGTTCGCTGACGATGTGTACGCTGGGACCTTGGCGGTCCAAGTGGTCGGCGGGGCAGAAGAGGCCTTGGCAGTGGGCCCCGGCGGCAACTGGGCCGTGATCGATGAAGGGGGTGGTCTGGTCGAAGAGAGCAGCGAAGAGGAGCCCCTGCTCTGTGATGGGGATGGTGGAGTCCATGCGGCCGGTGGGGGGGAGCACCATGCTCTCATGGGGGGAGATCCCGGTGAATGCGACGACCCTCACGGAGGCGAAGGAGGTCTGTTGGGGCTCCCCGGACTGGGCGATTGCGAGACCGAACGGCAGGCTAGGGACGAAGCCGCTGAGTACCTAGCCTTAGCGGCGCTTGCCGGGGCGGGGGCGGCACTCGTTTCCGGGGGTGCACTTTCAAAGCCAGCTGGTTACGCGGTCTACTTGGCAGCTCTGAACTTGGCAGTCAAGCAGAAGAAGCTCGATGATTGTCGGAACCCGCCGGAGCTGTTGCCTCCACCATGGAACATACAGTGCACTCCGTGTCTCTGATGGGGTGGTGTGGGCACGTGAGAGGTCAAGAAGCAGTTGGTACCAATGGCTGAATGTCCGCAGCAGCGAGACTTGAAGTGGAACCCGTCGGGATCTGGGCCACCCAGCCCAAGATGGAGAAAGTGGGCACCTAAAGGCTTGCTGGCCGGCGCGTTGCTCATGATGGGGATGGCATGGGGAATGGGTCCAACTCATGTTCTTATCCTCGGGCTGCCCTTCGGAATAGTGGCCTTGACGGTAGTGTTGCTCGGGGATCGGTGGTGGGCGCTGTCGCCGCGCCACCAGGCGATGGGGGCGTGTGCCATGGCAGCCGTCATCGCCATCCCGGATATCGCAGCCGTGAATCATCTTGGCTGGCATGATCGCCTGTATGCGACCGAATGGCTGGCTTGGCTCGGCTTGTTCACTGCCCTTCATTTCGGGATCGCGGAAGGGCGGAGGAAGGTGAGCGACTCGAACCAGCAAGGTGCGGGAGTCGAAGGTGGGGATGCGTGAACGATGGAAGTCCCGACTGTCCTCCCAGGGCGAAGGCGAGGGGGCGCGGGGGGCTGCTTCCGGTGGCTTCGGACTGGTCAGTAACGCCGGGCGGCCGTGTTCCCAAGGGTTCTTGACGAGGGGCGTACACAGGCACCGGACGCGCCACCCCAGAACTCGCGGGGGATGGCACGAAGGGTGTTCGGAAGATCGATCATACTCGTGCCCCAAGTGGGGCCCGGGACACTCGGGGTCGGAGTGAACCCCGCCATCTTGATGTTCGCTCGGGGTTCGAGCGTGTTCCTCTTCGAGACTGTCAAAGGGTGTCCGAAAGGACAGCGGGACGACATGGTCCCTCGCCGCCGGTGCACGCCAAGTATCCAGTCGAGGTGCTCGAAATCGGTTCGGGTCGTGGCTCCAGCGCCTTGCGGGCAAATCGTCCTCGAACGTGCGGGCCGCCGCAGGCCCTCAACGCCCATCCACGAACCGGAGCGGGAAGCGGTGGAGCGATGCGACTCCGAGTTCGTCGACGAAGACCGTCCAGAAAGCCCCTCCTGTCTGGGCCCAGACCTGGTGACCAACCGGAAGCACGATTGGTCCGCGGAACTGCTGGTCGGCATCGAACACATCGAAGGCCGTGGGTTCGATCCAGCCTGCTGACGTTTCCACGGACGGCATCGATACCCAGACAAGGGTTCCCCCGTCGTGCACGGGCCAGATGCCTCGCAGAAACGGCTTGACCGACGGGACCTCCGGTACATCGAGCGAGATCGCGACGCGCTGGGCTCGCGCGAACTCCGCAATACTGGTCTGTGTCGCCTCCATGAGAGCCGCTTGCTCCCTCGCGCTGACTTGAACGCGGGGCACCGTCCGTGAGATGGCGAGCGTCCGGTCTCCCGTCTCCCGGTCCACCCGGTAGATCGCGTACCGGTCCACCGGCGCGAGCAGGTGCGTATTCCGGCGAAGTGGACCACCGATTCCGGGCAAGTGGACCACCCGTTCCGGAGGAAGTGGGCCAGGCGTTCCGGGGCATGAGGACCAGGTGTCGGAGCGAAGCGACGCTGGGGGGATTCATCCCTGCTCGCGGGGTGTGGGTACCTCCTTTCCGGGGCTCTTGCGCCGCATGGACGCGCCCTTGAGCGAGAGGGTGTGGGCGTGATGGACCAGGCGGTCCAGGATGGCATCGCCGAAGGTGGCATCGCCGACGACTTCATGCCAGTGTTCCAGGGGGAGCTGGCTGGTGACCAGAGTGGCCTGTCGACCGTGTCGATCCTCGAGGAGATCCCGACGCTCGGGATCGGTGAGGGAGTTGAGGCCGTAGTCGTCGAGTACGAGGAGCTCGGTCTTCTGGAGACGGTCGAGGATCCGTGGGTACGATCCGTCGGCGCGCGCCAGGGCAAGCTCCCCGAGGAGTCGTGAGAGGCGATAGTAGCGGGTGGAGTGGCTGCGACTGCAGGCCGCCTGGGCAAGGGCGCAGGTAAGGTAGGTCTTCCCGGTCCCCGTGGCCCCCGTGATGAGGACGACCTGGTGGCTCCGGATCCAGTCGCACCCGGCCAGGCGGAGGACGACGGAGCGGTCCAGTCCGCGAGGAGCGCGGAGGTCGAGGCCCTCGACACTCGCAGGGAGTCGGAGTTGGGCCTGGCGGAGGAGCCGGGTGAGCCGTCGATCCTCGCGCATCGTGGCCTCGCGCTCCACGAGGAGGGCGAGCCGGTCCTCGAAGGTGAGGCTCTGGACGTCGGGGATCCCTCGCTGCTCCTCGAGGGCGTCGGCCATGCCGGTGAGACGGAGCTCCCGGAGTCGGGTCAGGGTCTGTTCCAGGATCATGATCCGACCTCAGCGTGGAAGCGTGGCATAGTAGTCCGCACCCCGGAGGTTGGGATGCGACTGAGGGAGGGTCAGCGTGGTCTGTGCCTTCTCCTCCGCCTCGAGCCGGTCGAGGCCGTGGTCCAGGATGGACTTGATGGAGCGAAAGGAGATGCCCTGGATGCCGAGGCAGGGTCGGTAGCCCTGCTCCGGGTGGGGTCGCTCCTCCAGGATCCGGCGCACGATCGCCGCCGTGTGCGGTCCGGTCCGCTCGGCCCACCGAATCAGGCGGGAGGGGGGCCAGGCCAGATGCTCCTGGTGTGCCTTCGGTCGATGCGTCGGGTCGGTGGTGAAGCCGCCCTTCCGGTGGCCCCGCACATGGGCGGCCACCCGACGTCCATCGTGGAAGGCCTCCACGGTGGTGGCGGTCAGGCACACCCTCACCTCCTCCCGCACCAGTCGGAAGGGGACGCTGTACAGATGCCCCTCCACCGAGATGTGGTAGTCGATGTTGGCCCGATCCTTCCGCCACTCGGCGTACGCGTACCGCTCATCCGGCAGGCGCTTCAGCGCCGGTCGGTCCAGCTCCTCGAAGAGCGAGCGGCGCGTCCCCTCCAGCTTCTGGAAGGGGCGGTCGTTGACGGCCTCCAGCCGGGACCGGAGCGCCTGGTTCAGCTCCGCGAGCCCGGAGAAGGTGTATTTGCGAAGCGGCGCCAGGATGAGTCGCTCCGCCACCAGCACCCCCGACTCGACCTTGGCCTTGTCCTTCGGCTTGCCCGGGCGCGTGGGCAGGATCCCCGTGCCGTAGTGGGCCCCGAGCTCCTGGTAGGTGGGGTTGGTATCCGGATCGTACCAGCAGGCCCGGCTCACTCCAGAGCGCAAGTTGTCGGGCACCACCAGATGCGGCACACCGCCCAGGTACTCGAACATCCGGACATGGCTCTGGATCCAGTCCGCAAGCGCCTGGCTCCAGGTCGCCTCCACGTACAGGAAGTTGCTCGCCCCCATCGTGGCGACGAAGACCTGGGCCTCCCGGATCTCCCCCGTCGCCGGGTCCGCCACCGGTACCGTCTGCCCCGCGTAGTCCACGAAGACCTTCTCACCCGCTCGGTGCTCCTGCCGGAGCACCAGGTCCAGCGCCCCCTTCCACTCCCGGAAGCGGGCGCAGAACTGGCTGTACTGGTACCCGTCCGGCTGGCCTTCCTTGTACTCGAGCCACAGGAGCTGGAGCGTCACCCCGGGGCGCCGGAGCTCCCGGTGCACGTACGCCCAGTCCGGTGCCGCTCGAGGCTCCGTCGACGACCGCGGCGCGCCCGGGAAGAGCCGGCTCTCCAGCTCGCTCTCCGTCAGCTCCGGCGGAAGCGGCCACTCCACACCCGCCGCCTCCGCCCGCGTCCGATACCGCCGGACCGTGTTCTTCCCGATCCTCAGGCTCCGGCCGATCTCCCGGTCCGACAGCCCCTCTGCTCCCAGTCGGAGCACCTCCCTGATCTTGCGCACGGACAACCTCCTCGCCGCCATCTCCCCTCCCGGTTCGAGTGCCTTCGACCGGGGGCAAGTGACGCCCTCAGGTAACGGTTATCCAGCGCCTGCTTCGACTCCACTCTCCGGGTGGTCCACATCTGCCGGAATGGCCGGCCCACTTCACCGGTATCGGTGGCCCACTTCACCCGGAATCCCTGGTCCACTTCGCCCGGATCCGGTGGTCCACTTGCCCCGGAATCGCTGGCCCACTTCCGTCGGAATACGCACTCACCCCCAGACGTCGAAGAGCTCGACGGGTGGGGAATCGGGGTCCTCGCCCTTCTCGCCCTCCGCTGGCTCCGCAGGTGCGTCCGGAGCCTCGGGAGCTTCGGAAGCCTCGGGCGCGTCCGGCTCGACCTCCTCGACGGAAGCGACGGCTGCGTCGGGGGGTTGTTCCGGTGCGGGCTCGTCCGGTGTGGACTGGTCCGGTGTCGGCTCGGCCGGTGTGGGCTCGGCCGGTGTGGGCTCGGCCGGTGTGGGCTCCTCCGGTGCGGGACGGTCCGGGCCCGCTCCCGCGCGGGCGGCGGCGTGCTCGCCGGGCGGGAAGGGCAGGGGCTCCTCCTCCACGGCCGCCCTCCCGGCCGTTTCCGGTGGGTCGGTCGGGACCAGGGCGCGGAGCCGGGGCTCCGGGGCGTGCGCAGCCCCGCCGCCCAGGAGGGCGGCGAGCGCCGAGACGATGGGGCGGTCCGGGTCCCCTGCATCTCCGAGAAAAGCCTCCGACAGCCAGCCCTCCTCCCCATCGCCCAGGGCCAGCGCAAGCTCGCGCGCGACCCCCGCGAGTGCGGCCGCGCGGAGGGGGGTCTCGGGTGTGCCGGAGCCGAGGCGCATCGCGAGGGACTCGGCCACCTCCCGCCTGAGCTGGTTCAGGCGGCGGGGCGAGCGGCCTTCGCTCCGGGCGAGGAGAAGGAGGCGGTGTGCGGGCCCCCGGCGGTAGAGGGCCACGGTCTCGAAGTGATCGAGGGTGCGGCGGCTGCGGGCCTGCTGGGGCACGAACGACCACCCACCGACTCGGAGGCCCCGATGTCCGCCCGCTCGCGTCTCACCCCGTTCTCGCTTCTCGCTCCGCCGTACCACGGGTTCCTCCCTCTCGCGGAGACCGAGGGCTTTCCCACGCATCCGCGGATCTTCTGCGGGGCGCCCCTTCCGGATCACCCCGAACCGGGCGCGGACGAACGGGAGTGCGTTCTCCCGAGCCGGGGTCCACTCCGGGGAGACTCCGCCCTCCCCCGCCCACACGCCCGGGGTTGTCACCACGTGATGGGGCCGGGGAGGGGGTCTCCTCACGCGCTCCGGGTTGGTGGGGTTCTGGAACGTGCACACCGTGGAACAAGGTCCAGGCCGATCAGGGCCGGTTGTCCGGCGCCTGCCTCAGCTCCTCCCGACACGCCGTCCACGTACGCCGGCATGCCCGGGTCAGGCCCCGTGGGTAACGACCCGGATGCCCACGAGCCAGGGCACCTCCATCTCGTCCAGCTCGACCATCCAGAAGACCGCGCCGTCGACGTACCGGGGTCGCATGCGCGGGGGCAGGTCGAGACGACCGCGGGGCGAGAGGTCCGGGGCCAGGGCCACCCAGGTGGTCCACTCCACGTGCGGCCCGTCGAGCTCGATCCAGACGCTGCCGTCGGCCCCCACGTGCGTGGTCCGAAGCGGGGGGCGGTGGCCGGGGAGGTCCAGTCCCGACGCCATGGCGGCATCGAGGGCCGCGTCGCTCACGCCGTAGAATCTGCCCATCCCTTCGGGCCGATCGAGGAGGCTGTCGCGCACGTGCTCCGAAAGGGGGGTCGGCTCGTAGCCGAGGGTCGTCCGGGCGGTCGTGTCGCCTGAAGGGGCGAGGCCCAGGACCTCGAGGACCCCTCCGCCGTCGGACCAGTGGAGCTCGATCTGCTCGCCCGACGGCCGCTGCACCACCACCGGGCTTCGGGGCCGGAGCGACGGGGGATGGAGCGCCCGCCCTCCAACCCGCACGACGGGCCCGGGGTCGATGGTGTCCCAGCGCACCGTGTCGATGATGGCCCCCTGCCGATCGAAGCGGACCAAGGGGACCCGGTAGGGCCGATCGGCCGCGCCGGCTCCCATGACACGGTTGGTGGTGGAACCCACGAGCCCGCCCGGGAGGGGATCACCGATCACCACGCTCAGCGCCATTCCGGGCACGTCGGTATCCACCGGAAGGGTCATTCCGGGCGTTTCGTGCACGAGCGCTCCACTCCGGTCGAACCACGAAATGCGCCGCATCCCGGCGTCCCTCACCCAGAGCGTGTCGCCGATGAGGCCGATCGCCGTCGGGCGTGTGAACTCCCCCGGACCCTCTCCCGGGCGACCGCGGGTGCCGATGCGCGCTCCGTCCGGCCCGAAGACCCGCACGTGCCCATCCTGGCTCTCGAGCACGTAGAGCGTACCGTCCGGGGCCCCCACCACCGCCCCGATCCGCGAAAACCCCGCGTCGGAATCGTCGACACTCCCGATCCGGACCTCTTCGACGTGCGACAGCTGCGGAAGCGCGTCCACGTGGACCGCGCGATCCACGCCGTCCGTATCCGTTCCGCACGCGACCAGGAGGAAGGCCATGGAAGCACGGGCCGAAAGGAGCCACATCCCTCGCACCCCAACCGAACACGCGTCCATTTCGTTGCGCGGGCTACCGTTTCGCACGCCCTGGGTCCGCACGCCCTCGTGCCGCATGCCCCGGGTCGGCACGCCTACATTCCGCATGCTCGGCCTCCCACTTGTTATTACATGTAACTACAGGGTCTACACGGGTTCGTTCCGGCCCTCGCGTTTCCCGCCTCAACCCCAGACGTCGAAGAGCTCGACGGGCGGGGGGTCGGGATCCGGGTCGCTCTGGTGTTCCGGCTCTTCCGGCGCGTCAGACTCGTCGGGCGCTTCCTCCGTGGCAGATCCTTCGTCGGCGGGCCCTTCCTCGGCATCCGCGTGTTCACCGGGGGGCCGGGGCACGGGGGCGGGGGCCTCCGTTGCCGCCCTCCCGACGGGCTCCGCGGGGGCGGCAGGGGCGGCGGCGGGGTAGAGGGTCGCCGCGGGGGCTTCGGTTCCGTCGCCCAGGAGGGCGGCCAGCGCCGCCATGATGGGACGGTCCGGGTCTCCTGCACCCCCCGGAGAAACCTCTGAAAGCCAGCCCTCCTCCCCTTCTCCGGCCGCCAGCGCCAGTTCGCGTGCGGCCCCGGCCAGGGCGACGGCCCGGAGGAGTGTGCCCGGCTCGTCGGGGCCCAGGCGCTCCGCGAGGGATTCGGCCACCACGCGGCGAAGGTGGTTCAGCCGGCGGGGGGAGCGGCCTTCGCTCCGGGCCAGGAGGAGGAGGCGATGCGCGGGACCCCGGCGGTAGAGAGCGACCACCTCTTCGAGGAGTTCGAGGGGGCCCGCTTCGTCGTCCAGGACCTCGGAGAGGCGGCGGAGGGCCTGGTCGAGGGCCACCGCTTCGAGGTGGTCGAGGAGTTCCTCCTTCCCCTCGAAGCGGGCGTAGAACGAGCCCACGCTGACCCCGGCCTCGGCCGCCACCCCGGTGACCGTGACCCCCTCGGGACCCTCGGCCTCGAGGAGGGACCAGGCGGCGGCACGGAGGCGCTCCAGGGTGCGGCGGCTGCGGGCCTGCTGGGGCTCGCGGGAGAGCGCGGTGGCCTCGGGGTCGAGTTCGGCTTTCGACATGGCGGCCCGCTCGGACGGGGAGGGACAACAGGTTGCGAATCTGGCTTCTGATTTAATGCCCGGGGGGGTTTGGCGAAAGAGGCGTGTGCTGCTGATGCGTTGCTGATGGGGTGCGGGATATTTCGAGAGGCACGTACGACCACCCTTCGATCCGGAGGTCCCGATGCCCGCCGCTGAAGCGTTCACCCCGTTCTCGCTCCTCGCACCCCCGTACCACGGGTTTCTCCCGATTGCGGAGAACGAGGACTTCCCCTCGCACCCCCGGGTCTTTCGGGGCGCCGCGCTGGTGTGGGACCTCTCGGTCGGGGCGAGGGCGGATCACCTGGAACGGGCTGCCGGACGCCCCGGTGGGCTTCCCCTGCTGGTGCTTCTGCCTCCTTCCGCACGGATCGCCCGATTCCAGGCTGGGATGCTGGAGCTCGTGGAATCGGCGCGCCCGTGCGGGATCCTGCCGCACCATCCGGAACCGGGGGCCGACGAGCTCCGGTGCATCCTGAGGCAGGGGCCGCTTTCGATCGGGGGCGATACGCTCGACTACCTCTGGTGGCGGGGGCTCCGGCTGGACCAGGACACGCGGCGGCTCGTGTCGCGGATCGCCGAGCTCTCGGGCGAGCTTCGGACGCTCGCGGCGGTGGCACGTTCGGTCTACCTGTCGCGGCGGGCCCTCGGGCGGAAGTTCCGGGACCGGGGGCTTCCGGCACCGTCCCGGTGGCTCCAGTTCTTCCGGATCCTGAGGGCGAGCCAGCTCCTCCAGTCCACCGACCGGTCGCTCTCGAGCGTGGCGCATGCCCTCGGCTACCCGGAGGGCTTCACCTTGAGCAACCAGATGGAGCGGATGGTGGGGGCCCGGCCCTCGGTGATCCGGGAGCGGCTGGGGTGGGAGTGGATTCTCGAGACCTGGCTTCGCCTCGAGTGGGAACGAGGCGGGCTCGTGCACGATCTGCGCGGCTTTCCGACCGAGGGACCTCCCGACCGGGACCCCGATCCTCATGCCAGGGCCTCCCTCCTGAAGAACGGAGCGGAGCGGACCGGGGAGGCGGCATGAGGGTCGGACCCCGGCGGGGGCCCGAGGGAGTTGCGAAAGCGCAAAGGAGGGGAAACTATGTCCCGCCGCGGGGTTCGCCCCGGCAGGCCGGCGGTGCTCCTCCAGGTACGGATCGTCACGATATGGCCGCTTCCTCCGACCCATCGCGGGAATGTCCGTTCCGGCTCTCCGTCTTCCGGGGTCCCTCCCTGGCGAAGGGCGAGGAGGTGGCGGCCCTGTCACACCAGGTTCGGCTCCTGCTCGGAATCGTGGGTGCCCACGGCCCGAAGGGGATCACGCGCGCCGAGCTCGGCGAGTTCCTGTGGAAATCGGGAACCCGGGAGGCGCAAGGCTCGAGGCTCGCGCAGCTCCTCCTGACGGTGCGGACGAAGGTGGACGACCCGGAGATCGTCATCGCCTTCGGAAGCCGGCTGGCGCTGAACCGTCGCCTCGTTCGGACCGACCTGGAGGATTTCCGGGATGCGCTTCAGACATCAGCCTTCGACGAGGCCCTGGAGATCCTGGAGGGAGGCTTCTTCGTCGACGCCGTGGGTGAGCTGACGCAGCGGGCCTCCGAGTGGATTGGGGAACGGCAGATCCACTACCGTTCCGAGGTGCGGAACGCGCTGGCCGAGGCGTGCCAGCTCTCCGAGGGCATTTCGGACTTCGCCGGGATCGTGCGGATTTCCGAACTCCAGATCCGCCTTGATCCGGACGACGAACGCCATCTCCGCCGCCTCCTGAAGGCGCTGGCGATGCAGGGCAAAGTCGAAAAGGCCCGCGCCGCCTTCCGCTCCCACGAGGAAAGGATGCGCCTGACCGACCCGGAATGGGAGCCGGAACCGGAGACGGAGAGGGTGAGGGGGGAGTTGGGGAGGCTC
>JBJHCE010000018.1:23549-28102 GCA_050485865.1 Gemmatimonadales bacterium | reverse complement strand
GCAGGTGCGTCTTCCCCCCCGCCCTTTTCGAGGAAGGCCTCGAGGTCCTGCTTGGTCACGCGTCCGGCATGGCCGGAGCCCTCGACCCTGGAGAGGTCCACGCCGTGCTCCTCCGCCATCCGCCGGACGACGGGGGTGGAACGCTGCTTGAGGCGCTCCTCCTCGGACCCGGGCTCGGGATCCGCCGCCGAAGCGTCCTCGGCTTCCTCCTCCCGGGCGGGTTCCTTCGCAGGGGTTTCGGCCTCGGGCTGGGAGGCCTCTTCCTTCGGGGCCTCCGCCTGGGGCGCCCCACCCTCGGTATCGATCCATGCCACGACGGTCCCCACCTCGACGGTCGCCCCCTCCTCGACGGCGATCTCCACCAGGGTCCCGGACTGGGGCGCCGGGATCTCGGCGTCCACCTTGTCGGTGCTGATCTCGAGGATCGGCTCGTCGCGCTCCACGCTGTCGCCGACCTGCTTCAGCCAACGGGAGACAGTTCCCTCGGCGATGGATTCGCCCATCTGGGGCATGGGGACTTCGATGCGGGCCACGTGCGGTCTCCGTGATTCCGTGATTCGAGGTTGTGGGATGGGGCGAACAGCCCTTCTAAGCTACCCGAGGGGGATGCGATGGCAAGGCTCCGAGGCGCGGGCCCTCCAGGCCGGCCGTGGCGGAGGAGCGCCCCTCAAACGACCGGAGACGCCCGGAGGGGTTCCAGGGCGTCTCCGGGGCTGGCCCGACCGGGCCCTGACGCATCGAGGGGGCGTGGAGACCCGGCTCACCGGCTCAGGGGGTGTCCGGCGTCCCGTCCGATCCGGGGGGCGGGGGTACGGGCTCTCCCGTTCCGGCACCAGGCTCGACCCCCGGGAGGATCGGCGCCGGCGCCGTCGGTGCGCTCTGGAACTCCTGCTGGAGGATGGAGCCGGGGCGGTCGCCGCGGGCCGACAGGATGGCCAGGATCAGCGAGAGGACCATGAAGGCGCCGCCGGCGACCCAGCTCGCCCGTACGAGGAAGGTGGAGGCCTGCCGACCCCCGAGGACGCCTTCGGTCATCGTGCCGCCGCCGCCTCCCATGGCGGCGAGGCCGCCACCCTTTCCGGCCTGGAGGAGGATGACGACGGAAAGGAAGATCCCATCGAGAACGAGAAGCGTCAGGAAGAAACCGTACATGGAGCGTTCATCCCCGTTGCGGGGGCGAAAGAGGGCAGGATGCCACGATCAGCCCTGAAAGATCGAGGCCTTGGCCGGGGGTGTCAACGCCGGGCCGCCGCGGCGAACCCGGCCTGGACGAGTGCGAGGAAGGACCCGGGGTCGAGGGAGGCACCCCCGACCAGGAGTCCGTCCACCCCGGGAGCGGTGAGGAGTTCGGGGGCCGTCTCCGGCCGAACCGACCCGCCGTAGAGGATCGGGATCTCCTCGGCGGCCGCATTGCCCAGGCGTTCCGCCATCCGCCCGCGAAGCAGGCCGTGGGCCTCGGAGGCATCGGAGGGAGAGGCGGTCCGGCCGGTGCCGATGGCCCAGACCGGCTCGTATGCGAGGGCGAAGGGACCCGCCGCGAGCCGGTCCCGGAGCTCCGGTGGCGCGAGCACCGCGTCCAACTGCCGTGCGAGAACCTCCTCGAGGCGCCCGGCCTCCCGCTCATCGAGGCGCTCCCCCACGCAGAGCATGGGGGCAAGCCCCGCCCGGAAGGCGGCATCGACCCGGAGAACCGTGTCCGCGTCGGTCTCGCGGAAGAGCGTCCTTCGTTCCGAGTGTCCCACGAGGGCCCACGTCGCCCCCGCCTGCCGGGCATGCTCGGCGCCGTTCTCCCCGGTGAAGGCGCCGGAGGGCTCCGGGTGGATCTGCTGGATGCCGAGTTCCAGCCGCTCGGCGCCTTCCCTCCCCTCTCCGGCCCGGGTCGCGAGGCGGCGCCGGGCCGAGTCGAGGCTTACCGCCGGCGGAAAGAGGAGGACCCGCGCACCCTCTCCCCCTCCCGTTCCCTCCAGCCCGTTGAGAAAGGTGTCCAGGAAGGCCTCCGTGTCCCGGGGACCGTGGTTCAGCTTCCAGTTTCCGGCCACGACGACGGGTCTCATGGTGCCTTCCCTTCGGTCCGCTCGAGAACCTCCACACCGGGGAGGCTCTTCCCCGCAAGGAGGTCGAGCGACGCCCCCCCACCGGTGGAGATGTGGGACATCCGCTCGGCGACGCCCGCCGCCTCGGCGGCGGCGGCGGAATCTCCACCCCCCACCACCGAGAGGGTGCCCCCCTCCGTCGCTTCGGCCAGGGCCTCGGCCACTTCGAAGGTGCCGGCGGCGAAGGGGGCCATCTCGAAGACCCCCATGGGACCGTTCCATACCACCGTACCCGCTCGCCGGATCTCCTGGGCGAAGAGAGCCCGGGTGGCGGGGCCGATGTCGGCGATCCGGTCTCCATCCGAAAGGCCGTTCCGGGCCACGGTGCGGGTCTCGGCGTCCCGGGTGATCTCCGCGGCCACCACGCAGTCCACGGGAAGGAGGAGCCGCTCTCCGGCGCGCTCCAGGAGCTCGCGGGCCAGGTCGACCCGGTCCTCCTCCACGAGGGAGTTCCCGGTCCTGAGCCCCAGGGCACGGAAGAAGGTGTTCGCCATGGCGCCGCCCACGAGGATCCGGTCCACCGTGGGGAGAATGTGCTCGATCAGGTCGATCTTCCCCGAGATCTTTGCGCCCCCCATGATGGCCACGAACGGACGGGGCGGGTCGCGGAGGGCGTCGCGGAGGAACCGGAGCTCCCGCTCGAGAAGGAGCCCCGCCACGGCGGCGCCCCCCCGCTCCCGGATTGCCCGGGCCGCCCCCACGTTGGAGGCGTGGGCCCGGTGTGCCACCCCGAAGGCGTCACCCACGAAGATGTCCCCGAGCCGTCCGAGCGCGGCTCCCAGCTCGGGATCGTTCCGGGTTTCCCCCGGGTGGAACCGGATGTTCTCGAGGATCGCCACCCGGGCGGAAGTCCGCTCGGGCCACGAGGCGAGCGCCTCGTCCTGGGGCGGGTCCTCGAGGAGGGGGACCGGCTCGCCGAGCTCCTCGGAGAGCCGGCGGGCCACCGGCGCGAGGGAGGCCGAGGGGTCCGGAGACCCGTCCGGACGCCCCAGGTGGGAAACCAGGAGCACGTGGGCCCCGGCGTCCAGGAGCCGGTGAAGGGTCGGAAGGGTGGCCCGGATCCGGATCGGGTCGGTGATCCGCCCCTCCGCATCCAGGGGCACGTTGTAGTCGACACGGGCGAGCACCCGCTTCCCGAGGAGCTCCCCCGGGGCGAGGTCGCCGAGTCCCCGGGTGCGTCCGGCCACCCTCACCCTCCGGAAGCCGCGGGGAGCCGCTCCCCCACGTACCGGGCCATGTCCACGACCCGGCAGGAGTACCCCCACTCGTTGTCGTACCAGGCCAGGACCTTCACCATCCGGTCCTGGATGACGGCGGTGCACCCCGCATCGACGATCGAAGACCGGGAGTCCCCGGTGAAGTCCACGGACACGAGGGGCCGGGACTCGACCCCCAGGATCCCCTTCATGGGACCGGAGGCAGCGGCCTCGAAGGCGGCGTTCACCGCCTCCACGGTGACGTCGGAACCGAGCTCGCAGGTCAGGTCCACGAGGGACACGTCGGGGGTGGGAACGCGGATGGCCATCCCGTCGATGCGACCCTTCACCCCGGGAAGGACGAGAGAGGTGGCCTTCGCCGCGCCCGTGGTGGTCGGGATCATCGAGACGGCGGCCGCCCGGGCCCGGCGGAGGTCCTTGTGCGGGGCGTCCAGCGTGGTCTGGTCGTTCGTGTACGCGTGGATCGTGGTCATGAGACCCCGCTCGAAGCCGAAGGCATCGTCCAGCACCTTCACCACCGGGGCCAGGCAGTTCGTCGTGCACGAGGCGTTCGAGATCACGTCATGGGCGGCCGGATCGTAGGCGCCCTCGTTCACGCCCAGGACCACGGTCACGTCCTCGTTCTTCGCGGGCGCGGAGATGATGACCTTCCGGGCCCCGGCGGCGAGGTGCGCGGCCGCCTTCGAGCGTTCGGTGAAGTAGCCGGTGGCCTCGATGACCACGTCCACGCCCAGGTCACCCCAGGGGAGGTTCGCCGGATCCCGCTCCGCGAAGACCCGGATCTCGTGCCCGTCGACCCGGATGCCATGGTCCGTCATCTCGACGGTGCCGGGCCAGGTCCGGTGCACGGAGTCGAACTGGAAGAGGTGCGCCAGGGTCCGGTTGTCGGTGAGGTCGTTCACCGCCACGAACTCCAGGTCATCGCGCCCGGACTCGAGGGCGGCGCGTACCACGAGGCGGCCAATTCGCCCGAACCCGTTGATTCCCACCCGAATCGCCATCGGAAGATCTCCTCCCCGGAACGCCGGGGGTCTGGGACCGGGAATCCTTCCCCTAGCGCGTGAGGCGGGGTCGCCTTCCGGTCCGGAGCCACGTCTGGAAAAAGCCCGGGGGCGGGGGGGGGGGGGGGTGGGCCCCCCCCCCCCCCCCGGGGGGGGGGGGCGGGGGGGGGGGGGGGCCCGGCCCGGGGGCGCCCTCCCCCCCGGGCCCCACCCCCCCCCCCGGCGGGTGGCCCCGGGGGGGG